>NZ_JBSFDD010000015.1:0-207271 GCF_053593715.1 Streptomyces sp. NPDC002125 | reverse complement strand
GAGACCGGCCACGAGCAGATGGCCGGACTGAACTTCCCCCACGGCATCGCCCAGGCCCTGTGGGCGGGCAAGCTCTTCCACATCGACCTCAACGGTCAGTCCGGCATCAAGTACGACCAGGACTTCCGCTTCGGCGCCGGCGACCTGCGCCAGGCCTTCTGGCTCGTGGACCTCCTGGAGTCCTCCGACTACACCGGCTCGCTCCACTTCGACTTCAAGCCGGTACGCACCGACGGCATCGACGGGGTGTGGGAGTCCGCGAAGAACTGCATGCGCAACTACCTCATCCTCAAGGAGCGCGCCCTGGCCTTCCGGGCCGACCCGGCCGTCCAGGAGGCCCTGACCGCCTCCCGCCTCGACGACCTCGCCCGGCCCACCGCCGCAGACGGCCTCAAGAGCCTCCTCGCCGACAAGTCGGCCTACGAGGACTTCGACGCCACCACCGCCGCCGAACGCTCCATGGCCTTCGAAGCCCTCGACCAGCTCGCCATGGAACACCTCCTCGGCGTCCGCTGACCCACCCCCCGGGGTGCCCGGCAGCACATGGCCGGTCACCCCGGAGGACCCCGTCGCGACACCGCCGGATTCGCGAAGGGGCTTGACTCCCAGCCCATGGGAGCGTTCCCATGGGCCCGGCCCGGCAACCCCCTCTCACCGCAAGGGCACCACCGTGACAGAACCCTCCCCGGACGGACGGATCCGACGCCGCAGCCGCCGTACCAGGCGGATCGTCGTCCCCCTCACCGTCGTCTCCGCGATCGTCGCAGGCACCGTTCTCTCGGGGTGCGGCCAGCAGCGGGACGAGGACGTCTACACCGTCATGAACTCCTCGACCGACGAGTCGTACCACCGCTGGGACGGCGACACCCTGAAGCGCTGCAGCAAGGAGCTCGGGGTCACCATCGAGCAGCAGAGCGTGCCGGCCGCGCAGCTGATGACGAAGGCGCTGCGCATGGCGTCGTCGAAGTCGCTGCCGGACGTCCTCCAGCTGGACGCCTCCGAGATGCCGACGTTCGCCGAGGCCGGCGGCCTGATTCCGCTGAAGGACCTCGGGCTGACCACGACGGACATCCCCAAGGGCATCGTCGACTTCGGTTCGTTCGACGGGGAGTACTACGGGGCCGCGCGCACGGTGAACACCCTGGCGCTGTTCTACAACAAGGACACCCTCGACAAGGCCGGCCTGGAGGTTCCCACCACCTGGGCCGAGATGCAGTCGACCGCCAAGAAGCTGACCCAGGGCAAGCGGTACGGCCTGGCGCTGAGCGCGGGCGGCGCGGAGGACGGTGTCTTCCAGTTCACCCCCTTCATGTGGTCCAACGGCGGTGACGAGACCAAGCTCGACAGTCCCGAGGTCGCGGAGGCGCTGGACTACTGGAAGGCGCTGCTGAAGGACGGCTCGCTCTCCAAGTCCACGGTCAACTGGACCCAGGCCGACGTGAACGACCAGTTCATGGCCGGCAACGCGGCCATGATGATCAACGGCCCGTGGCAGGTCGAGACCCTGAACTCCAAGAAGGGGCTCAACTGGGGCATCGCCGAGATCCCCGTCCCCGAGGCCGGGGACGACTCGGTCGGTCCGCTGGGCGGTGGCGTGCTGACCGTGCCCAACACCGGTGACACCGAGCGCGAGAAGATGGCCGCCAAGATCATCGGCTGCATGTCGGGCGAGCAGGAGGAGATCTCCTACGCCATCAACAGCTGGATGGTCCCGGCCAACACCAAGGCGGCCGACATCTGGCGGAAGAAGACCCCCGAGCTGGCGGCGCTGGCCGACCAGGTCGCCACCGCCCGTTCCCGTACCGCCAAGGTCGGCGCGCAGTGGTCGTCCGTTTCGCTCGCCCTCCAGAGCGCCTTCCAGTCCGCTCTCACCGGCGAGTCCAGCGAGGCCGCTCTGAAGCGTGCCCAGCAGCAGGTCACGAGCGGGAACTGAGGTAACGAACCATGTCATCCACCACAGCCTCAGCCGCCGCGCTGCCGGCCGACACCAAGGCCGCCGACGCCGGAGCGGTCAAGAAGCCCGTGAACCCGCGGAGCGCCAAGCGCCGCAAGACGCTCGCGCAGTGGGGCTTCATCGCCCCCGCCGTGATCTTCATGGCGCTGTTCTTCGGCTACCCGCTCGTCCGCAACATCGTGATGAGCTTCGAGGACTACTCGCCGTCCACCTTCTTCACCGGCGAGGCGCCGTTCAACGGCCTGGACAACTGGAACAACGTCTTCAGCGACGGGCTGTTCGGCAAGGCCCTGTGGCAGACGATCCTCTTCACCATCGGATCGCTGCTCGGCCAGTTCTGCATCGGTCTGGCGCTCGCCGTCTTCTTCACCCGCCGCTTCCCGCTGAACGGCATCCTGCGCTCGCTCATCCTGCTGCCGTGGCTGGTCCCCATGGTCGTCTCCGGCATCGTCTGGCGGCGCATCTTCGACCAGGACACGGGTGTGCTCAACTCCTTCCTCGGCACCATCGGCCTCCCCGGTGACACACCCTGGCTGACGAGCACCAGCATGGCGCTGATCTCGGTGATCCTGGTGAACATCTGGATCGGCATCCCGTTCAACATGGTGATCCTCTACGGCGGTCTCCAGGAGGTCCCCAAGGAGCTGAACGAGGCCGCCGCGCTCGACGGCGCGTCCGCCTGGCGTACGTTCCGCTCGGTCACCCTGCCCATGCTCAAGCCCGTCATCACCGTGGTGCTGGTGCTCGGCTTCATGTCCACGGTCAAGATCCTCGACCTGGTCCTCGCCCTCACCGACGGCGGTCCCGCCGACTCCACCCAGACGCTCGGCACGCTCACGTACCAGAACTCCTTCGTCCAGATGGACTTCGGGGCCGGTGCCGTGGTCGGCAACATCCTGATCCTGATCTCCGCCGTCTTCGCGGTGTTCTACCTGCGGGTCAACCGCAACGAGGGGAAGTGACCGGCATGGCGACCACCATCCAGAACCCCGCCGCCCCGGCACCCGCCGTCAACCGGCCCAAGCGCCGCTGGGGTGCGACCGTGTTCGGCCTCGTCATCCTCGCGGTCATGCTCTTCCCGCTGTACTGGATGATCAACACCGCGCTGCAGCCGGACGCGAGCCTGGTCGACGTCGGCCCCGTCCCGACGGGCGTGGACTTCTCCGGCTTCACCTCGGCGATCACCGAGCAGGGCGGCAACCTGCTCACCTCGCTGGCCGTGGCGCTCGGCGCCGTGGCCATCTGCCTGGCGATCTCCGCTCCGGCGGCCTACGGGCTGGCGCAGTTCAATCTGCGCGGCGGCAAGACGATCGTCTTCGGCACGCTCATCACCCAGATGGTGCCCGGCATCGTCATCGCCAACGCCCTGTACAGCGCGTACGTGGACCTCGGCCTGGTCAACTCCTACTTCGGCCTGATGCTGGCGGACGCCTCCCTGGGCATCCCCTTCGCGATCGTGCTGATGCGCTCGTTCATGGTGTCGATCCCGCGTGAGGTCATCGAGGCCGCCGAGGTGGACGGCGCGGGCCGTATCCGTACGTTCATCCAGGTCGTCCTGCCGATGAGCCGCAACTCGCTGATCACCGCCGGGCTGTTCTCGTTCCTGTACGCGTGGAGCGACTTCATGTTCGCGCTCACGCTGAACACGACCGACGACGTCAAGCCGATCACGCTGGGCATCTACCAGTACATCGGCGCGCACGTCGGCGACTGGGGTTCGGTCATGGCCGCCTCGGTGCTCTCCGCCGTGCCCGCGGCGGTCCTCCTCGTCCTGTCCCAGAAGTACATCGCCGCCGGCATCACCGGTGGCTCGGTCAAGTAAGGGTTTCCATGAGTGACTTCCCGGTCTTCCCGCCCGGATTCGTCTTCGGCGCGGCCACGGCCTCGTACCAGATCGAGGGCGCCGTGAAGGAAGACGGCCGCGGCCCGTCCATCTGGGACACCTACAGCCACACGCCCGGCAGGACGGACGGCGGCGACACGGGCGACGTCGCGTGCGACCACTACCACCGCTACCCGGAGGACGTGGCTCTGCTGCGCGACCTGGGCGTGGAGTCGTACCGCTTCTCGATCGCCTGGTCCCGCATCCAGCCGACGGGCAGCGGGGCGGTCAACCCCAAGGGGCTGGACTTCTACTCCCGGCTCGTCGACTCGCTCCTGGAGGCGGGCATCGAGCCGGCCGCCACCCTCTACCACTGGGACCTGCCGCAGGCCCTGGAGGACAAGGGCGGCTGGCGGGTACGCGAGACCGCCGAGCGCTTCGGCGAGTACACGGCGATCGTCGCCGAGCACCTGGGCGACCGGGTGCCGCGCTGGATCACCCTCAACGAGCCGTGGTGCAGCGCCTTCCTCGGCTACTCCGTCGGCCGGCACGCGCCGGGCGCCCAGGAGGGCCGCGGGGCCCTGGCCGCCGCGCACCACCTGCTGGTCGGTCACGGCCACGCGATGAACGCGCTGCGCGCCGCGGGCGTCCGCGAGGCGGGCATCACGCTCAACCTGGACCGCAACGTCCCGGCCACCGAGTCGGACGCCGACCTCGCCGCCGTCGTCCGCGCGGACACCCAGCACAACCTGGTGTGGACCGAGCCGCTCCTCGCGGGCCGCTACCCGGCCACCGAGGAGGAGACCTGGGGCGAGCTCATCACCGGCCAGGACTTCCGCCGCGAGGGCGACCTGGAGCTGATCTCCCAGCCGATGGACTTCCTCGGCATCAACTACTACCGCCCGATCGTGGTCGCCGCCGCCCCGCACCGCGAGGCGGACCCGGCGCTGCGCGTCGCCACGGACAACCGGTACACGGAGGGGTCCTACCCGGACGTCCGCAGGACGGCCATGGGCTGGCCGGTCGTCCCGGAGTCCTTCACGGATCTGCTGACGGTCCTGAAGCAGACGTACGGCGACGCCCTGCCTCCGGTGCACATCACGGAGAACGGCTCGGCGGAGTTCGACAGCGTCGAGGCCGACGGTTCCATCCACGACGCGGACCGGGTGGAGTACCTGCGTACGCACCTGACCGCGCTGCGTGCGGCCATGGACGCCGGTGTCGACGTGCGCGGCTACTACGTGTGGTCGCTGCTGGACAACTTCGAGTGGGCGCTGGGCTACGCGAAGCGGTTCGGGATCATCCGGGTCGACTACGACACCCTGGAGCGCACCCCGAAGGACAGCTACCGCTGGTATCAGCAGCTGATCGCGGCCCACAAGGCCTGATCACCCGAGCTCCGGAGCGGGGGCGTACGCGGCCACGACGGCGCGTACGCCCCCGTCGCGCGTCCGGGCGCGGGGCGGGCGCGTCAGCGCACGGCGTACGCCCCCGGGTTCTCCAGGACCTCGTGCACCACCCGTGCCGCCGCGCCCCGGGCCGCGTCGCCCGAGACGGAGGAGGCGCGCAGCCGGCTGCCGCTCTCGTGCCAGCGGCCCGACACCACCCGCGCGGTGAGCTGGGCGTCCGCGGACTGCTCCAGCCAGGGCATCAGGCTGCGGTAGATCCCGCCGAGGACGACCGCCTCCGGGTCGAACAGGTTCACCGCGCCGGCCAGCACCACGCCCAGCCGGTCCCCCGCCTCGCGCAGCGCCGTGACGGCGCGCTCCTGTCCCGCCGCGGCGCGCTGCTCCAGCTCGGCGATTCCGCGTACGCCCAGGGCGGGGTCGATCCCGGCCGCCCGCAGGAGCGCCGCCCGGCCCGCGTACTGCTCCAGGCAGCCGTGCGCCCCGCACCGGCAGAGGGGGCCCTTCGGGTCGACGACGACGTGCCCGATCTCGCCCGCGAAGCCGTGGGCGCCGCGCAGCATCTCGCCGTTGACCACGAGCGCGCCGCCCACGCCGATCTCACCGGTGAGATAGAGGAAGGTGCGTACGCCGCCGAGCCCGCCGAACCAGAGCTCGGCGAGGGCCGCGAGGTTGGCCTCGTTGTCGGAGCCGACGGCCAGCGCCCGCCCGGCCGGGCGCAGGGTGCTGAGCGCCTGTCCGAAGATGCCCTCGGCCGCGACCCTGCTCCAGCCGAGGTTCGGGGCCTGCCGGACGACGCCGCCGGAGACGAGGCCGGGCAGTGCCAGCTCGACGCCGACCACCCGCAGTTCCTGTTCCCGGGTGGAGGCGATGACCCGGTTGGTGAGCCGGGCGGCGTGGGCGAGCACCTCGGCGGGCGGGACACCCCGGTGGTCGGTGTGCTCGGTGACCCGGACCCTGTCGGTGCCGGTGAGGTCGACGGCGCACACCGACACGTAGTCGATGTTGATCTCCACGCCGAGGCCGGCGGGCCCGGTCCTGGAGAGCTTCAGCACGGTGCCGGGGCGCCCGGCCGATCCGCTGGAGGTCTTGCCGGACTCGCTGACGCAGTCCAGTGCCAGGAGCTCCTCGACGAGCGAGGAGACGGCCGCCCGGGTGAGCCCCACGAGGCTCGCCACCCGGGCGCGGGTGACCTCGCCCTCGTCACGGACGGTCCGCAGGACCAGGCTCAGGTTGTGACGCCGTACGGACTCGTGACCGGCCTTGGCCGCCGGCGAGGCGAGGTTGTTCTTCATCAGACCTTCGAGCCTAACGCCCGTCCGGGCGCCCCAGGGCCCTGTGCGGGCCGGGCCGGGCCGGGACCGTGTGATCGGGCCCCGGGCGCTCCCGGGGCCGCGTACGGCAGGAGGGCCGCACCCCCGTCGCGGGGATGCGGCCCTCCTCTCCGTACTGCCGGACCTACTTGCGGATCAGGCTGCGGAGCACGTACTGCAGGATGCCGCCGTTGCGGTAGTAGTCCGCCTCACCGGGGGTGTCGATGCGGACGACGCCGTCGAACTCCACACCGGTGTCGGTGGTGACCTTGACGGTGCGCGGCGTGGTGCCGTTGTTCAGCTCGGTCACGCCGGCGAAGGAGAAGGTCTCCTCGCCGGTGAGGCCGAGGGACTCGGCGGTGTGGCCCTCGGGGAACTGGAGCGGGAGGACGCCCATGCCGATGAGGTTCGAGCGGTGGATGCGCTCGTAGGACTCGGCGATGACGGCCTTGACGCCCAGGAGCGCGGTGCCCTTGGCCGCCCAGTCACGGGACGAGCCGGAGCCGTACTCCTTGCCCGCCAGGATGACGAGCGGGGTGCCCGCGGCCTGGTAGTTCTGCGAGGCGTCGTAGATGAACGACACCGGACCGTCGGCCTGGGTGAAGTCGCGGGTGAAGCCGCCCTCGGTGCCCGGCGCGATCTGGTTGCGCAGGCGGATGTTGGCGAACGTGCCGCGGATCATGACCTCGTGGTTGCCACGGCGCGAGCCGTAGGAGTTGAAGTCACGGCGCTCGATGCCGTGCTCCGTGAGGTACTTGCCGGCCGGGGTGTCGGCCTTGATGGCGCCGGCCGGGGAGATGTGGTCGGTGGTGACCGAGTCGCCCAGCTTGGCGAGCACCCGGGCGCCCGCGATGTCCTCGACCGGGGTCGTCTCCATCGTCATGCCCTCGAAGTACGGGGGCTTGCGCACGTAGGTGGACTCGGAGTCCCACTCGAAGGTGTTGCCGGTCGGGATCGGCAGCGCCTGCCACTGGGCGTCGCCCGCGAAGACGTCCTGGTAGGACTTGTTGAACATGTCCTCGCCGATGGCGTTCGCCACGACGTCGTTGACCTCGGCCTCGGAGGGCCAGATGTCCTCGAGGAAGACCGGCTTGCCGTCCTGGTCGACGCCGAGGGCGTCCTTGGTGATGTCGACCTTCATCGAACCGGCGATGGCGTACGCGACGACCAGCGGCGGGGACGCCAGGTAGTTCATCTTGACGTCGGGGTTGATCCGGCCCTCGAAGTTGCGGTTGCCGGAGAGCACCGAGGTGACGGCCAGGTCGTGGTCGTTGACGGCCTTGGAGACCTCGTCCGGCAGCGGGCCGGAGTTGCCGATGCAGGTGGTGCAGCCGTAGCCGACGAGGTTGAAGCCGACCTTGTCGAGGTACGGGGTCAGGCCCGCCTTGTCGAAGTAGTCGGTGACGACCTTCGAGCCCGGCGCGAGGGTGGTCTTGACCCACGGCTTGCGGGTCAGGCCCTTCTCGACGGCCTTCTTCGCCACGAGCGCGGCGGCGACCATGACGTAGGGGTTCGAGGTGTTGGTGCAGGAGGTGATCGCGGCGACGGTGACGGCGCCGTGGTCGATCTCGTACGTCGTGCCGTCGGGGGCGGTCACGGTGACCGGGTTCGACGGGACGCCGTTGGAGGCGGCCGGGGCGTCGGAGGCCGGGAAGGACTCCTTGCCCGCCTCCTCGTCGTCGGCGACGTAGTTGCGGACGTCCTGGGCGAACTGCGCCTTGGCGTTGGCGAGGACGATGCGGTCCTGCGGGCGCTTCGGGCCGGCGATGGAGGGGACGACCGTGGAGAGGTCGAGCTCCAGCTTCTCGGAGAAGTCGGGCTCGGCGGCCGGGTCGAGCCAGAGGCCCTGCTCCTTGGCGTACGCCTCGACGAGCGCGACCTGCTGCGCGTCACGGCCGGTCAGACGCAGGTACTTCAGCGTCTCGTCGTCGATCGGGAAGATCGCGGCGGTGGAGCCGAACTCGGGCGACATGTTGCCGATGGTGGCGCGGTTCGCGAGGGAGGTGGCGGCGACGCCCTCACCGTAGAACTCGACGAACTTGCCGACGACGCCGTGCTTGCGGAGCATCTCGGTGATGGTCAGCACGAGGTCGGTGGCGGTGGTGCCTGCCGGGAGCTCGCCGGTCAGCTTGAAGCCGACGACGCGCGGGATGAGCATGGAGACCGGCTGGCCGAGCATCGCGGCCTCGGCCTCGATGCCGCCGACGCCCCAGCCCAGCACACCGAGGCCGTTGACCATGGTGGTGTGCGAGTCGGTGCCGACGAGGGTGTCGGGGTAGGCCTGGCCGTTGCGGACCATGACCGTGCGCGCCAGGTGCTCGATGTTGACCTGGTGGACGATGCCGGTGCCCGGGGGGACGACCTTGAACTCGTCGAAGGCGGTCTGGCCCCAGCGCAGGAACTGGTAGCGCTCCTTGTTGCGGCCGTACTCCAGCTCGACGTTCTGGGCGAACGCGTCGTTGGTGCCGAACTTGTCGGCGATGACGGAGTGGTCGATGACCAGCTCGGCAGGGGCCAGCGGGTTGATCTTCGCCGGGTCGCCGCCGAGCTCCTTCACGGCCTCACGCATGGTGGCGAGGTCCACGACACACGGAACACCGGTGAAGTCCTGCATGATCACGCGGGCCGGCGTGAACTGGATCTCCTGGCTGGGCTGGGCCTGCGAGTCCCATCCGCCCAGCGCCCGGATGTGATCGGCGGTGATGTTCGCGCCGTCCTCGGTACGGAGCAGGTTCTCCAGCAGCACCTTCAGGCTGTAAGGGAGGCGCGCGGAGCCCTCGACCTTGTCCAGCCTGAAGATCTCGTACGACTCGTCGCCCACGCGCAGCGTGCTGCGGGCGTCGAAGCTGTTCGCCGACACGACAGTCTCCTTCTTCAATGTGCGCGTTCAACCGCGCCGCGCCTCATGTGCGGCCGGCGCCGCCTGCGGCCCCCACCATCCGCTAAGGTAAGGCTTAGTTAGGTAACCCTTACCGTGCGGCGGCTGCGGTGCGCCTCGGCAGATATCTCGATGTCGAGATAACTCTAGTACATCGCCGCCGCGCGGTCATGCCCGGGCGCCCGTGTCCTGCGCCTCGCCGGACGCCACGGGCGGCCGTCCTCCCCGGCCGTCTACCCGTTCGCCGGGTGATCGCACCGGGAAGGGCGGCCGTGACACCGCACTGCCACACCCTCGAAGGTCCGTCACCGAGGGAGAGCGGCCCTCCTGCGGAACAGGTCCTCGGCCGCGCTCTGGGCGCGCTCGCGGACGGTTTCCGGGTCCACACTGCGGATCCGGCCGCCCTCCACCAGGCGGTGCCCGTCCACCCAGACGTCGGAGACGTCGGCGGAGCCGGCGGAGAAGACCAGATGCGCTGCGGCGTTGAAATCCGGTCCGTGCAGGAGCGGGGTGGTGTGCAGCCGGCGCAGGTCGACCGTCACGACGTCGGCCTTCTTCCCCGCCTCCAGCGAGCCGGTCACGGCGTCCAGGCCGAGCGCCCTGGCACCGTCGAGCGTAGCCATGGCGAGGATGTCCCACGGGTCGCCGGTCGTCGGGTCCAGGCTCGTCAGCTTCTGAAGGAGGGACGCGAACTTCATCTCCTCCAGCAGGTCCAGGTTGTTGTTCTCCTTCTCCCCGTCGCTGCCGAGGCCGACGGTGATGCCCCTGTTCCGCATCTCGATGATCCTGGCCGGCCCCGAGGAAAGCTTCATGTTGGAGCAGGGGCAGTGCGCGACGGCGGTGCCGGTGCTCGCCAGGAGGTCCAGCTCGTTGTCGTCCAGCCAGACGCAGTGGGCCACGACCGTGCGCGGGCCGAGGATGCCCCGGTGGTGGAACTCCTCGATGGGGCGGCGGCCGGAGCGGCGCACCGACTCCTCCACCTCCCAGGTGGTCTCGGAGGAGTGGGTGTGCAGTCCGGTCTCGTACGCGTCGGCGAGCGCGGCCGCTGCCTTGAACGCCTCCTCGGAGCAGTAGAAGAGGTGCTCCAGGCCGACCCAGGAGCGGACCCGGTCCTGGGCGTGGGTGCGGTACTCCTCCAGGAGCCGGCGGTTGGTGTCCAGCGTCTCGAAGTAGTCGTAACCGGGCAGGTCCGCGACGTACGGGACGAGGGTCGCCCGGATGCCGACCTGTTCTGCCGCGTGCGCCGAGCCCTCCATGTGGCGCCACATGTCCATCACGGAGGTGGTCCCCGCGCGCAGCGACTCGGTGTAGCAGAGCAGGGACGCGGCCTCGGCGATCTCCGGCGTGAGCGCCTTGTGCGCGGGGTCGACGTAGTCACGCAGCCAGTCCCACAGCGACTTGGACTCCGCGGTGCCGCGCAGCAGCCCGGAGTGCAGGTGGGTGTTGTGCAGGCCGGGGATGACGGCGTGGCCCGTGGCGTCCACCACGACCGCGTCCTCGGCCGCCGCGTCGAGTTCGGCGACCGGGCCGACGGCGGTGATCCTTCCGTTCTCGATCAGGACCGAGCCGGGGTCGTGGACGGTCCTGCGGCCCTCGCAGGGCAGGACGATGCCGTTGCGGATCAGGGTGCGGGGAGGCAGGGCGGTCATGCGCCGGCCCCCGTCCAGAAGCCCGCGTGGACGGCGGCGGCCCGCTCGTGCAGATGCGGGCCCGAGACCTCGACGACTCGCTGGCCCGCCGCGAGGACGGTGCGGCAGGGCAGGGCCATGGTCGGGTTCTCCTCGTCGGCGCCGGTCAGGGCGAGGAGTTCGTCCTCACCGAGGGCGTAGACGACCCGCCCGATCCCGCTCCAGTAGACGGCGCCCGAGCACATCGCACAGGGTTCGGTGCTGGTGTACAGCGTGGCGCGGGCGAGTTCGGCACGGGAGTACGCGGCACTCGCGAGCCGGACCAGGTTGGTCTCCGCGTGGCCGGTGGCGTCCCGGCCGGTGGTCACGGTGTTGCCCGCCTCCAGCACGGCGGCCCCGTCAAGGACGAGCAGGGAGCCGAAGGGGTGGTTGCCGTCCTGCCGGGCGCGGGCGGCCAGTTCGATGGCGGTGACGAGGAACTTCTCGTCCTCGGGGGCGAGGGCGGCTGCGGGGCCGGGGTTGGTCACTTGGGTCTCCTTGGTGGGTCGGTACGGGTGCGGGTGGTGCGGGTGGTGTGGGTGATGGGGGTGGTGGGGGTGGCGTGGGTGGTGCCGGTGACGGGGGGTGATGGGGGGTGATGGGGGTGGTGCCGGTGATGGGGGCGGTGCGGCTGCTGGGGCGGGGCTGCCGCGAGCAGCCGGGGTCAGCCCACGGGCGGGGAGGCGGTCGCCGGGGCGGGCGTCGCCGACGGGGTGCCGGGCGCCGGGAGGCCCCCGGGCGGCGTGGGGCGCCAGGCGGTCAGCGCCGCGTACACGGCGGCCGCCACGACGAACCCCACGAGCAGGCCGAACGGCCCCACGGCCGGATGGGCGGCGGCCAGCGGGCCGGTGTAGAGGGACTGGTTCATGAAGGGGATCTCCGCGAGCAGGGCGACCGCCATCGACGGCAGCCCCCCAGCCGAAGCGGTGCCGCGCGTCGTACAGCCGGGCCGTGTCGCGCGGGCCGCGCTCCCGCCACCAGTACGCCGTGACGAGCACCGCGCCCCAGGGAGCGAGCCAGTAGCCGGTCATCAGCAGGAAGTCCTGGAGCTGCGTGGCGAAGTCGCCGTGTCCCGCGTACCAGGACAGGACCGTACCCAGACCGCCGACGACCAGGACGGACACCCAGCGCGGGATGGTGAATCCGGCGGCGAGCGCCGCCATCGCGCCCGAGTAGAGGTCGATGACCGTGGACGCGAGGGTGGAGAGCAGCAGGGCGACCAGCACGACCGTTCCGAGGGCGTCCGGGAGCAGCCCGCTGACCATCGTGCTCGGGTCGTCGACGGCGGCGACGGTGCCGATCGCCGCGCCCAGCGAGCCGATCCACACGCCCGCCAGCGCGCTGCCGCCGCCCGCGGCGAGGAACACCCGGCGGGTGGGCGCGGTGGCCGGCAGATAGCGGCTGTAGTCGGAGGCGTACGCCGACCAGCCCAGGCCCCGGGCCGCGGTGACGGCGACGACCAGCAGGAACGCGGCGAGCAGCCCGTCGGACGGCTCGGCGGGAGCCGTCGTGCGGGCGCTGCCGAATCCGTACACCGACACCACCGCGAAGACGACGACCAGCGCGAGGGCGAGACCGCGCTCCACGGCGTGGATCATCCGGTAGCCGAGCACGGCCACCGTGAGCTGGGCCGCGGCCATGAGCAGCAGGGCGGGCGCGAAGGCCAGCCCGGTGAGGTCCCGCAGGATGAACATGCCGAGCAGGGTGTCGACGACGCACCAGCCGACGCCGTTGACGACGGTGAACGCGGCCGACGGCAGGGCACCGAGCCGGCCGAACGGGCCGCGCGTCTGGATGAGCTGGAGTACGCCGGTGAGCGGTCCACGGGTGGAGAACAGCCCCACCATCGCCGAACTGAGCAGCGTTCCCAGGGTGATGGCGAGGATCGCGGGCACCAGGCCGAGGCCGAAGACGGAGGTCGACAGGGCGCCCACGCTGAGCGTCGCGAACTGCACGTTCGCGCCGAACCAGAGGGTGAACAGCGACCTCGGACGGCCGTGCCTGCGGTCCAGGGGCACGGGTTCGACGCCGGCCCGCTCGATCCCGAGCGGAGGGGCGGTTGGGGCGGGCGGGGTGGCGCGGCTGTCGTCGGACGGCGGGGCGGCGGGCAGGGGTTCGGCACGCACGGGGGCTCCTCAGGGGCGACGGGAGGGGAACCGGACACCCGATCGAGCTCGGGGATCGGGGCTGCGGGCTGCGGGCTCCGGGCTCAGGGATCGGCGTCCGGCACGCGGGGGCATGCGGCTCGGGCGGATGGTGCGGGAGGTACGGGCGTCGGGGGCGGTGCGAGGGCGGCGGCGGTCCCGCAAGAGGCGTGCGAGGCAGGTGGCGAAGAGGAAAGGCCGTGCCCCGCGATGTCCTTCAGTGAACCCGCGGCGAGCGTCGGGCGGACCGGTACGGCTCTACGGACGAGAGCCCGGTGGGGAGGAACGACCCCGTACTATTCTCCAAACCCCGTGCCCGCCGGTGTGCACGCCCGTAACACAAGCCCCGCGGGACTCCTGGCGTATCCACCGGACACCCGGCACATCCACCGGACACCCGGCACCCGGCACCCGGACACCGCACCGCATCCGTCAGGCAGGAAATCCTGGTGCTGCTGACCGAACTCCTCGGGATTCCCGGCCTCGAACTCACCCCGGTACTCACGGCGGGTCCGCGGGACCGCCGGGTGACCGGCGTGTACACGACCGATCTGCCCGACCCCGGCCGCTATCTGGACGGCGGGGAGCTGGTCCTGACCTCGACCACCTGGTACCGGGAACCCCGGGACGCCGATGTGTTCGTCGCCGCGCTCGCCTCGGCCGGTGCCTCCGCCCTGGTGGCGGGGTCGGCGGCCGTCGGCGAGCTGCCGGACGCGCTGGCCGAGGCGTGCGAGCGCCATGGGCTGCCGCTGCTCGCGGTCGGTGACGACGTGTCGTACGCGACGCTCACCGAGACCGTGCTGGCCGCGCTCGCCGGACCCGTCGGCCGCTCCCCCGGCGCGGGGCTCCACCGCGGGCTGGTGGCCAGCATGGCGTCGGGGGCCGGTGCCGAGGGGCTCGTCGAGGTGCTGGCCAGGTCCACCGGGCTGTACTGCGCGGCCCTCTCCGCCACGGGCCGGCCCACGGCGGGCGCGGTGCCCGAGGTGTCCGCACATCACCTCCGGCGCGCACTGCGCGCGGCCTTCGCGGCCGGGGCCTTCCCCTCGGTGCAGCCCCTGCCCGGCGGCGGGCACCTCACGTTCCTGCCCGTGCAGTCCCCCGTCGCCCACCGCCCGCCCGCCGGCTATCTCGCGGCGGCGGGCGACCACCGCGACTGGGCGCCCGGAGTGGCGGACGCCGCGGCCGAGGTGTGTGCGCTGCTCGCTCTGGACGGGGTGGCCGGACAGGAGCGGCGGCGCATCGAGGAGCGGCTGCTGCGCGAGTCGGTGGACCTCCTGGGCGAGGGCCGGACGGAACCGGCCGCGGGCCGCCTCCGCAGCGTGGGCCTGGACCCGGACGTGCCGCTGGCCGTCGTCTGTGTCTCCACGACCGGCCGCCCGTACGGAGCGGAGCTCGCCGCGGTCGTCCTGGACGATGTGCACGGCCGGATACCGGGCTGTTCGGCGCCGTTCGCGACGAAGGACGGCCATCTGATGTTCGTACCGGACACGGGTGGCGCCGACAGCGGCGACGGCCTCTCCGAGCGGTGCGCGGAGGCCGCCCGCGGGCTGGACCCGTTCCTCGCGCACGGCTGGGCCGCGATCGGGGTCTCGGGGCCGACGGACGGTCCGGCGGGACTGCGCCGCGCGCTGGACGAGGCCCGGCACGCCCAGCGGGTGGCCCGGCTCGGAACCGGCACCGTGCGCGTCGCGGGCACCGAGGCGCTCTCCTCCCACCTCATGCTGCTCGCCGCCGTACCGGACGATGTGCGCCGCATGTACCGGGAGCGGCTCATCGGCGTACTGGAGCGGTACGACGCCGAGCACCACAGCGACCTGGTGGGCACCCTCAGCGCGTTCCTCGACGCGTCGGGCTCCTGGCAGCGGTGCGCGGAGCAGCTGCACGTCCACGTCAACACCCTGCGCTACCGCCTCCAGCGCGTGGAACAGCTCACGGGACACAGCCTGGCGACCCTGCACGACCGGGTGGACTTCTGCCTGGCGCTCGGCATCCGATGACACGGCGCCCGGAGAATTCCAGGCATGAGCGGGCGACTTCGGGACAGGCGTACTCCTGACAGAGGAGGCACAGATGCCGCTCACCTTCCGAAAGAGCTTCCAGATCCTCCCGGGCGTCCGGCTGAACATCAACAAGCGCTCGTGGTCCGTGACGACGGGTGGACGGCACGGGCCGAAGCGGACCCACAGCAGCACCGGCCGACGCACCACGTCGATGGACCTGCCGGGCCCGTTCGGCTGGCGGAAGACGACCAAGCGCAGCCGTCGCAGCTGACTCACCCGATCAGCGCAACACCGCACGCCGGGCCGCGGGGTGCGCCTGATCCTCGGATCAGGCCTCCACCCGCGGCCCGGCACAGTGCCGTTACCCCACTCGCACACCCCCGGCACGATCTTCATCTCATATCTGAGATAGCGTGCGGGCATGGAAGACGACTACCTCGCACGCATCGGCAAGCTCATCCGTGACGCCCGTCAGCACCGTGGCTGGACACAGAGCCAGCTCGCCGAGGCGCTCGCCACGAGTCAGAGCGCCGTCAACCGCATCGAGCGCGGCAACCAGAACATCAGCCTTGAGATGATCGCCCGCATCGGTGAAGCCCTCGACAGCGAGATCGTGTCTCTCGGCTACTCCGGCCCCATGCACCTGCGGGTCGTCGGCGGACGCCGGCTCTCCGGCTCGATCGACGTCAAGACGAGCAAGAACGCCTGCGTCGCCCTGCTCTGCGGCTCCCTGCTCAACAAGGGCCGGACCGTGCTGCGCCGGGTGGCGCGCATCGAGGAGGTCTTCCGTCTCCTGGAGGTCCTCAACTCCATCGGCGTGCGCACCCGCTGGATCAACGACGGCGTGGACCTGGAGATCCTCCCGCCCGCCGAGCTGGAGCTGGAGGCCATCGACGCGGACGCCGCACGCCGGACCCGCTCGATCATCATGTTCCTCGGCCCGCTGCTCCACCGCACGGACCGCTTCACCCTGCCGTACGCCGGCGGCTGCGACCTCGGCACCCGCACGATCGAGCCGCACATGATCGCGCTGCGCCGCTTCGGCCTGGACATCGCCGCCACAGACGGGCTCTACCACGCCCAGGTCGACCGCGAGGTCCGCCCGGACCGCCCCATCGTCCTGACCGAGCGCGGCGACACGGTGACCGAGAACGCCCTGCTGGCCGCCGCGCGCCACGACGGCGAGACGGTCATCCGTAACGCGTCCTCCAACTACATGGTCCAGGACCTGTGCTTCTTCCTGGAGGCGCTCGGCGTACGCGTCGACGGCGTCGGCACGACGACCCTGACGGTGCACGGCGTGCCGGAGATCGACGTGGACGTCGACTACTCCCCCTCCGAGGACCCGGTCGAGGCGATGAGCCTGCTGGCCGCCGCCGTGGTGACGGAGTCCGAGCTGACGATCCGTCGCGTCCCGATCGAGTTCCTGGAGATCGAGCTCGCGGTCCTGGAGGAGATGGGCGTCGACTGCGACCGTACCGCGGAGTACGCCGCCGACAACGGCCGCACCAGGCTGGTGGACCTGACGGTCCGGCCCTCCAAACTGGAGGCGCCCATCGACAAGATCCACCCGATGCCCTTCCCCGGCCTGAACATCGACAACGTGCCGTTCTTCGCGGCGATCGCGGCCTCCGCACACGGCCAGACCCTGATCCACGACTGGGTCTACGACAACCGCGCGATCTACCTCACCGACCTCAACCGCCTCGGCGGCAGGCTCCAGCTCCTGGACCCCCACCGCGTCCTGGTCGAGGGCCCCACCCGCTGGCGCGCCGCCGAGATGATGTGCCCGCCGGCACTGCGGCCGGCGGTGGTGGTGCTGCTGGCGATGATGGCGGCCGAGGGCACGTCGGTGCTGCGCAACGTGTATGTGATCAACCGGGGTTACGAGGAGCTGGCTGAGCGGCTGAATTCGGTGGGGGCGCAGATCGAGATCTTCCGGGACATCTGAAAACCTACAGGAGAAGCTCCGTCACACCCCTCCTGACCTGCACAAATGCAAGGCGAGCAGGGGCGTGACGGAGTCCCTGGGACTTCTCTGGGACTTTGGATCAGGAACGACGGGATTCGAACACCGCCCTCTCCACATGATGAGTCATCGAGCTGGCGTCATACAGAGGGAAGTCGGCGTTCCCGAAGGTCATGGGGAAATTTCGATGCGTTTAGCAAGCTCTGGAATCGTCGAGGGCGTCAAACGAGCGTCGCCTCCGCCTATACCGCGAGGCTAATGTGACGTGCCCTGGTGAGTGCGACGTAAAGCGCACGGTGAGCCTCGTCTCCGGGATTGAGCCCCCTTCGCAGAGCCTCCTCGTCGTCCTCCTCCAGCCGCACCCCGACCCTATTCCACTCACGTCCCTTGGCCTGATGACACGTCAAGCCAGGAACGAGGCCCCCCCTTTCCATCTCCAGACGCTTCCGCAGATTGGTGAGAGCGGTGCGCGGTGTCCGCTTCTGAGTTGCCGCCGAATCGATAGGCACCAGCGTCACTACCGCGTCCGCCAGGGACGCCCAGATCGCACCGAGATCACCCTGCCTCTTCAACAACCCAAGTGCGCTCTGCAGATGCGGGCGCAGTCTAGCGAGAATTTCATTATCCGTGATGCCCAGAGTGGTCCGGGCGTCGTTTAGGAAGACGGCTGGTCGGCCGATAGCGTTGTGGGCGAGTTCGTTCAGAAGTAGTGTGCACACGGCCTCTTGGAACCGGCCCATCCTGCCCCTGGCGATGGCCAGAGGCAGAACTTGGGAGTCCGCGTCCCACAGCATCTTCCACTGCCGCGCGAGGACAACATCGACGTCTCGTGCTGTCCCTGCGGAAAGGGACGTCCTCTCCTTGCAACGCAATCGTTGCGCCAATACCTCCTGCGAGATGCTGCCACGCCATCTGAACGAGGTCTGGAGGTTCACGCGTTCAAAGTCAAGCAGCCCGATGAGACGAGGTACGTTCTCGGGCCGCGCGCCACGAAATCCATAGAGGGCCTGCCAGGGGTCGCCCACAAGAGTGACAGAGAGC
Organism: Streptomyces sp. NPDC002125; assembly: GCF_053593715.1. NCBI lineage: Bacteria > Bacillati > Actinomycetota > Actinomycetes > Kitasatosporales > Streptomycetaceae > Streptomyces > Streptomyces sp. NPDC002125. The sequence goes on along the minus strand of NZ_JBSFDD010000015.1, from coordinate 189,077 downwards.
CCCGCGTCTGCGGCGAGACGGATGATCTCGAGGTCCAGGTCGTTCGCGTCATAGACCTCGTCGACGAGCAGGGAACGAATCGTCGTGGCGAAGTAAGCCTTCACGGAAGCACGGATGCCCTCGATGCAGAGAGCGGCCTCCAGAACCTCACGTACGTTTTCGTGCGTGCATAGCCCTTCGCCGATCGCCGTGGTGAAGGCCGCTAGATCCACGTGGCCTTCCCGTTCCACTCGTCGTATGGAGCCGGTGACGATGTGCCTACCGTCCAGGGCGAGAACCGGCTTGTCACGAGTGTAGGTAGTTGGCAGGTGGGTGCGCCAGGCGTCCAGCACATCCAGTTCAAGGTAGTTGCCTGGCCACTGAAGAATGCCGGACCTTAGCAGGTGGAAAAGTAGATCATTAAGGATCGTGTCAAGCGTGACTATGCGATGGGGCCATCCCAGTGCTGACGATCCCCACTGACGGGAAACGCGGCTGCGTATTTCCTCTGTAGCTGAGCGAGTAAAGCTGACCGCCACGACCGCCCGATGGTCGGCCGCACGCGCGAAGCGATGAAGGCCGAAGCGCTGGTTCGAGACTGTTGTCTTCCCCGAGCCCGGGAAAGCCTCTATGTAGAGAAGGCGGTGCGTACTCGCTGCGGCGAGGAGCTGCTCAGGTGTGAGGGATCGGGTGCCCGGCGGGTGACTACTCATAGTCCGTCACTCGAAGTGCAGCCGTCGGCCAAGCGCCAAGAGGAGGGCGTCGGGACTGGAGAGCGTCCCAAGGTGGCGCGTCTGCCTCTGGTGCGGTGGGGTCCGGTTCGCATGCTATCTCGTCTGTCCATTCCGGGTCTTCCTCGTCGCCCGGCCAAAAGAAGTCCTCCACGTCGGTAATCGGCAGGTGATCCGCATCCCGGCCGCCGTCCGCTATAAGCCAGTCTGGTTCAACAAGGGTCTCGAAGGGATCGAGGTTCTTCGTAGGGGTACCTTCCTCCGCCGGGTCGGACGGGTATAGGAAGTCGAAGAGCCGCTGCATGTGCTCAGGGACCTTAGGCGGGTCGGCCGCTTCCCCGAGGCTCGCTTCATTGGCTGCCGAGAGCAGACCGGCAACGGCCAGGGCAAACTCGCCCTTCTTGCTGGAGCCCCGACCTGCCTTGATACTGGGCTCCTTGTCTTTGCCCTTCTTCGCGCTCCGGAATAGCTCGTACACAGTCTGGGCTGTTACGTTCTCCTCGTCCAGGCCCACCTCTCGCAGGGCCTCGGCGATCAAGAGCTCGTTGCCTCCGGTGATGGACGGTTCCAGGGTCGGGTGACTAACGAAGGCTTCAACGACCGAGGGGTCGTGGTCGGGGAGCCATCCCGGCTTCTTGCGTTCCTCGCTGTCGAAGGCAAGATCGCTGTCGACGAGGATCGCCAGCTTGGTGCACAGTTCGCTGCCACGGGTGGCCAGCAGATGCACCGGCCACTGTCCGACCTTCCATCCCATGTGCACGATACTGAGTGCGTCGATGAAAGCATGCTTGAGCGTGTCCCGTCCGGCCCAGGCCCTGCCGAACTCCCGGAGGACAGCAGCGTCGGTGACTCCCTCGACCAGGACGAGGCGGTCGGCGAAGAGGCCAGCAGACCGACTCGCGTCCAAATGGAGTCGAGCCTTCCGTAGCGTGACCTCGCGGTGCTCGACCGGCACGACATCTGCGACTGTGCGGCACACCCGTCCCTTCTCCGTCCGCCGTACGACGACGAGTTCCTCCGGGGCACAGGACGTGATGATGTCCGTCGCGTGACTGGAGAGGATGACCTGCAGTTCCGGCCGCTTCGTGACGGTCCTGCGCAAGTATCGGACAAGAGCGTGCTGCAGCTGCGGATGAAGGTGTGCCTCCGGCTCTTCGATGACGACTGTGGCGTGGAAGGGCTTCGCGCCGAAGAAGGAGTCCTCCTCCGAGTCGGCGTCGGCCTGTGCTTGTTCGAGGTTCCGGACTGCCTGCTGGATCTCCTCCTCCTCCGTGAGGGGCTGCAGATCAGAGGCATCCAATTGGGACCAGGCAGCATCCTGGGGAAGCTCGGTGGAATCAGGTATCGCTGCCAGCGTCACGGCTATGTGCAGTAGGTTGACGTATCCCAACCCGGACACTTCAAGAGGCCGGGCGAAGGTGCGCCCCTCCAACACGGCGAGCATGAGTTCCAGCACGCGGGCTAGGTAGGTGTCGTCAATGACCTGGCCGCGTATGTAAGGCCACTGAGGACTCACGCCAGCCGACAAGTCTGTCATGTGATCGCGAATCCGCGCCTCGACCGCATCGATGATGCTTTCTTTGGCTAGTCTCTCCAAGAGCTCGGAGGCCCGTGCCCGGAGACCCACCAAGTTCCGGGTGCCGCTCAGACGCTGCTGTTCGGCACGGAGTAGTTCCACCAGGATCCGCGCCTCTCGGCGGGCCAACTCGTCCAGCGGATGACGCCAGGCCGGCAGGTAGATGAGCTTGAACGGATCCAAGTCCAGAGACCTGCCGTGTGCCGCATGGACCTTCGCGGTGACGCTGCCGAGCCTACGGCTCAGCGTGACACCCCATCTCTCGGCTACTTCACCGAGCCGTTGGTGACCGACGGTGTGCAGCTGGCGTCCGAGACGTCCTTCCTCGGCCAAGCTATCGGCCAGCTTGTATGCCACCTCAATGGTGCGATTGGAGTCTTCGGGCGCGAGCGTGGCGGATCCGTACCTTGGTAGAACCGGGAAGCGGGAACCGGGATGGGCGAGGTAGAGCGCATCCGTGAGGGTCGTCTTTCCGGCACCGTTGGCCCCGATCAGCACACTGAACCGGCTGGGCAGATGACAGACCATCTCGCCCTCCGTGCTCGCCCGAAACCCACTCACCGCGATACGACTCAGGTGCACCGTGCCCCCCATGGACAAGAAGTACGTGAGTAGCCATCATCACCCCCAGCACTGACAAGGCCACTCCTGTCACGAGCACTTGCAGTCCTAATGGTGGCCGAGTGCCTATGGGAAAGTCGCTGGTCCGATGGCAGACGATCCATCGTCGGCAAGGCGTGACCTCACAAACTAGTTCGGGACGGCCCCTTGGCGGTCAAAGCCTAGAAGGCTCATCACCGGCTGAGGACCAGCACTCCGCCGAGTAGGTAAGAAGCTCCGCTCCATCCGTGCCGGATGGAGCGGAGCTTCACTCATGCCGCGACGGTGAGTGCAACGTCCAACTGCTCCCACGCTTCGAGCACTGCGTTGTGGGCATCGGGCTGGAGGTGCGCGTAGCGCCGGGTGGTCTGGAAGCTCTCGTGGCCGAGGAGGTACTGGACCTTGTAGAGGGAGACTCCCTTCTGGACGAGCCACGAGGCGCAGGTGTGGCGTATGGACTGGGCCGGATAGTGCGGGGCAGGGGGCTGCTCCCCGTCGGATAGCAGGCACGCGGTGGCCCGCGACCTAGCTAGATCCACGAGATCTGCCACCCTGCACTCGCCACATGCGTCGAGGACCGGAACGAGTTGAGGCGGGCTCCCTCCTCCACGCGTCCCCGTCCGAAAGCCTCAGCTCATGACCCCCACCACAAGGACAGGCCGCGGCTGACGAGTTCACGGACAAGACCTGAGACCACCCACCCTCCCGCTGCTTTCAGCGCCTCGAACCGCCAAGCCTGGTCACGCCACTTCGCTGCGAATTCCTTCACCGCACGTCCTCTCTCCAGGTCCGGCCTCTTCAGCCGGTCGTCGGCCATTGATCCGGATCCGTGCGGGGTTCAGCGGGTCGTTTTCCTGCTGAACCCGACATCGCCGCAGGCCAGACCTGGTGAAATGGACGTTCAACGAAAGTTCGGACTGAACGGGTGACGGATGGACGACCAGTCCGCGGCCAAGCGGCTCGCGACGGAGCTGGGGCAGCTGCGCACGAACGCCGGATCCCCTACGTACGCCCAGATCGCACGGTGGGGACGCCAGCAGAGTCCTCCGGTCAGTCTCGGCAAGAGCAAGCTCAGCCTGTGGTTCAGCGGCAAAAGCGTTCCCGAGGACGGCCGCCCCTTCGCCGTCCTCGTGGAACTGCTCGAAGCAAGGGCCCAGCAGAGGTCCGGCACACCTCGGCGCGGGGTGGCCGCATGGCAGATGAGACGGACAGCGGCGGACCGGGAACGACGCCGTGAGACCAAGGGCCTCCCTCGCCGTTCGGCCGGGGACGGCCCGTCCGCCTCCGGGCCGACGCCGGGAACCTACTCGGTGCGGCCTCCGTACGGAGAGCTGCCCGCCCGCCTTCATGGCCGGGACAGCCTGTTGGCCGATCTGGAGCGGGCGCTGGCCGAGGGGCACGAGCAGGTGCAGGTTCTGCACGGGCTCGGCGGATGTGGAAAGACAACAGCGGCGCTGCGGCTTGCCCGGCACGCCCGGGACCTCGGACATCAGGTGTTCTGGGTGTCGGCGACGACGAACGAGCGGTTGCTGACGGGTATGTCTCAGGTGGCCCGTGAACTGGGCGTGGCCGAAGACGGCCTCAGTCGCGCATGGGCGGGGCAGTCAAGCGCGCTGGATCTGGTGTGGCGTTGTCTGGACCGTGCGGGCGAGCGCTGGCTGCTCGTCGTCGACGCCGTGGACGACCTCTCGGTCGTCGCTTCGGAGCACGGCTCGCCGGGGGACGGCACAGGGTGGATCCGGCCGAGTCGTTCCGGCCTCACCGTTGTGACGAGTCGCGTCGGCAACCCCCTGCTGTGGGGAACGGAAGCAGTGTGCCGAGCGGTGGACATGCTGTCCGCCGAGGACGGGGCGAAGGTCCTCACTGACCTGGCGAGAGACGCCGGGCCGGTGGAGGACGCTCGTACACTCGCCGCGAGACTGGGCGGGCTGCCCCTGGGACTGCACTTGGCAGGCTCATATCTGGCGAAGACACGAAGGAGCCTGGGCTTCGCGCGCGGCGTCATGGATGTCCGGCCCGTGGGGGACTTCGCCGGGTACACGGCCGAACTCGATCGGCTGGGCGCCCCACTGCTCGACGCGGGTGGATCATTCACGTCGGGCACGGACGACCGGCGGCTTCGCCGACTGGTGAGCCACACCTGGGAGATCAGCCTCGACCTGCTCACCCGACAAGGGTTGCCTGAAGCCAGATTGCTCATGCGGGTCCTGTCGTGTTTCGCCCCGACCCCCTTCCCCACCGTGCTGCTCGCCTACGGTCTCCTAGCTCCGGAGGACGGGTTCCCGGAAGGATTCGAAGAGGGCGAGGCGGCCATCGACGCACTCATCGACGTGGGCTTGTTAAACCTGGCCGACGTGGACGTCTCGGTCGGCGGAAGCGGCACGGCGAACGCGGCAAACTTGTGCCTCACAGCCCACCCGCTGGTACTGGAGACCAACGCGGCACAGGTGCGCGGCGGAGACGAAACCGCCGAGGTGTGGCGGGCCGCCGCCCGCGTCGTGCGATGGATGGGAGGAGGTACGGATACGCCTGATCAATGGCGAAGGTGGCAGGTCCTGGTCCCCCATGTTCTGGCTGCCCTGCGCTCCGCTCCCGCGAACGACGTGGAGTCGTTGGCCTGGTTCGTCGAAGTCGGATGGGCCTCCTACGGCTACTGCCTGGCCTCCAACCACCGGGGCCAGGCCCATGAACTGCTCAGGTTGATGATGGAGCGTGCCGCCGCCCTGCCGGAAAACCGCCCCGTGGTCGGCGCGATTCGTGGCCAGTACTACGAGGCCATCGGCAATGTGGACGAGGCTCGCCGGCTCTTCGAAGAGAGCCGCGCTGAGCGAGGGCCGCAGGACGCGGAAACACTGCAATTCCAGTTCCGATGGGCGCGCGCCCTGCAGTCGACCGGACAGCTGCCCGCCGCTGAAGAACAGCTGCGCGCGATTCTGGACGGCCTGCGCTCGAGCGGCTCCGTGAGCAACAGGTTGCTGATCCACTCGGTCCTTGTCCTGGTGCTCGCGGCACAGGGCAAGGACGAGAGGGCGGCCGCGGAGGCGCAGGCGCTGATGTCCGCCATCGAGACGGAACCGGCCGAACTGGGCATCCCTCTGCTTCACCAGGTAGGTCACGCGCTCACGGAAACGCGTCAGACGGAACAGGCAGAGAGCGTGTACGGTGCGCTCCTCTCCCGACTCGATGAAGCGGACGAACAGCTCTCCCCCCTCTACCACGACATTTCCCTGCAACTGCTCGGCCTGCTTCTGCACGGGGGACGTGAACGCGCGGCCATCACGTTGATCAGCCGTCTCCTCAGTCTCTACATGCCGGCCGGGAACGACTCCCCGGCAAGCCCCGCGAGTCTCGTCGACCTCATCCAGACCCGGCTCGACCTTCAGCTGGAACTGGCGGAGTGCAGCAGCACCGAGGACGAGCTGCGGGGGTTGCTGCGCGTGAGCGGGGGCATCAGCTTGCTCATCGTCGAGTTGCACATCGCGCTCGCCCGCCTGTTCATCGCACAGGAAGACTTCACTCAGGCCAACGAACAGCTGGAGCTGGCCGAGAAAGCCGCGACCGCAGCCGACGTCGGCACGGTGCCCCTGTGGACGGTCCCCCTCTGGAAAGCCCGGTGCCTGTGCGCACAGGGGCGCTGCGCAGAAGCCCTGAGCTGCTACGAACAGACGGTCGCGCTGCTCGCCGATGACCCCGACGGCATGGCATGCGTCATGGAGGAAGCCGCTGACTGTCTCGCCACGGTCTCGGGTGGCGAAGCCCACGTAGGTCAGTGGAGGTCCGGCAGGAGGGCAATGGATTGAGCGCCACTCTACCGGCCAGGATCACAACGCACTCCACATGATGCGTCACCGGCAGCAGGTCGGCGAACTGCTCATGCGCGCCTCACCGACCGTCCCGCCGTTCCGGCCCGTCAGGGCTCCATCCCCTGAGATAACGAGTGGGCCTTCCGCATCTCGTACCCTCGCCGGACCGCCTCAGCTGGCAGTCCCTGCAGCAGCAGAATCGACCTTCAGCGGAGCCCAGACGGCATGGCCAGTCGGCGCTCGTCGTCTCTGAGCGCCGACACGGCCGGATGGAGGTTCCCCAGTCGTGAGGGAACGGGAACCGAATCCGGTTCTCCTTCGGCCGTTGACTCCGCGCATTGGGATGCGGGCCGTCCGCAGGAAGCAGCTCCAGCCTCGGCCCACCGTACGGAACCTTCTCGATGCGCTTGCCCGCTAGTTCCAGGCCGTGCCGTTTCGCATAGTTGACGACACGCCGCCACTCCGTGACCTCGTCGTCATCAGGGGCGGTGACCCGAACGCGGCCCTCGGCGAGGAGCCGCTCGATCAACTCATGAGCCGACTCCCGCCGGGCTCGCGCGACGGGCCTCTCGCTGTACGGCGTCCGAGGGTTAACGGGCGCTGCCGGCTCACCGCCATCAGCGACCGCAGAGTCGTCGTCGATCATCAGGACTCCACCATCCCGCAAGGTATCGGCCGAGCGCCAGCCACTCGACGCCTAGGCTCCACCGCCCGCGCCGGAAACGAGGCCGTTCGATGAACCCGTACTGCCGCATTGAGCCGAAAGTCGCCCGTGAGCCGTGTGGGAGTCCCCTGGGACTTTTCTGGGACTTACAGCCCCATCAACCGGCACGAGCATGAAAGAGCCGAAAGGCCATTCGCGCAGGTCAGCAGCCACCGCACGCCCATCGCAGCAGGTCACGGTGCTCGCTGGTCTCTTCCGGGGACATCTGACGGGCGGGGTGTCGTGCCCCTCGGTGGCAAGGGGCACGACATCCCTGAATGCCTGACGACCTGCGCTTCTACCCGCGCCGCCACTGGCGTTCGTCAGAATCGGGAACTTCGGCGCCTCGGGGTCTTCGGGCAGGGAGCGCCGGTCACGGGAGGACGATGTCGCGGCCGTCACCGCCGTCGAGGACGTCCTTCCCGGTGCCACCACAGACGAAGTCGTCGCCGCCCTCCCCGTGCACCATGTCGTCGCCGGAGCCGCCGAGCAGGATGTCCCGGCCGTCCCCGCCCATGACGTGGTCGTTGCCGGAGCCGGCGTACACGGTGTCGTCACCGCCGTAGCCCTCGATCATGTCGTCGCCTCGGCCGCCCCACATCCGCTGGTTCTCGCTGTCGCCCATCAGGTGGTCCATGCCGTCCCCGCCGTGCAGGGTCGCGGGCCCCATGACCATGTCGTCCCCCGCGTCGCCCAGCACCGTGCGGGCGGTGTGGGCGTGCAGTTCGTCGTCACCCGCGCCGCCGCTGACCGTGTTCATTCCGGGCGTGAAGGCGGCGATCGTGTCGTTGCCGTCGCCGAGGAAGACGTTGATCGTGTCGGGCCGTGCGCCGTCGGCGGGCAGTTCGCAGACGACGGCGGTGGTGTCCTCGGCATTGGAGTACGCACAGTGCTCGCCCGGTTCCAGCGGGACCACGTCCCTGAAGCCGATCCGGCGGATCCCGTCGCTGGTGTACATCGGGTAGATGCTGAGGTCGTTGGTCTGCCCCGCAGCGGCGGTGAAGACGATCGTCCGGGTCTCCCAGTCGCCCCCGACACGCGCCTTCGCCTCGGAGGCGGAGGCGAAGGCGGAATCAGAGGCGGAAGCGGAGGCAGGGCCGACGGCGAGGCCGGCTGATAACAGGGTCACGGTGACGGCGCTGACGACGGCTCGGTTCCGGTTCATGAGACCTCATCCGGGGGAGTGACGGTGGACCGATCTGCCCGGGGCCGCTCGGACCTCTTCGGCGTGGTGCTGCCGGGTACGGAGGGGACCGGGGAATGAAGGCAGTCTCCTCGGCCGGCCCGGATCCGCAAGACCACAAAACCGACGCGGGGTCATGGCAAGCCGGTCTCCCTCCCGACATAACCGCGAGGACCTGCATCCGGCTCACCGCACATCCCCTGCCCACCCGTCCCGTAACCAAGTTGGTTTGCTTCATTGACACTTCACGCGTAAGTCGTACCGTTGGGAGCGCTCCCATCACAGCCTTGCCACTGGAAGGAGTACCCCCACATGCACAACAAGATTCCGTTAACCGGGCGTTCGAGGTCGTACCTCCGCCGACCCCTCCAGGCATTCGTCATGCTGTTCGCCGTCGTCGCCGGCGCGCTTGCCTGGTCGACCCCCGCCCAGGCCCACGGCACCATCGTCGGCCCCGCCACCCGCGCGTACCAGTGCTGGGACACATGGGGCAGCAACCACATGAACCCGGCCATGCAGACCCAGGACCCCATGTGCTGGCAGGCCTGGCAGGCCAACACCGACACCATGTGGAACTGGATGAGTGCTCTGCGTGACGGCCTCGGCGGCCAGTTCCAGGCGAAGACCCCCGACGGGACGCTCTGCAGCAACAACCTGTCCCGGAACGCCAGCCTGGACAAGCCCGGGGCGTGGAAGACCACCACGGTCGGCAACAACTTCTCGGTGCACCTGTACGACCAGGCGTCCCACGGCGCCGACTACTTCAAGGTCTACGTGAGCAAGCAGGGCTTCGACCCCAAGACCCAGACCCTGGGCTGGGGCAACCTCGACTTCATCACGCAGACCGGCAGCTACGCGCCGGCGCAGGACATCACGTTCCCCGTCCAGACCTCCGGCTACACCGGGCACCACATCGTGTTCGTGATCTGGCAGGCCTCGCACCTCGACCAGGCCTACATGTGGTGCAGCGACGTGAGCTTCGGCTGAGCCCAGGAGCGCCGCACATGGCACCGGTCTCGGGCGACGGTCCCGAAGCGCCGTCCACCGACCGAGCCCCGTCGGGACGGGGGGCACCCTGTCCCGGCGGGGCCTCCTGCATTCCTGACCGCAGGGGTCGATCCGGCCGAGACCTGCCGTTTCGGCGTCCGAGGCGTCCATGCCGGGACGGCCTCCGAACCGAGGAGGACCGCCTCGCATGAGGCGGTCCTCCAAGGTCACACGCGGTCGGTCAGGTCAGTCCGGTCTCCTCGCCCGCGTGGCGAAATGGACCGGATCCAGGGAGAATCCGGCCTGCCCGTCGACGAATTCGGACACCCCGACCGCCACCTTCGAGCAGACGACCCAGCTCACCGCGTCCGCACTGCGCAGGGCGAGCGCCAGCAGCGGATTCGGGCGCGGCCTGAGGTAGCCCGTGGCGGCGATCTCCTCCAGAAGGGCGTCGTCGGCCGACTCCAGGCTGAGACCACGGAACGTGCGGCCGACGTTCATCCGCTCCACCGCCTCGAACCGGATACCGATCGGCTCCGTATCCTGCCCCTGGCCCGACATGCTGTGGATGAGCAGTTGGGAGTGCCCGATGCCGTAGAACCACAGCTGGAAGGTCAGCGGACTCGACCAGAGAACGTTCTTACCGGAGGCCTGTGCCTCACTCAAACGGGTTCCCCACCTTTTCCCCTTGCGGTACCAGGTCGCCCTGCTCCATGCGCCGGACGACTGGCTGGTTGGTACATCTCCCACCGTGTCGCCCCCTGCATCTCGGGCGTCGGTTCGAGCGAACTGCCCAGTTTCGCATGCGCGACGGGAACTTCGATCCTGTCGAGATTGACGTGGATGTTCGTCCCATTCCTTGTAGGTGGTGGCTCCCCGCTCCATGGCGAAGATGTCCAGAGCCATGTCGTCACCGTCGACGGTCTGCTTGCCCAGTGCGATGTCGTCGCAGTTGTGCACGAGGACGGGAGTCGTCCCCGCGGCCACGTAGTAGGCGTGCACGCCGCGATGGTGGAGGGCGATCACCGAGGCAGGCAGTGGCAGTTGCTGCCGGTGTGACGCACTGGGACCCGGAGCCTCCGGGCCAGCCGCCAGGTCTCTTCCGGGACATCTGAGCGGCGGGGTGTCGTGCCCCTTGAGGGCAAGGGGCACGACATCGCGACACGTCGGCTGCATCCCTGAGTGGTCGTCAGTTCTCACAGAGGGTCTCCCGGCATGGAGGTGTCAGACGATGACGGGGACGGCCTCGGCGCGGTTGGTCGCCCAGTTGGTGACGATGGGCTTGTCGACGCTGGCGGTGTCGGGGAGCTTGAGTTCGGCGGGGTCGGGGTCGTCGTCGGTGGTGGCGATGATGACGTTCTCGAACTCCTTGCCGGCACTGCTGTTGGTGGTCTTGGGGCTGATTCCGGTGTAGGCGACGGCGGAGCCGCTGAGCTTGATGGGGTCTTCGCCCCCCTGCCCGACAGGGGAGGCGACGCCGTCGGCGCCGGAGCCGAAGGCCACGCTGGGGGTGTTGACGTCCAGGTAGCAGGTGATGCCGGACTTGGCCTTGGCCGTCACGAGGTAGTAGCCGCCGGCCTGGGACTCCGAGGTGACCGTGAACTCCAGGTCGTTGGTTCCGCAGGACTGCCCGTAGCCGCTCTTCTCGCCGCCGCCGGAGCCGGCCTCGTCGGTGGAGCCGCCGGCTCCGTCGGAGTCGGAGCCGCCGGCGGACGAACCGCCGGTACTGGAGCCGCTGGCGGAGGGACTGTCGCTGGAGGCACTGTCGCTGCCGGTGGAGGCGACCGCGGAGGGGGCGGTGGCGCCGTCGGCGTCCGCGACGTCCTCGGGGCCGCAGGCGGTGGTGGTGGCGGCGAGGGCCGTTACGGCCGCGACGGCCAGGACGAGACGGGAGGAACGGGCGACGAGGCGCGAACGCATCATGATCTCCGGTGGCTTTCGTGTGCAGTGCTTCCTGCTGACACCGTTGACACTAAGGCTGAGCCCATCCTGGAATGATCTCGTGCATGTCCGGGTTCCGTCTCAGCAACTCGGCTCCCAAGAGCTGGCGTTGAATTGCGGCATCCCAGCTCAGGGGGCATGCCCGGACGAGGAGGACCGCCTCGCGAAAGGCGGTCCTCCGGGGTCACACGCGGGTGAACGGGCAAGGCCCGTTCACCCGCCAGCGTGAGCAGCGCACCCTGAGACTTCCACTCAGCCCGAGCGCCGCCCCTTGCCGTACGCACGGCCGGCGCGCGTTGTGTCGTGTCGTACGGGAGTCCCGGGACATCTGATAGGCGCAAGCTGCCGCGCCCTGTCCGACCGGCTACCAAGCCGGTCGGACAGGGCGCGGCGGCATCTCCGGGACCTCTCCGGGACTTTGAGCCCGCAGCGGGCCACGACGCGTCAGCTGGTCCAGACCACGGGGCTGTCGCCGTAGGCGTCCCCCTCGTCGAACTCGGCGCCCGTGACCGGCTCGCCCTTGGTCGCGCTCAGGCTGCACGTCTCGAACGAAGCGCCCTTGGTGATGAACTCGGCCGAGGCGTTCTCACTGTCGCACTTGCCGGGGATGTCGCCGATCAGAATGACCCCGGTGCCCTGACCGCCCGCAAGGACACCCCTCAGCTTCAGTGAGGCGTACGACAGGTCGGTGCCGCCGACGTTCTCCACCTTCAGCTTGATGAAGTACGGCGTCATGCCCTTCGCCTTGGTCCCGAACTTGGCCATGTCGGACTCGGCGCCCTTCGTGATCGCCGTGACGGTGACCGCGATGGTGCCCTTCTTCTGGCTGGTGTACTCGAACGGCAGCACCGCTCGGTCGCCCACCGTCAGCTTCGTGCCCGGCTTCGTGACGTCACCCGCGGCCGGGGCGTCTTCGCCCTCGCTTCCGCCCTCGGCGGCGGCCGGGCTCTCCGGGGCGGGCGACTGGGGAGCGGACGCGGCGGGCGACTCCTTCGCCGCCGAGCCATCCGTGTCGCTGCCGTCGTCGCAGCCCGAGATCCCGAGTCCGAGGGCGGCCAGGACGGCCGCGAACGCGATAGGTGCCTTGCGCATGTGTACTACCTAACTTACTGGTGAGGGTCTTCTTGCTCGTGGCGGCGTTCACCACTGCCGTGCACGGTGGCAGACGGCAGGATGGGCACGGCGCGTGCCGCTCCCCCGCGAGCTTGCGGTCCCGAGGCAGGGCCGCGTGGACATCTACACCGGATATCGACAAGATCTCCTCGGACACCCACTCAGAGCTTGCCTTCGAGCAGTACGGTGCGGTGGCCACCGAGACGGCGTGAGAAGTCCGCGACGAACTCCGGGCGTAGACCGGGCCAGTTCCAGAACGTGAAACCGAGATGACCGAACGCGAAGTAGTCGCCGGCCCAGATCCACGTGTGAACGGGAGCTGTCCGGCCGCAGGACGGGCACGCGACGGGCTCGTCGTGCCCCTCGGCCCAGGAGCCCACCGCGTCCTTGAACCGGTCCCACCCCTCGTCGATGGGAGTCCAGTACTGGTCGACGAGGGGCGTCTCCGCCGAGCAGTTCGGGCAGGTGACGGCCGAGGGTTCGCCCTGCCCGGCATCGAAGACCGTACGGCCCACGGTGACGTGCAGGCCGTTGCTCCATACATTGACCAGATCCGGATCCGGGTCCTCGACGGCCGCACCGTAGCGCGCCCCTGGCGGGTGCCCGGCGTCAGCGCCGAGGACGCAGTCGGTACGTTCCTCCGAGACGAAGCCGTCTGCGATCAGCCAATCGAGAATGTTCGCCGAGAGCCCCTGCGCCTCCCCCGGCGTGGCCTCGGTGTCGACGATCGTCTGGAACCAGTCGCCCATGATCTTCCCCTCCAGTGCTCGTGGCTGCGTACGGTACGTCTCACGACGGACATGTGCAGCGGGATCACCGACCTCGCTCCGCATCACAGCTGTTGTTCGGGGCAGAACGAGACCTCTGATCCGCGCAGGAGCGAAAGTCGAGTGCGGTGCGCCGGTCGAACGTGGCACGGTGGCGGCATGACCCCGCCGACCTTCGATCAGACGTCACCCCGCCGCGGCCAGGTGATCGTCCTGACCGGGCCCCCCGGAGCCGGCAAGAGCACCGTGGCGCAGCTGCTGGCCGATCGCCTGACGCCCAGCGTCCACCTGCACACCGACGACTTCTGGCGCTCCATCAAGCAGGGCTGGATCGCGCCGTACCTGCCCGAAGCGCACGAGCAGAACCAGGTGGTCCTGCGGGTGCTGGTCTCTGCGGCGTTCGGCTACGCCGAGGGCGGCTACCAGGTGATCTGCGACGGGGTCGTCGGCCCCTGGTTCATCGACCTCTTCCGCGCCGCGGCCACGGAACAGGCCGTGCCCCTGAGCTACGTCGTCCTTCGGCCGGACCAGCGCACCACCCTGGAGCGCGCGGCCGCCCGCACCGGCGACGCGCTGACCGACCCCGAGCCGATCCGCTCACTCCACGGCCAGTTCAGCAGCCTGGGCGCCTATGAGACCCACGTCCTGGACTCCACCGGCCTGACCGCCGAGGCGACCGCCGACAGCATCCTGCAAGGCGTCGCAAGAGGCCTCTATCTCCTCGACCCCGGCCGTCAGCACCGCCGACGCGGAGGACCCGATCCACAACTCTTGACGTAGCCGTTCCCTCACCAACCCCCGGGTGCCGCCGAGAGAGCGCTCGGGCCCCGCCGCAAGCAGAGCACTGCGCAGAGCACTGCGTTGAAGCGCTTCGAAAGAGCGGGGCTCTGCACGGAGGCTCACCCCGGGTCCCGCCACCAGCTGGGGCCTTGCCAGCACCCACGGTAGATGGGCTCAACTCCTGTTTCCAGTGGTTCAGTTGTGCCGCATAGGCACCTTGCCGCGACACCGCGTTGGTGTTAGCTTCATCGATCGTTGAAGTCGAAGCGATTCGACAGAACAGCCAATCCGCACCCCCACGGCGTCTCTCACACCCACCGCGGCAGCGGTTCTCGAGAACAGCGTTCCTCACCCCTCCGCCGAACCGGGGCCGGACAGGGGACGGCGCGGCCCCGGAGTCGCACCACCGGGGCGTGCGACAGAGAGGACCACGTGACCACTCTTGCCGACGGGCTCTGCTTACTGCGGACTCTCCGCAGCGCCAAGCGGTCCCACAGCTGGCTCCTGGCCGTGCTGATGGGGCTGATCAGCCTGCTCCCGGCCGCGACGGCCGTCATGCTGGCGGAACTGGTACGGCGCTTCGAGGCGGCGGGTACGACGCTGCCGCCCCTGGCCACGGCCCTGGCCCCGCTGGCGGTGTTCGTCGCCGTCCTTCTGCTCGGGCACGTCATGGACACCGTTCTGGAGCCACTGGGCTATCTCGTCCAGGCCACCATCGACGGCGTGCACCGGGCGTCGATCGCCGAGCTGGTCTCGTCCACCCCGACGATCGAACAGCTGGAGACCCCGCAGGCGCGCACCCTGATCCGCGCGGCCAAGGCGGATCCGGAGAACTGGACCGAACACACCCCGGGTGAGGGCGCCGTGGCCCTCCTCCGCATCCTCACGGGCCTCCTCGGCGTCGCCGGGTCCTGTGTGGTCCTCGCGGGGTACGCCTGGTGGCTCGTGCCCGTGGTGCTCGTGCCCGCGCTGATCAACTGGGCGCTGCGGCAGGGACAGGCGCTGCGGTACGTCCGGACGTGGCGCTCCGGCACGGTGGAGGGCGCGAAGGCGCAGATGTGGCAGGACTCGGCGATCTCCCCGTCCGAGGGCAAGGACATCCGTGTCTTCGGACTGGGCGGGTGGTCGGTCGAGCAGATCCAGCGGCACAGCCTGGCCCTGGAGAAGCCCATCTGGACGGCGATCGGGCGGATGCTGCGCGCCGAGTGGAGCCAGCTCCTGCTCGTCGGCATCCCGCTGTGCGCCGTGTACGCCCTGGTGGCGTACAGCGCGGTGCGGGGGGAGACGAGCATCGCGGTGGAGACGGCGGTCCTCGTCACCGGCTGGACGGTGTTCCAGGCGCTCGGCTGGAGCGAGGACCTCAGGAGCGCGACCGCCTCCGCCGAGTGCCTGCGCGCCACGCGGGAGCTGCACGAGCTGCTCGCCCCCCAGGGAGCGGCGGTGGCCGGCCCCGACGGCCGGGATGCGGGGGAACCCGAGGTCCTCGATCGTCCACCGCTCATCCGGTTCGAGCAGGTCTCCTTCGCCTATCCGCATACGGAACGCCAGGTTCTGGACCGTCTGGATCTGGAGATCCGGCCGGGCGAACTGCTGGCCGTCGTCGGACTCAACGGAGCGGGCAAGTCGACCCTGATCAAACTGCTCTGCGGGCTCTACCTGCCGACCGGCGGGGCCGTGACCGCGGACGGGCGGAACATCGCCACGTTCGCCCCGGGCGCCTGGCGCCGCCGGATCGCGGTGGCCTTCCAGGACTTCGTGCGGTATCCCCTGTCCGTCCACGACAACGTGGTCATCGGCAGGTCGGGCGGGCCCGCGGAGCGGGCGGACGCCGAGGCCGCCTCCCGGGAAGCGGGGCTGGAAGCGGTGCTGGACGGTCTGCCGGACGGCTGGGAGACCCCGCTGACCCGCGCCGCGAGAGGGGGCGTCGACCTCTCGGGCGGTCAGTGGCAGCAGGTCGTCCTGGCTCGCGTCCTCTACGCGGTGCGCCGGGGAGCCCGGATCATGGTTCTCGACGAACCCACCGCTCATCTCGACGTACGGACGGAGTTCGATGTCTTCGCACGGCTCAGCGAGCGCAGGTCGGGTGCGAGCGTCGTCCTGATCTCGCACAGGCTCTCCACCGTGCGACAGGCCGACCGGATCGTCCTGCTGGAGGACGGACGTATCACGGAGTCGGGCACGCACGACGAACTCATGGCGGCGGACGGCCGGTACGCGGCCATGTTCACGATCCAGGCCGCGCGGTTCAAGCGTGGCTTCGAGGACAGGCTTGAGGAGGACCAGTACCTATGACCGAGCCGGCCAGTGAGCAACCGTTCCGCCGTCGGCGGTACTTCTCCCTCTGGTACGAACTTCTACGGCTGTCCTGGCGTCGTATGCCGTTGCTGACGTCCCTCCAGTTCGTCATCCCCGCCCTGATGGTCGCCTCCGTCATAGGCAACGCCCTGGCCCTGCGCGGCGCGGTGGACGCGACGCTGCGCGGAGAGGTCTGGCCCGCAGTGGCCTGCGCGGCCGGGGCGGGACTCGCCGGCACCCTGCTGATGGTGCTGGGGGCACTCGACTCCAACGGCGCCGGTATTCTCATCGGCAAGGTCGCGGTGCTCGATGTCAATCCCGGCATCTACAACGACATAGCGACCCTCGAAGGCCTGGAACACCTGGAACGCCCGGATTACCTCGACAGGCTGACCGTCGTACGCAATTCCGCGTGGGAGATCGTGCTCAGCCTGTGGCAGGCGACCGGTGTCCTCTTCATCCTCATCGAACTGGTCGTCACCCTCTTCCTGCTGGGCACGATCAACCCCTGGCTGCTGTTGCTGCTCCTGTGCGCGGCGCTGCCGCTCTGGTTCGACCAGAAGGGCAGCAACGCCATCATCCGGGCGGAGACCGACGTGGCCGAGGCCTTCCGTCTCCAGCGCCGGCTCTTCGACCTCGGTACGGACGGAGCCGCGGGCAAGGAGATCCGCGTGGCGGGGGCGGGATCCGAACTGGCCCGCAGGCAGGCCGCGGCATGGGAGGCGGCCATGGCCGGCCGCTACCGCGCGCGGCTGGTCGCCGCGGCCTGGAAGCTCGGCGGCTGGACCATCTTCACGCTCGGCTTCGGCGGCGGGCTGGCCCTGATCGTCGTCCAGGTGCTGCGCGGGCACAGCTCGGCCGGTGACCTGGTGCTGGCGATCACCGTGGCGAGCAGCCTGCGCCAGTCGGTGTTCAACGGCGTGAACTTCACGGCCAACGTCGCCCGGGCGGGACGGCTCATCGAGCCCTATCTGTGGATGCGCGACTACACCGCCTCCGCACGGTCCGAGGCGGCCGGAACGGAGCCCTCCCCCGGGGTCCTGCGCGAGGGCATCACCTTCGAGAACGTCACCTACCAGTACCCCGGCTCCCGACGCCCCGCCCTGGACGACATCAGTGTCCACCTGCCGGCGGGCTCGGTGGTCGCGCTGGTCGGCGAGTACGGATCGGGCAAGACGACCCTGGTCAAGCTCTTCTGCAAGTTCTACAAGCCCAGCAGTGGCCGGGTCCTCGTCGACGGCGTGGACCTCGCCACCCTGGACACGGAGGGCTGGCGCGCGCGGTCGAGTGCGGCGTTCCAGGACTTCGGCCGGTTTCGTACGACCTTCCGGCAGAGCGTCGGCCTCGGTGACCTGCCGCACTCCCAGGATGCCGGGACGGTCGGCCGGGCCGTGGCGGCGGCCGACGCCGAGACGCTGGTCGAGGCACTTCCCGACGGACTGGAGACGGAGCTCAGCCGGGACTTCGGGGGCGTGGACCTGTCCGAGGGCCAGTGGCAGAAGGTCGCCCTCGCCCGGGCGTCGATGCGCCCCGGCCCCCTGCTGCTGATGCTGGACGAACCGACGGCATCGCTCGACGCCCCGAGCGAGCAGCAGATCTTCGAGCGCTACATCGCCCGTGCCCGGGAGGTCGCCGAGCGGACGGGCGCCATCACGCTGATCGTCACCCACCGGTTCTCGACCGCCACCGGGGCCGATCTCATCCTCACCCTCGACCAGGGCCGGCTGATCGAGGCGGGCACACATGACGAACTGGTCGCCATCGAGGGAGGCCGGTACGCCGATCTCTACGGCATTCAGGCGGACGCCTACTCCGGCTGACCGGCCGGCCCGCCGCCCCCGCGCATGCCTCCTGCGACCGGCATGCGCGGGGGCGCCGGCCGTCGGGGCCGCCGCCGCCCTGCTGTGAGGTCAGTGGCCCCCGTCCGGGCCGTCCTCGCCTTCGTGGTCCAGCTCGCCCAACGGGCGCTCGCTGTTGGCGACCAGTTTCTTCCAGGAGAACGAGCTCGTCCAGCGCAGGCGCATCGGTCCGCTGCTCCGGCAGGCCGTCGGGACCTCGGACGATTTACCGCGCAAGCGCTTCGACAGAGAATCGGTACAAGATTCACACCGGGGTTCGAGGCCTGTCAAGGCGGGACTCCGGGCCCGCCCTCCCCGTCATGGCCAGGCACCTTGGCCGACAGCGAAGGCATTCTCGGGGGCCGTCGCCGTGCCGGCTGATGCGTTCCGTGACCGGCATGGCTGAGCTGCCACGACCCGGCCCCGGAAGGAATCTTGAGAGAACCGGAAGCGTGCCGGGCCGTCCGGTTCAGTTCGCGTCGGGGGCGTCGATGATGTTGCCGTCCTTGTCGAGCGTGTGGGTGTCCCAGTACACGTCCCACTTGTCGTCGACCTGCCGCGGCACCTTGCCCTCCGGGTACCGCGCGAATCCCGCCGGGGGCTCCTCCTCGTCCGGGACGCAGGCGGAGCCCGTGCCTCCCACGGACAGAACGGGGTACTCGCCGCCGCTGCAGATGTCTTCCTTGTACTCGACGCCGGCGCATCCGCCGAGTGCCACGACCGCGGCCGCGCTCGCGAGGGCGGCAGCGATGATGCGGGCCCGTCCGGGCCGGAAGGCGGTGGCGGCTCGGTTCGTTCTGCGGGGCAGGTACATGCTCGTCTCCAGTCGCGTCGTTCGTTCTGCCCTCACTCTCGCCGCGCGGGAGCGCGGTTCCCTGAGTACAGGTACTGGGAATCGCACGCGTGGATACCCAGGGCGACGTCGTGGACCACGGTGATCCCCGGATGCTGGAGCCTCGCGCCGATCGCCGCCTCGCGTCTGAACCGCCGGACCGGTCCATCGGCGTCGGCGTCGGCGAGCATCGTCTTCAGCGCGACCGCACGGCCGAGCTCGCCGTCGTACGCCTTCCAGACCTCGCCCATGCCACCCTGCCCCAACGGCGAGTCCAGCCGGTACCTGCCCGCGAATCGGTCCCCTGCCCGCACCGTCCTCCTCCGCGTTGGCCAACCCGGCCGACGGCACGGGCCTTTGTGCACGGCGTACCTTGTGCCCCTCAGGACTTCCCCGGAGGATGCAGCACAACTCGCTGGCCTTCCGGGCGAGGATCAGGGAGCCTCGCACCCATGGTCTCGGTATTGCAGAATGTGGCGATCGACTGTGCGGATGCCTACGAGCTGGCACGGTTCTGGAGCAGTGTGACCGGTCGCCCGATGCATCCGGAGGACCGGCCGGGTGCCCAGGAGACACAAGTACTGCTGGCGGAGGGGCCGGTGCTGCACTTCAACCAGGTGCCCGAGGCCAAGACGGTCAAGAACCGGATCCACCTGTGCCTGCGTCCGGAGACCTCACGCGATCACGAGGTGGACCGGCTGCTCGCCCTGGGTGCGACCTTCGTCGGCGATCACCGGAATCCCGACGGCTCGGGCTGGGCGATCCTCGCCGATCCCGAGGGCAACGAGTTCTGCGTGCTGCGCAGCGACTCCGACCGGGCAGCCACGGCTCCCTGACAGCGAGCGCCGGGACCGCCCCGGGAACGGCCGGCGGTGTTACGGCAACGAGCGCTTGAGCCAGACCACGTCGCCGTTGTCCTCGGTGGAGACGTGGTCCCGCTCGAACGCGAGCTTCTCAAGGACGCGCAACGACGGTGTGTTCCACGCGCCGACGGTCGCCCAGAGCCGCTCCCGGCCGGTCGCGACGGCGGCGTCGAGCACCGCCCCGGCCGCCTCGGTGGCGTAACCGTGTACGCGCTGGACCATCTCGTACGCGATTTCGGGCTCCTCCAGGGTGGAGCGGCCGATGATGAGCCCGCAGTAGCCGATGAAATCGCCCTCCGCACGACGCTGGACGGGCAGCAGGGCGATCCCCGTCTCCGCCGTCGCCGTGAGCAGCTCCGCGATGGACGTCCGGATGCGCTCGACCGTGGGTGCCCCCTTGCCGCGTTCGGCGAGGAGGGCGCAGAAGTCAGCGGCGTCCGACTCGGCCCACGGCCGCAGGATCAGCCGCTCGGTCCCGAGGTGGAAGGACATCGTCTCGTACGTGGACATGGGCCTCACGCCTGTGGAGGGGCCGTCGCGTACTGCCGGTACTGCCCGACGACCGCCTCGACCACCTCGGGAAGGGTCATCCCGAACGTTTCCATGCTGAAGACACCCACGGCCGCCCCGCTCGCGAAGCTTCGGGAACGGCGCATCGTGACCGGCATGGTCTGTTCGAGCATCTCGGTCAGTTCCGCCTCGGCCGCCCGGCTCTGGCCGTCGTCCCGGTTCCAGGGCACGATCACCGCCGTCCAGGGCGGGTTCTCCGCGTCGTGGGCGGCAAGCCTGCGTCGGCGGTCCTCGTCCTGAAGGGCCCAGCGGTCCATCAGCAGAATCTCCGGGCTGTCGGGCGGCTGCCTTCTTCCCTGACGTCCGGACTCCATGTCGAACGACGTGGTGACAGTCTGATGGTTGAGGGAACGCACCAGATCTGCGGTGACATGGACCAGGGGAACTGCGGACGCCGGATGGTAAGGGTTCCAGTCCTGTGCACTGCCGCCGTAGTACCGCGGGTCGCGTCCCTCCGGCAGATGGCCACGCGTGGGCGCGACTACGGTGATCTGGATGGGTCTCATGCCTTGCGGCTGACTGCTCGGCGATCCGAAAGCACTCGGAACGAGGTCGAGATCGATCGGTCTACCAGGTGTCAGCTTCACGGTCTCCGCGACGCTGACAATGCGTTTCGCGATTTCGTACACCACGCGTTCGTACTCCTCGGCATGGCGCCTGAGCTGGATCAGTCCATACAGCCCGTCCCTGGCATAGCGTTCTCCCAAGGATGGGTGCGTGAACTGCAAGCCGGCGGCAGCGGGAGGCAGTTGGCTGCGAGCCACCGGTACCCAGAGCGCGGGGACGATGCTCGACTCCCCAGTCTGATTCGACCGTGTCGCGCGGTGGTGAATGGTTCGCTGTTCGAAAGCGTGCCACTCTCTCCCACACATCTCGCTGGTGAAGTAGCGCGGTGAATACAGCGGGACGAAGACCCTGCATTCGGCCAGCATCTCGCTCAGCCGCTCCGACCAGCTCTCGCCGGGATACATCTCCCGGTCCATGAATCCGACGGGTGAATCTGCGGGCAGGCCGGTCATGGCCATCACATGGCCACACAGATCCCGGAAGAACCGCTCGACCCCCATGTCCGTGGGCCTCGTACCACCGCCGAACCCCGGTGTGTGCGCGTAGCTCAGGAAGAAGTACGGGGACACCCGGCGCGGGGGCCGGACTGTCCTCGTAACAGGGACGGCTGGGCCAAGGTCGTCTGAACCCGTGTCCGTCCCAG
Source organism: Streptomyces sp. NPDC002125 (assembly GCF_053593715.1). Classification (NCBI taxonomy): domain Bacteria; kingdom Bacillati; phylum Actinomycetota; class Actinomycetes; order Kitasatosporales; family Streptomycetaceae; genus Streptomyces; species Streptomyces sp. NPDC002125. Next base: position 167,306 of record NZ_JBSFDD010000015.1, on the reverse strand, counting down.
GGCCAGGCCCGGCAACCCGATCCGCTGGAGGCTCGGCAGCTTCCGGAGCCGGGAGGAAGTCGGTTGCCGTCTCCCCGCCGGGTCGCCGGTCTTCGAGGGCCCTGGCTTCATCGATGCGACCGGCTCGAAGGTAGGAAGCGGCAAGATTGCCCCGCGCGATGATCGTGTCCGGGTGACGCTCCCCCAGAACCTCCACGCTGTCGGCCAACACCCGCTCACGGATAGCCGTAACCTCATCGACCCGGCCGGCCTGATGGTACGAGGTGGCGAGGTGAGCGCGCGCGATGAACGTGTCCGGATGACGCTCCCCCAGAACCTCCACGCTGTCCGCCAACACCCGCTCACGGATAGCCGTGGCCTCATCGACCCGGCCCGCGCGATCGTAGGAAGACGCGAGATTACCCCGCGCGATGATCGTGTCCGGGTGACGCTCCCCCAGAACCTCCACGCTGTCCGCCAGCACCCGCTCACGGATAGCCGTGGCCTCCACGCTACGGCCCGCCTGATGGTACGAGGTGGCGAGGTGAGCGCGCGCGATGAACGTGTCCGGATGACGCTCCCCCAGAACCTCCACGCTGTCCGCCAGCACCCGCTCACGGATAGCCGTGGCCTCATCGATCCGGCCCGCCCGATTGTAGGAAGCCGCGAGATTGCCGCGCGCGATGATCGTGTCCGGGTGACGCTCCCCCAGAACCTCCTCGCTGTCGGCCAACACCCGCGTCTCGATAGCGATGGCCTCGTCGATCCGCCCCGCCTCGTAGTAGGAAACCGCCAGCTGGGAACGCGCGGTAAGCGTGTCCGGGTGACGCTTTCCGAGGACCGCCTCACGATCGGCCAGCACCCGCGTCGCGATAGCGATGGCCTCGCCGATCCGGCCAGCCCCGAGATAGGCAGCGGCAAGAAACGCGCGCGCACTGAGAGTGTCGGGATGACGCTCGCCGAGAAGCTGCTCGGAGTCGGCGGCAAGTGACTCCAGGAGCCGGATCTTGGCGACCCATTCCTGCGGGGCCACATTCCGCGCCTCCTGGAGACGTTCCCGCAGAGCACTGGCTACGTCCGAGGCGGGTTCGGGCGGAACGGGACGTGTCGACGGGTCGGTCACCTGGGTCGGGGCAGGGGCGGATGCCGGAGTCGGGACGCGATCGGGGGCCGTCGGGATGGTGACGCCCAACTGCCGGAGCACCGAGTCGGCCGCCTCCGCGAAGGGCACCAGGGCCGTGGGCAGAGAGGTACCCGTGGCCGTGTGCAGGACAGCGGTGAGCCCCTCCGGGGTCCAGGGGCGGCTCGCGATGTGCCGGGTCAGGGCCTGGTGGGTACGCCATGCGGTCTGGCGGGTCAGCTCCTGGCGGAGCCGAGTCAGGGCTTCGGGGCGGAAGGTGTACAGATCATCCGCCTCCGGGTTGCGCAGAACGGTGCAGAGGCCGGCGGTGAGCAGCTCGGCGAAGTCGTCCAAGCGGGCCTCGGGTACGGCCTGTTCTCGCAGCGCGTGGAGGATCGGAAGGGTGAAGGTGTCGAGAGCGGCGACGTGGACGGCGAGCTGGGTGGCCGGCGTACGGGCGGTCCGCAGAAAGGCCTCTGCCCTGGCGCCCGGCTTGGGGGCCGGTGCGGCCGGGCGGGCCGGGAGCCGACTCGGTGCTCGTCGGGGTGGGCGTCCGGTGTCGGGGATCAGGACGGCCGTGCAGCCTTCCGGATCGCCGCGCATCAGCGTATGGGCCCATCGCCGGAGATCTTCCGGGTCCGTGCCGAGCACAGGGACGGCCCGCCAGGAGTGGATGCCGCTCTCCCGGCGCCAGCGACGCGGTTCCTTGGGTTCGTAGAGCCAGCTTCCACTGGGGGCCACCGGCTCCGGCGCGGTCGTCACGGTGAGCGGCAGGTCCAGTGCTGTCCGGTGCCAGAGCCGGGGTGGGAGGGGGTTGAAGAGGGCGAGACTTGTCGTCCGGCTCCAGACGTGGATGTGCCGCCAGAGTGTCTCGCCGCGCCACCCCGGCGCCGCGCAGTCGCTCAGGATGAGCATGAGCCGTCGGCCCGGCTGGCCTTCGCGGCGTCCGGCCTGGCCGGCCGGGACGAGCGCGCCGCGTTGGTCGTGGAGGACGGGGTCGGCGCCGCTCCAGGTGAGGTGCCAGGTGTTCAGCGTGCGGAGCGCGCCGAGGGAGCGCAGGATCCTGTTCAGTCCGTCCACTGCCGGGTCCCACACGCTCATGCTGCTGCTGCGGTCCAGGACGACGGTGACGTCCAGCCACCGTTCCGGCATCGGCACCAGGTGGGGTACGAGCAGACCGGTGCGCGCGTAGTCCTCGACGGTCGCGTCGACGTGCAGTTCCGTACGGTGCCCGTGCCGCCAGCGCCGCCGCAGCGGGCGCAGCGCCCGTCCGATGGCGAGGGCCTGAGGGAGCGCCGCGGCCTGGCCCAGCGTCAGACGTACGCCGGGCTGGGTCTCCCCGTCGGCCGCGCCGTACGCGGAGATCCTGTGCCCGCCCGCGGCCGGCTGGTCGCGCGGTGGGTCCGTCGTCGGCGAGGGCTCCTGTTCCGGGGATCTCGGAACCACGGTGCCGGAGCTCGTGTCGTCCACCGGCGTTCCGGGTGCCGCCGCGTCTCCCTGGTAGCCGGACGCCGCGAGCAGTACGGCGTCCGCCAGTTCCTCGGCCGTCAGTCCGAGCCGGGCGGCGAGCGCGCCGAGGCGGCCGAACGGCTCCGGCGGATCAGTCACGGCCCAGGCCCTGGAGCAGAAGGTCGGTCAGGTCCTTCCTCTGCTGTCCTTGGAGGGGCTGCCTGATGAGGTGGACGGCATTGAGCAGTTGGTCGACGGCCAGATGCTCGCCGTTGGCCAGCCGTCCCGCGAAGCCCGCGATCAGCTCCTGGACGCCGGTGGTCAGCTGTTCCGCGTCCTCGTCCTCGCCCGGGGCGCTGAGATGGGCGGCGACGATCCCGGTGAGACTCTCCTCCGTGAGTACGGGCATCGAATACCGGATGCACCGTCGCCGGAAGGGCGGCGGGAAGTCGCGTTCGCCGTTGCTGGTCATCACGATCAGAGGGAAGAGCGTGCACGGGACGACACCGTCCACGACGTCCACGGTCGCGGTGTCGTCGTGGAGCCGTACGGGCACGCGCTTCCGGTGGTGGCGGGACAGTTCCGGAATCTCGAACCGGCCGCGCTCCAGGATGTCCAGGAGGTCGCTGGGCAGGTCGAGGTCGCTCTTGTCGATCTCGTCGATGAGCAGGGCGCGCGGCCGCTCCACCGCGGCGAAGGCGGTGCCCAGAGGACCGAGCCTCAGGAAGGGAGCGATGTCGTCACCGCGTTGTTTCCGGCCTCGGCCCGCCAGCCGGGAGCGCGCCGGGCCCGCCGCGTTGCGCAGGTTCTGGGCGTGGATGCGGCCGAGGGCGTCGTAGCGGTACAGGGCCTCGGTCAGGGTGCTGCGCGAGGTGATGTGCCAGTGGAGTTCGCGTCCGAGGCCGACCTCGTGGGCCACATGCTTGATCAGCGTGGACTTCCCGGAGCCGGCGGGCCCGGTGAGCAGGAGCGGTCGGTGCAGCAGCAGCGCCGCGTTGACGGCATCGACGAGGCCGGGATCGGGCTGGTACGGCACGCCTTCGGGTACGTCGTTCCCCGGCATGCGCCAAGGGGGAGGCGGCGGGAGTTCCGGTTCGCGTGCGACACCGTCGCCCCGGTAGTAAGGACTCCAGGTCATGAGGTCTCCTCTTCGGGGCTGCTCAGGGATGGCTCGAACTGTTTGCAGAAATCGAGCCATTGCCGGTCGTGCCACACCCGTCGCACCTGCCGCAGACCGTTCGGCGTGCCGTCGCCGGGCTTGAGCGCACGGCCGGCTTGCCAGTCCTGCTCGTTCCGGATCTGGTTCCACAACCCGTCCACGGTGGCGCGGAACTGCCCGGGTGCGGCGGTGGCGTGCTCGGGCCAGATCAGGATGGGGGCGTACGCGGCGAGGGTGGCCAGTGTCTCGTCGCAACCGGCGGGACGCTCCTCCAGCGCCCAGGGGCGCCCTGTCTCGGAGGCCAGCCGTTCCACGAGGTCTTCCAGGTCCGCTATGTCGGCGAGTCCCAGCCAGGAGAGCTCCGTGTTGCCCGCCTCCAGGGACTCGAGAACGTCCTCGGCGAGGTAGTTCAGCTCAGAGGCGTCCCACTCCGCCCCCTCGTCCCGCACGATCGAGTTGTTCCACCGCAGCGTGACCCGGTGCGCGATACCGAGTTTCTGGAGCCCGGTCCGGGCCTCTTCCGGATGCCACTGTGCCAGGACCCGCCCGCAGGCGGCGATGTCTATGTGCTGCAGGCGCTCGCCCGCGGGCAGACGGCTGCGGGCCCACCTGATCGCCGCCTTGATGACAGCGGCCAGCCCGGCCTCGTCACGGGTGGAGGCCTCGAACTCGTTCGAGCCCAGGGTCTTGCCTCCCTGGATCACCCAGGCGTGCAACCGCCTCGGCCATTCCAGCGCGCTGTCGCCGTTGCTGCGGCGTCTGCCTGCGAGGGAGGGGATCCCGAGCACGAGACGGGTTCGGGCGGACTGATCCCACTGCTGGAATTCCTCGTATGCGTCCTTGAAGGACTCGACATCCCCGTGGTCTTCGATCCATTTGTTCAGCTCCGCCGGGGGCGTGATGCCCGCCCCGACCAGGAGCGCGGCGACCAGCCGCCCGAGCAAGTCGTGCCTCGACCGCTCGGATCGCTCGAAATGGTCGCCTCCAAGGACTGCGTGTTCGACGAGATCACGCAGTCGGGGACCGTCCACCAGGGACGCGGGGAAGCCGGCCCGGTTCGCGGCCGTGCGCAGCACGTGCGTCCGCATGGCGTCCGGGAGGTGTTCCTTCAGCACTTGGACGGTCTTCCTGCACTCCTGCAGACCGGCCTTGATCTCCTCGACCCACATCTTCTGGGCCGGGTGCTGATCGGCGGCGGAGGAGCTGAGAAGGGCGGTCAGGGAGGCGTGGGTCCAGCGGGCGGGTCTGTCCGGCCATCCCTCGCTCGCCTCGTCCAGCAGCCGGGCGGCTACCGGACCGATCTCGGACCCGGCACCGTACGAGGCGCGTGCGTTGTGGGCCAGCCAGAGCGGGCCCACGGCGAAGTCGTACTGGTCGAAGACCGAGCGGCCGATGGTCTGGCCGCCGTCCAGTTTCCGCACCTCGGCCCGGACGCCGCTCATCAGCTCGTCGTCGACCAGCAGGTGCTGGCCACGGCCGTCCAGCCCTCGCCGGATCACCGAGGCCAGAGCGACGGAGAGGTTCATGCCGTACGCGTCCTGGTCGGCGGCCGCGGCCATGATGACGGCGAACTGGACCTGTCCGGCCCTGACTCCGCTGGCCAGGACGTCGGGGGGAGGCGGGGCGGCACCGGCGTGACAGGTGTCGATGAGGGCGATCACTCCCTCGGCCTCGTTGGCCACCTCCCCGAGGAGCCCCGGAACATCCACGGCTGAGCCCGATGAGGTCACTCGGGAGCCCTGGACCATGAAGCGCAGCGCGGGGGTGGTGAACCCGTGACCGAGCAGGGCCACGATCAGCACCGCGCCGTCCCGCTGCGCACGGGTGGCGGCCGCGTGGACGGCCGCGGTCACGTCTTCGGGCGACTCCGGGTTCAGCAGGAACGAGTCATCCGTCGGCTCGGCGCCGCCCAGATGCGGATCGGTCAGGACGGCGTGCAGGTCTCTGGCGGCCGCCTCCAGCGAACCGAGTTCGGGCATGGTGGAGCACTGGGAGGCGACCACGATCACGTGACGGACCACTGCGGCCGCCTGTCAGAGGTTCTTCAACGTCTCGGCCACCGGCCCTGCGACGTCCTTGTGCGCGAGGTACTTCGTCGCCGTATGGGTCCAGAGTCCGTGCGTGTCCGCGCGTGCGGTCACCGGTTCGACGCCCAGGGCGTTGGCCTCCATCCAGCGCTCCAGGCGGGGACGGGCGACCACGATGTCGTCGCGGTCCCAGAAGTTGAGCCAGCGCTCCACACCGGCCGGCGTCCGCGGCGGCCGGGGCGCCAGCCGCTGAAGCACCAGAGCCCCCATGGCCAGTGGTGAGCCCAGCGTGATCCACAGCGGCACACGGCCGGTGTACATGTGCAGCGCTTCGTACGCGACGACCGTGCCGAGCGAGTGTGAGATCACGATCAGCGGCCGGGACGGGTCGAGGCCGGAGAGGACGCGCTCACGGATGCGCACGTCGAGACCCAGCCCCGCGTCGTCCGGCTCCTTCCGGGCCAGGTACCGGCCCACCTGGGAGAGGACCGGAAGGAACTGGACTCCACTGGCCCACTGCGACGCCTGCCGCAGGCCGGGAAGCTGGAGAAGGAACGTCGCCACGTTGCCCGCCCGCCGGACGGCCTCGAGCGGCCCCTGACCCTGTACCGTCTCCGGTTCGACGGCGGCCCGGAGCTCCGCGCGGGCGCTCCCGATGATCTCCACCGACCTGCGGTCACCGGCCGACTCGGCCTGGCGGCCCAGCTCTTGGGTCATCTCGTCCAGGAGGGCGAGCAGCAGGGACAGCTCCTCATCCGAGATACCGTCGGCGGCGCCCTGGGCACCCGCTCTGTAGAAGAGATCGCTGTAGTTGGCGAAGCGGGTCTCCGCGGCCCACGCCTGGGTGATGCCCGAGACCAGGTCCGCGTGGCCGGCCGCCCGGACACCGCTCGCGAGGGACGCGGACCACTCCCGTAGTTCCATGTCCGAGGCCCGCGCCGAGCCGATGCCGTGTATGAAGAGCAACTGCGGTTTTCCGGCCAATGTCCCGCCCCCGATGATCAGCCGCATTTCCGAGGGACACATTCTACGGAGTCGGCACAGCCAGGGGGCCGAACCCGTCAGTTCCGCCCTCGGTCAACAGGCGGAGATCCAGGATCGCGACCGGTCCGGTGGGCGCCCATCGCGCACGCGGGGACCGGAGGATGCGGGTCACCACCGGGCGCGAAGCACTCCGTCGCTGTCGGGCAGAGCCGCGCGGAAGAGCGGGGAGTGTTCGTCGGGGGACAGGGGCAGCAGGCAGGCGCCCCGCGCACCGGCCACCAGGCCGGCGAGTTGCTGGTGGCCGGTCTCGTCGACGATGACACGGCGGATCGTCGCGTCCGGTGCCTCCCATACGACCCCGACGGATTCGTCCTTGGGCAGCGCGGCCAGGACCGCGTCGACCTCAGGGGGGAGGCCGGGGTGGACGGCCAGAAGCGCGCGTGACCCCAGAGCGACGCGCACGGTGTCGAGGTTGTCCTCGGTGAGATGGTGCCAGCGGGAGGCGTTGCGGACGTATGTCTCTTCCAGCAGCAACGCCTGCGATGCGGCCAGTGCCGCGCGCACGTGCTCCCAGAAGTCCTCGTCCGCGGCCTCCGTCACCTCTGGTTCCTCTTGGTCCGCGGCATACGGTGAGGCCGTGATCGGCTCCGCGAACAAGCCGATCTCATGGGTCCGGGCGACGGCCCCTTCGCAGGGCCGGGCGCTGCCGACGTACACGTACTGGTCCCACCCGACGTGCACGGTGAACGTGTCCCCGGACTCCAGCCTGCACCAGGCACCACTGTCCCGGAGCATGGCACGCACCAGCTCCAGTGCGGTGGGCACGGAGACCTCGGCCCCGTCGTGGTAGCCGGCAAGGTCGGGCGGGAACAGCCCAGCGAGGCCGTGTCCTTCGTGGTCAGCCGGTACGCGTTGGACGGCGACATGCTGCTCCCGGGGAATGGCAAGGGGATGTCAGCGTGGTTCTGGTCGACCGCACTTGCCTCGGCGGGCGCCTCGCTACTCTGGCAGGGTGACCGACTCATTCACGGGTGCCGACGATGCCGAGGTTGCGATAGCCGGGGCACGCACCGGCGCGGACCTGGTGCGCACCCTGTACGGTCAGCGGCTCACCCGCATCGACAAGGGCGCCGGAGACTTTGCCACCGCCGCCGATGTGGAGGCCGAGAAGGCGATCCTCGGTGTCATCCGTGCCGCTCGGCCCGATGACGCGGTGCTCGGTGAGGAAGGCGGGGCGCACGGTGCCGCCGACGCTGCGCGTCGCTGGCTGGTCGATCCCCTGTGCGGCACGCTGAACTACGCCGTCGGCACCATGCTGGTGGCCGTCAACGTGGCGCTGCGCGATGGGGCGGCAGCTGTGGCCGATCCGTTCAGCGGCGAGGTCTTCTTCACCGACGGGAAGACCGCCTGGGTGCGGCATGACGAGGTGGACGCCCGGTTGGCACCCACTCCTGCCACGCGACTGGTCGACGTCAATCTGGACCCGCCGTTCCCGAGTGCCCCCGGGTTCCGTGCCGTTGACCTGCTGGCTCACCCCGGCTTCGTCGAGCGGTTCCGGCCGCGTGTCGTGTCCACGACGCTGGCGTTGGCCTGGGTCGCGAGCGGTAAGCGGGCCGCCTACGTGACCGACGGCGGTGACCTGTCCGGGAGCGTGCATTTCGCCGCCGGCATCGCTGTGTGCCAGGCCGCCGGCTGCGTGGTCACCGGAATCGACGGCGCCCCGATCGGGAGGGCAGCCCGCGGGCTTGTGGTGGCGGCCGACGCCGGGACCCACGCGCTGCTGATCTCGATGATCCGCAGCCTGCGTTAGAGCTGTCACCGCACAGGTGCGCCGGGGTTGGTCGCGCTGCTGGTCGTATGCGCCTCCGTGCTGAGCGAAATCAGCGCGAAGCGCGACGGGACTGACCGAAACGGCGGTGACAGTCACCACCGTCGCCCGGGTGCCGCACGAGCCCCCGGCCTGGACCCGAAACCGCGCATCACCACCGGACGACCCTCAGCGGAACCGCTGAGGGTCGTCTCCGGAGCACCCCAAGGGGGCCTCTGTTCAAATCCCGATCTGGGCAACACACAGCCCAGGATTGAGAACAGGCGCTTTTCGCTCACTGCTCCAGCGCGATCATCTCGATCTCGTCCAGCCCCGCCTGGAATCGCAGTACCCGTGTGTTGCCCAGGTGTTCGTGGCCCCGGGCCTCCGTCTCGGCGGGTTCGAATGCCCCGTACACCATTCCGTGCCACCAGCCTTGGCGGGTGAGCGCGTCATCTTCCGTGCTGCCGTGGTCCTGGTCGCAGGCGGCCATGTACAGCTCGACGTTCGACGTCATCATTCCCGTCGAAGACAGATCGTCATACGCCTGCTTGAGAGAAGCCCGGGCGGCCGAATCGAAGTAGTACTCGTCCGAGCGGTCCGGGCCGAGGACCGCGAACAGCACGATCCCCCAGAACGCTCCCCACCCCACCGATGTCAGCGTGCGCAGCTTGATGATGTGTTTGGCGTCAGCGATCAGGTGCACCCCTTCACCCACATGCGCCGCCGTCTCGGCGAAAGCGTCCCCGCTGGGCGTTACGTCGGACAGCTCCTGCCCATGCGACGCCGCGTCGTTTCCGGCGAGGACGCCTTCGGCGTAGACCGTCCGCTGATCGCTGTCCAGCAGGAAGGGTGCCTCGTTGGGGCGATCGGGATAGGTGAATCCGGCACCGAATCCCTGGTGCCAGGATTCCGCGAAATCCGTGCCTTCATACGGGTTGTCGAGCATGGTGTCTCCTCACCCCGTCGCGGTGATCCGGTGACTGCTCCACCACGTGGACCTCAGGCTCGACGGCAACGCCAATCCCCATTCGGTGCGCTCGTCATAAAGGGGATAGCCCGGTATACCTGTGGACCCAGGACGTGAGGGACCAACAGCACCTGACGGTCAAGGCCGCGTGGTGGGATCCCGCTTTCTCCTCTTATTGAATTACACACCCAGCGAGCACCTCGTGCCACTGGGCTGACCAGGAACAGCACGCCCGGCACCCCCGACTGCGACCGTATTCGAACTAGCCGCCCCTCATTCGGCACTTCGGCCCGTTCGGCCGTCCGTGGCTCGCTCGGCATCACGGCGGCCGGCTCCATGGAGGCCGGTCACACCGGGAAGCCGGTGAGCCGAGGCCGGGCTTCCTCGCGTCCGAAGGTCAGCACATCCTCGTGTCAACGTAACAGCGGTGTCTGACAAGAGCCTGGGAGTGCCCGGCGGCGGAGTCCCGGGACAGAGAGCGCCGTCCACGCCGCGGGTCACTGCGCCTGGGCCTCCCGTCGGGCGAAGAGGACGGCTCCCGGCAGGCTCTCGTCCAGGTCGAGCAGCATCTGCGCCTGGACGGTGAATCCGGCATCGCTCAGCCAGGCGGTCACCTGGGCCGGCAGGCGGCGGTGGACGTGGACCTTCATCGGATATCCGCCGTAGCCCTGCGTCTTCAGTCGTGACTCGTCGCCCATGTGGAAGCCGAGCAGCAGCGGTGCGCCGGGGCGCAGCACGCGCCGGAACTCGGTGAAGACCGTGGGGACCGAGTCGTCGGGGATGTGGATCAGCGACCAGAACGCGAGCAGGGCGCCGACCGAGCCGTCGGCCTGTGCGAGGCCGGTCATCGAGCCGACCTCGAAGCGCAGTCCGGGGTGGTCGCGCCGGGCCACGTCGATCATCCCGGGTGAGAGATCGATGCCGAACGCGTCGACGCCCAGCTCGTGCAGGTGAGCGGTGACGTGCCCCGGGCCGCACCCCACGTCCGCCACGGGACCGCCGCCGGCCGCGTGGGCCAGTTCGGCGAAGAGCGCCAGCGCCGCCCGAAGGTACGGCTCCCCCGCCAGGGCCTCGCGCAGCTGGGCGGCATAGCTGTCCGCGACCGTGTCGTAGGAGCTCCGGGTGTCCGCCAGCCATCCGTCCGCGTTCATGCTGCGACACGGTAGCCGCAGCCCGCGCGTGCGGGGCGCGGGGCCCCGGTCCGGCTCGGCCGGGCGGACGGACGGGCGGGTGGGCCGAAGGACGGGAGGGCGGGCGGACGTATACGCGGGAGTCGCGCAGCCCCGGTGTGTGCCCGGGTGCGGGAGGAAGCCGTCGCACGGTGTTGCCTCGCGGGGGTGCCGGGGCCGGCCTTCTCGGCTCCGGCCGGCGGGTGTCTCGTTACGGCGCGGAAATCCAAGTGGATCTTCGTTCGTAACACCCGCCCCGTAGACCAGGCACCACATCGTTCCGGCGGATCCGGAGCCGGAACGGTCCGGTGTTCGGGAGGTTGTTGCGCGTGGCTGTCGAGAACGGCGAACTGGCTGGTCTGCACGAGCAGTTGAAGGATCGTCTTGGCCGGCGTGGCCTGTTGCGGGCGGCGGCGGGTGTGGGGGCGCTGACGGCAGCGGCCTCGGTCGCGGGGCAGGGTCCGGCGTCGGCGGCACCCTCGTCCGGGCCGCATGTCTCCTACCCGGGGCAGATACTCCAGCCGGGCAAAGGCCCGGTGCACGGCCGCCACTATCTGCGGGCCGACGCGGACGAGGTGCGCTGGGGCTACGTGCCGTCGCTCGGCAGTGATCCTGTGCTGCGGATGCGCTCCGGGGAGACCCTCACCGTGGACACGCTCTCGCACGAGGGCCTGCTGGAGGACCAGGGCCGCGATCCGCTCGCCTACTTCCGCTCCCAGGGCGTACCCGCCGACCGGGTCCTCAAGGACGCGGTGTCGGTGGCCCGCGACTACGACCGCACCGCGCGGAACTTCGACGTGGACGGCCCGCACGTGGTGATCGGGCCCGTCGCGGTCGAGGGTGCCGAGCCCGGTGACGTCCTGAAGGTGGAGCCGCTGTCGCTGCTGCCCCGCGTGCCGTACGGAGTGATCTCCAGCCGGCACGGCAAGGGCGCGCTCGCCCGTCGCGCGGACGGGAGCGCCCCGGACGGCATCACGGCCGCCGAGGTCATGCCACCGATGGCTGACGACGGCCGGGCCTCAGGTGATCCCGAGAAGTACGGAAACGTCTCCGTGTTCACACCGGTCGAGCGGGGCTCGCACGGCGCGCAGGCGGTGCTGCCGCTCGGCCGGAAGGCCAAGGTGCGCTTCCCGCTGGCCCCGCACATGGGCATGATGGGTGTCGCCTTCGCCGACGCGGGCTCGCCCACCGACCCCCTGCTGAACTCGATCCCGCCCACCCTGGGCGGCGGCAACATCGACATTCGCCATCTGGGTGAGGACTCGGCGTTCTACCTCCCGGTCTTCGCGGAGGGTGCCCTCTTCTACATGGGCGACCCGCACTTCGCGATGGGCAACGGCGAGGCCGCGCTCACCGCGCTGGAGGGTTCGCTCCGCGCCACCTTCCGGCTGACCGTGTGCAAGCCGGGCAGCGGCGACGCGCCCTCGGTCGCCTACCGTTATCCGTTCGGCGAGACGAAGGACACCTGGATCCCGGTCGGCCTCTCCGACCCCGACGGCTCGGCCTCCGGCAATCTGGGCGACCTGGACGTGGCCATGCGCCGGGCCGTGGTGAACGCCCTCGACTTCCTCCAGGACGACCTGGGCATGGACCGCGCGACGGCGTACGCCTATCTGTCGGCGGCGGCGGACTTCGAGGTCTCGCAGGTCGTGGACCGCACCACGGGCGTGCACGGCATGATCAGCAAGTCCCACTTCCGGGGCTGACGCGGGGGAAACGGGCCCGCATCCCGGCGATGCACGTATCGCGGGAGGTGGGCCCGTCGAAGCGCAGGCGGTCGTACGCGGTGAACTCGGGCTCCAGCGCGTCGAGCTCGCCGATCAGCAGGTGCAGTCGCGCCGACCAGAGCTCCGACCCGGCGTCGGGTGCGGCCGGCGCGGAGGTGATCGCCGCCGTCAGCTCGTCCTTGCGCCGGATACCGGCCGGAGTCACCGAGTGCAGGCAGACGTACTGTCCGCCGAGGTACGCGTCCCACTCCGCCGCCCCGGCGGCCGGGTCGGTCCAGTGGGCGGTGAACCACTCCTGGAGCCGGTCCGTGCCGCCCGCCTTCTCGGCGAGGGCGAACAGGTCGCCGGGCACCATCTCGGCGCCGTCGGAGCGCAGATATCCCGGCAGCGGAAGGCGCCCCGCCAGCATCAGCCGGCGTACCTCGTCGGCGTCGCGGCCCTGTACGGCGCAGAGTTGCTCCAGAGCGGTGAACCGCGCGGTGACATAGGCGTCGTCCGCCCCGGTCATCGGATGGTCGCCGTTGACCTCACGGAACCGCTCGGCGATCTTCTGTTTCAGGTCCCGCTCCCCCACGGACAGCTCCGCCATGGACCGCTCCTCACCGTCGGCCACGAGCCTCTCCCGTGGCGCGCTCAGCACGCTATCCATCCGGTCGTTCGGCGCCCGCCGAACTGTCCGCGCACGACGGAACGGCGACACAACGGGCCCGACCGCACCGCGGGCGCGGCGGCACCACGGGCACGGCGGCACCACGGGCACGGCGGCACGGCGCAGCGGGTCTCGCGCCGTGCGCCGTGCCGGACTCCGGGCTTTCAGACCCTCGCCAGCAGCGCCTCCAGTGCCCCCGCGGTCTCCGGGTGGCGACCGACGAGTATCGCGCCCGAAGGTGCCTCCGTCTCCCAGGCGCCCTCGCAGCCCAGTAGCTCGGCGAGGCTGTCGCACGTCTCCGGGTGTGCGGCGAGCAGGACGGCACGTCCCGCCGCGCCGCCGCCGGTCGCCGCCGGGGCGGCGGCCGGGGTCTCCGGGGCGGCGAGCCACGGCGGGACCCAGGCGTCCAGGGCGGCCAGGCGGCCGGGGAAGACCCGCCCGGCCTCGCGGATCAGCAGCGGGGCCAGCTCGGCGCCCTCGGAACGCAGCGTGGTGATCAGCTTCGGCAGCCACGGCAGCAGCACCGGGTCCGGGAGCCGCGCGAACGCGTTCGACACCGCCTCCACGACGAAGTCGGCCAGCTGCGGCACCGGCTCCAGGGCGTGCAGGAAGCCGCTGAGGTAGCGCGGATAGGCGGGCACCACCAGCGGGTCGGCCAGCAACGCGTCGCACCGCTCCCGCAGTCCGGTGCGGGAGAGCTGGCCGAGGTGCACCTGCGCCGCCCACAGCAGCGCCACCCTGGACGGCTCCTGCGGGTGTGACTGAGCGAAGGCCAGGTCCAGCTGGGTCCGGTCGCAGCCGAGTGACAGGGCGAGGCTCTCCATGCTGAAGAGGAAGCCCAGCATGGCGGCGACCTGGCGGACGGTCGCGTCCTCGTCGGTGAACGCCGTCGGCAGGAGGGTGCAGTAGTGCGCGTACCCCGTCTTGGCGAAGGACTCGATCCAGGACGGCAGTTCGGGCCGGCTGATCCGGTAGTACGCCAGGAGCCGGCGCACCCGGCGCAGCACCTCCGGCGCGCCGTCGACGCTGCGCTCGGTGGCCAGCACCTCAAGGGCGCGGGTGCCCAGCTCGTCGGCGAGGCGGCTTCCGCGCAGATGGAGCAGAGCGGCCTCGACGGCCTCCAGGACCTGCGCGGTGGTGGCGTCGGGGGCGTACGCCGCGCGCCGCAGCCTCTGTTCGAGCACCTGCTCGATGCTGACGCCCTCGTAGCCCAGCTCGATCAGCGCCCGCTGGTGGGTGCCGAGCGCGAGGTCCCAGGACTCCTGGACCGACTGCTTGCCGAGCTCGCGCTCGCCCATGATGGGACGTGCGGCGCCGGGCGGCATCAGATGGCGCAGCATCCACAGCACATCGGAGCACTGGCGCAGTTCCTGCTGGGCGGCGATGTCCAGCAGGGCCCGCTGCACTCCGCGCTGCTGGAGCTTGAGGTTCAGCGGGGCGAGCCGGTCGTGCACATCGCGGGCCAGGGGCGGCAGCGCGTCGTAGCCGACCTGGCCGACCCGGTCGCCGCCCATCAGGATCTCCACGAGGCGGCGCACGTCGCGCCGGCCCGGCACGGTGTCCTTCTCGATGCAGGTGACCGCCGCGTCCTGGAAGTCGTACGGGGTCGGCCTGGCCCGGTCCCGCATGCCCGCCAGCAGGATCGAGGTCTCGAACACGGCGATGGCGTCGGCGGTGGAGGCGAGGTAGCCGTTGCGGCGGGCGGAGCGCACGATCTCCACCGACCAGCCGAGCAGTTCGGCCTCGTCCAGCCGGTCCAGGGCCGGTGGGCTCTGGAGGAAGCCGGAGAGCTTGTCGGAGGGAGCCTCCGGCGCCACGGGGACGGCGGCAGCGGCTGTCTTCCGCGGCTTCGCCGTCTTCTTGGTGCCTGCCTGTCCCACGAGCCGGTACGGCTGCACCCGGGTGCGCTTGAGGTTCTTCGCCCACTGGGTGGCCGCGATCGAGACCGACCCGGCGGCGAGGCCGAACTGCGCCTCGATCGCCGAGTGGCTGGACGGGATCAGACCGTGCTGCCAGGTGCTCTCGCTCGGCGGGCTGATCTCGAAGCCGTCGCTGCCGTGGACACCGAACTCCTCGACGCGGCTGGAGGCGTGGAACGCTCCGCAGACGTAGAGGCAGTCCTCGGGATCGGTGCCGGTGGCGGCGAGGTGCTCGCGCATCCGGGTCCACATGTAGCGCTCACGGTCCTCGTCGACGCGGACCCGGGCGGCGTCACCGGGGGCGAGACGGCGGAACAGGCTGCCGATCAGCAGCATGACCTGGCGGTAGGTGTCGTGGTCGCTGTCCCCGAGGGGCAGCTCGACGTACTGGTGCCACCACTCCGACCAGTGCCGCACCCGGCCGTGGTGCAGGAGGTGCTCCTCCAGTTCGGCGAAGCGGGGCCGCAGGTCGCCGATCTCCACGCCGACCGCGTCACCGTGCAGCGCCGCCTCCTCGTCGGCGGGCGGTGCGTCGGGGCCCGTGAGCTCCGTGCCGCCTGCCTGCCACTGGAAGACGTGGTCCGACGAGCGGTCGACGAGGACCAGCTCCACGCCCGGGGTGTCCAAAGCGTAGGCGATGGCCTGGTACTCGGCGGAGGCCTCGGTGATCGGGGCGACGACCGACAGCGGCGCCCACTCCGCGGGGAAGCCCTTGACCTCGCTCGCGAACGCCTGGACGGCCACCGGGAGGCGGCAGTTCCTCAGCTCCGGCAGGAGCGGAGCCATGTCCTCGCACAGCTCCAGATACACCACCTTGGGCTGCTTCTCCCGCAGCCGCCGTGCCATCGCGACCGCCGAGGCGGGCGAGTGGTGGCATACGGGGAAGATCTCCAGCGGCTCGCGCACGGCCCGGTCGACGTCGTCGACGATGCCGAGCAGGATGCCCTGAAGTGCGTCGGGGCCGTCCGCGAACTCGGTCGCCGCGTCCTGCAGCTGGCCGCGCAGCGCCTCGAACGCGGTCTCCTCGGTCGCGGCGCTCATGACAGGGTGGCGATCGCGTCGCGGCCGCCCTCCAGGAACTCCGGCCAGGAGCCGCCCTCCTCCTTGCTGCGCGGCTCGACGACACCGTGCAGGTACTTGTTGAGGATGGCGAGGTCCTCGGGCTCGCGCCGGGCCAGCGATCCCACGAGCGACGAGGCCAGGGTGCGGGCGGTCAGGGCGCGTTCGCCGAAGAAGTTGCTGTGCAGGATGGCGTCCTCGAGCACGCCGATCTGCTCGGCGCTCGACAGCGCGGACTCCAGCTTCTCGTCGTCGCTGCCGGCCGCCGCCGCGGATGCCCGCAGATCGGCGAAGCTCTGGAGCAGTACGTCCAGGAGCGTCGGCGGGACGTCCAGCTCGATCTGGTGGCGGCGCAGCAGTTCCTCGGTGCGGAAGCGGACGATCTCCGCCTCGCTCTTCTTGTTCGTCACCACCGGGATGCGGACGAAGTTGAAGCGGCGCTTGAGCGCGGAGGACAGGTCGTTGACCCCGCGGTCACGGCTGTTGGCCGTGGCGATGACGGAGAAGCCCGGCTTGGCGAAGACGATGTTGTCGCTGTCCATCTCCGGAACCGAGATGTACTTCTCGGAGAGGATCGAGATCAGCGCGTCCTGGACGTCGCTGGTGGAGCGGGTGAGCTCCTCGAAGCGGCCGATCGCGCCGGTCTCCATCGCCGTCATGATCGGCGAGGGGATCATCGACTCCCGGGACTGCCCCTTGGAGATCACCATGGAGACGTTCCAGGAGTACTTGATGTGGTCCTCGGTGGTGCCGGCCGTGCCCTGCACCACGAGGGTGGAGTTGCGGGATATGGCGGCGGACAGCAGCTCGGCCAGCCAGCTCTTGCCCGTGCCGGGGTCGCCGATCAGCAGCAGACCGCGGTCCGACGCCAGGGTGACGATGGAGCGCTCGACGAAGCTGCGGTCGCCGTACCACTTCTGGGAGATCTCGCGGTCGAGGCCGTCGGAGCGCTCGGATCCCAGGATGAACAGCCGGACCATCTTGGGCGAGAGCCGCCAGGAGAAGGGCTTGGGGCCGTCGTCGACCGACTCCAGCCAGTCCAGCTCCTCGGCGTACTTGATCTCGGCGGGGGCGCGCAACAGGTCGGACATGTCTTCTGTGCCTTTCACGATGGGGAGGGGGAGTTCGATTGCGCCTGGGCAGGACGCCTCAGGTCAGGAATGTCTTGAGCTCGTGGACGAGCTTGCGGATGTGGCCGGAGAGCACCGGCGTCCCCTGGTCCTTGAAGCGCTCCCGGAACCACGGGTTGACGCTGGCGCGGCCGGAGCTGGTCACCGAGCCGACCGGGATGAACTTGGCTCCCGAGCGGTGGATGGCGGCCATGCTCTCGAACAGCGGCTCGGCCTGCCATTCGTAGAAGTCGGATATCCACACCACGACGGTGTTGCGCGGCTCGGCGATCTTCGGCTGGGCCAGCGCCATCGCGACCGTGCCGTCGGTGCCGCCTCCGAGATTGGTCCGCAGCAGTGTCTCGAAGGGGTCGTGCACCCAGGGAGTGAGGTCGAGTGCCTGCGTGTCGTAGGCGATGAGGTGGACGTCCACCTTGGGCAGTCCCGCGAAGATCGAGGCGAGAATGGTGCAGTTGACCATCGAGTCGACCATGGAACCCGACTGGTCGACGACGACGATCAGCCGCTGGGGCGTCGTCTTGCGCGCCGTGTGCCGGTAGAAGAGGCGGTCGACGTAGAGCCGCTCCTCCTCCGGGCTCCAGTTGGTGAGGTTCTTCCAGATCGTGCGGTCGAGGTCGAGGTTGCGGAAGACCCGCTTGGGCGGGACCGAGCGGTCCAGGGCGCCGACGGTCGACTTCTCCACCTGGGTGCGCAGCACTTCGGCGACCTCGTCGACGAAGCGGCGGATCAGCGCCTTGGCGTTGGCCAGGGCGACGCCGGAGAGGTTGTCCTTGTCGCGCAGCAGCTGTTCGATCAGGGACATGCTCGGCGTGAGCCGGGCGGCGAGCGCGGGGTCGGCGAGCACCTCGCGCAGCCGCATCCGCTTGACGAGTCCGGCCTCGATGGAGCCGAGTTCGGGGCCGATCTCCGGAATCAGCCGGCTGAGGTCGGGGGTTCTGCCGCCGCCACCCGTGCCGGTCGGAGCGGCGCCCCTGCCTCCGGCGCGACCGCCGCGCAGTTCGCCGGGCGTGCAGCCGAGCGCGCGCTCCAGCCAGCCGGCGTCGGACTGCCACCTGGACAGCTGGTCGGCGGTGACCGTGCCCGGCGGGGAGTGGAAGACGTTGAGCAGCACCTTGGACACGAGCGCGGCGCGCCGCACCTCGGCGGCACGGTCGCGTCCGCCGCCGTCCTCGCCGCCCTGCTCCGTCCCCTCCTCCGTCTCGTCCGTGTCCTCCGGCACCATCAGGCCGTCGAACTCGGCGGCCAGCTCGGGGTGGCGCTGCATCACCGAGTCGATGGACGCCTGCGGGTCGAGCAGCTTGGCGGGCAGGCCGATGTCCTCCACCACGGCGAGGCTCGCGGACTCCAGGGCCGCCTGCTCCTCGGGGTCGAAGAGCCGGGCGAGGAGGCGCCAGTACATGACCTGGCGGCGGTTGTCGTTCGAGGTATCTCCGGTCACCCCGGGACTCTGCTGTCCGGTCACTTCCGCAGCAGCCTTCCCGCGCGCTCGCTCAGCACCTTCGCGGCGTCGGTGGCGGCCTTCTCCGCCCTGAGCCCCGTCTTGTCGGCCGTCCCTCCGGCCCACGCCCCCGCGTGCACCGCGGTCACCTTCTTCCGCACCGTGGTCTCGACGGCGAGTGGCTGCACACCGAACGTCCCGGCGTCCCAGCGGATCAGCGCGATGCACGCGCTCGACCTGGCGACGGTCTCGGGGGTGAGCGGGCCCGCGGCCGGGATCCGGTCGGTGTGGACGGGCAGTTCGAGCCCGGCGACCGTGAAGGTCAGTGCGCCGTCGTCGTCCGTACGGGCGGTGTAGCCCTCCAGGAAGACGGGCACGGCGATCCGCGCAGGGTGCCGGTCCAGGGGGGCCGTCGCCGGGGCGTTCGCGGTGGGCAGTGCCACGCGGGCCGTGGCGAACGCCTCGGCCGGCTCTCCGGGGCGCGCGTGCTCGTCGCTCCAGACGAGGTCGCCCTCGGCCGTGACCGGCATCGCGGTGAGCTCCATGGAACGGCCCTCACCCGCCGCCGCGAGCAGGGACATGTGCGGGCGCATCAGCTGCCAGATCCCGGCCCCGACGACCGTGTCGGGCTTCGGCACGGACACGCTGGCTCGCACGAGCCGGGACGGCGAACCGTCGGCGGGCTCGAACACGGCGTGCACCTGCGCCTGCGCTGCGGTCGCGTGCTCCTGTACGTCGATGCCGAGGGGCAGCAGGCGCCCGTCCGCGGTGGAGACCGGCGGCGCACCGGCGGCGCCGGGAACCGTCAGCAGCATTCCGCGCGACCAGAGGTCGGCCCAACGGCGTATCGGGAAGCGCTCCGCTGACGCGCCGGGACAGGACGCGGCCAGCTCGGCCGCGAAGCCGTCGACGAGGGCCGCGAGGCGGCGGAGGGAGGGGTCGGGAAGCATCGCGGAGACGACCTCCGCCGCTCCGGACACGACCTCGTGGTCGAGGCCCTGCCATCCGCAGCGGGCCAGGTCGGAGAGCCAGGCGCGGGCAGCCGCCAGGAGGTTCGCCGTCCGCCCCTCACCGGGCGCCGGCGCGGCGAGCTCGTCGCGCGACCGCCCCGCCGCCTCCTCGACGCGGCTCAGCAGGGCGTCGTGGACGGAGCCGAGCAGCGCCGTGCGGGCGGCGGCCAGGGCCACGAAGTGGTCCTCACCGGCCGCTCCCGCGGCGGCCTTCCCGGCCGCCTCGGCGACCCGGCCGGCCAATGGGGTCCCCGCCACGGCCCGGGCGAGCGCGGCCGGTCCGTCGGTCCCTCCGGACCGCGGCCGGAGCAGGCCGTCGACGAGAGCACGGTCGAAGGCGTCGACGGCGTCCAGGGCCTCGTCGAGCCCTTCGACGGGTTCCGCGAGCAGATCCGCACGCATCAGGCCACCGCCC
The DNA here is from genome assembly GCF_053593715.1 of Streptomyces sp. NPDC002125. Classification (NCBI taxonomy): domain Bacteria; kingdom Bacillati; phylum Actinomycetota; class Actinomycetes; order Kitasatosporales; family Streptomycetaceae; genus Streptomyces; species Streptomyces sp. NPDC002125. The sequence goes on along the minus strand of NZ_JBSFDD010000015.1, from coordinate 147,295 downwards.
TGGTCGGCGGGAAGAAGTGCATCTCGGGCAACGGAGCCGTCACCGGGCCGTGTTCGAGATACGCGAGGTGCCGCAGGAATCGGCTGAACACGGAGGCCGCGGCCTTCGTCGCGTCCGCCTGCGGCCGGGTGCTGCGCATGGCCGCCACGAGGGCGGGCCCGTCCGCGTCCCCCGCCGGAATTTCGGCCTTCAGATACCGGACCACGCGCTCGGCGCCGTACTGCAGGACCGACTCGTTGATCAGGGCGATTATGTGATTGCAGAACGAGCCGCGCGCCCCGCCGCAGGGGCGGTTGTTGTTGGTGCTGCACGCGAACGCGAAGGTCCCGGCCGCGACCGACGAGACGTAGACCCGTCCGATGTCCGAGCCGCTGGACACCACACCCTGCAGACGTCCGTCGGCCAGCTCGACGAACGGGACCTTGGCGAGCTTGCGCGGCCGTGCGGGCGGAATCACCCGTGCCGTGCTGGACCTCTCCCAATCGGACAACGCGCCATCTCCAATGCACACCTGAGGGGTCGTCCTCGCCGGATCGGCGGGACACGACTGAACCTACGTGCACCCACTGACAACGCCGCGGTCACCAGGGTTCCCCCGGGGTCTTACGAGGGGTCCCGCAGCCCGGTGACCCTCATCGTGATGTTGAGCCGCCCCGAGCCCAGCCCGGTGGCCGGATCGCCGGTCCCCTCATGGACCTTGGGGACCGCGTGGTGGATGAACCGCGAGGGGCCGCCGAAGACGAACAGGTCGCCCGAGGCCAGCTCGATGTCGGTGTACGGCTTGGTGCGGGTCTCGGTGTTGCCGACGCGGAAGACGCAGGTGTCGCCGATGGACAGGGAGACGACCGGGGCGGAGGACCTCTCGTCCTTGTCCTGGTGCATGCCCATCCTGGCCTGCCCGTCGTAGAAGTTGATCAGCGCCGTGTCCGGGGTGTAGGCCCGCGCCGCCGCCTCGTCTCCGTACGCCGCCAGATGGGCTTCGCGCCCCAGCCGCACCATCCAGTCGGGAAATTCGGCGACCTGCCGGCCGTTCACGTCCTCCGCCGTGCGGGTGTACCTGTACGGCTGCCAGTGCCAGCCGACGCAGACGGTCCGTACGGACATGACGCCGCCGCGTGGCAGCCGTGTGTGCCGGATGGGGACGGGCCCGGTCGCCCAGGCCCGGCAGGCCGTCACCAGCTCGCGTTGGCGCGCGAGGGTCAGCCAGCCGGGCACGTGCCAGGCGCCGGGGGCGACTTCCATGACGGGGCGGGGGATCAGGGCGTCCATCTCAGGCCGCCTGGTGGCGGTTCTCCAGGTCCAAGAGCTTTCGTTTGCGGTCGAGGCCGCCGGAGTAGCCGGTCAGCGCGCCGCTCGCGCCGATCACGCGGTGGCAGGGGCGCACGACCAGCAGCGGGTTGGCGCCGATCGCGGTGCCCACCGAGCGCACGGCTGCACGCGACGCGCCGATCCGGGCGGCGATCTCGCCGTAGCTGAGCGTCGTGCCGTACGGGATGGCCTCCAGGGCCTGCCAGACGCGCCGCTGGAAGTCGGTGCCACGGCCGACGGCGTACTCGATGCCGAAGCTCGTCCGGCTGCCCTCGAAGTAGGCGCGCAGTTCGGCGGTGATCGCGGTGAACGCCTCCGCGTCCTCCGTCCAGCCGTCCTGGACCGTCGCGCCGCCCTTCTGGCCCGGTACCGAGAGCGAGGCGAGGGCGGTGCCGCCGGATGCCGTGGCCGACTCCTCGCCCACCAGCAGCAGTTCGCCGAGCGGGCTGTCCATCGTGGTGTAGAGCGTCATCCTGCCGGTCCTTCCGAAAGTGCTGTTCATGTCATCACGCCGAGGTGGTGCGGCGCCGGTCGGCCGCCGCGTTCCAGAAGTGGTGCGTGGCGTAGGTGCGCCAGGGCCGCCACGCCTCGGCGTCCACCGCGTCGGCCCCTGTGTGCCGCATTCCCGCGAGGACGGCCACGTCGCCGGTGAGCAGCACGTCCGGGTCGCCGAGCGCCCGCATCCGGACGTACCCGGCCGTCCAGGGCCCGACGCCCCGCAGGCCGAGCAGCTCCTTCTCGGCCCGGTCCCGGTCGGCGCCCGGGTCGAGGCCGATCCTGCCTTCGGCGAGGGCCGCGGCGACGCCGCGCAGGGCGGCCCGCCGCGATTCGGGCATCCCGAGCTCCCGCAGGTCCTCGCCGGCCAGGGCGGAGGGCTCGGGGAACGTGTGGGTGAGGGCTCCGCTGGGGGTGCGGAGAGGTGTGCCGCGGGCGGCGACCAGCGCGCCGCCGAGCGCGCGCCCCGCGGCGACGGACACCTGCTGGCCGAGCACGGCGCGGATGGTCAGTTCGTGGGCGTCCACCGCCCCGGGGGCGCGCAGCCCCGGCCGGAGGGCGACGAGCGGGGCGAGCGCGGGCTCGGCACCGAGGCGCTCGGCGACGGCGTGGGGGTCGGCGTCCAGGTCGAAGAGGCGGCGAATCCGCTGGGTGGCGGTCGTCAGATCGCGCAGATCGGAAAGGTGCAGCCTGCATTCCAGCCATCCGTCGCCCAGCCTCTCGCCGACCTCCGCGATGCCGGTGCCGTGGGGCAGACGCAGAGTGCGCCGGTAGAGGCGGTCGCCCCGGCCGCCCGCCATCTCCTCGACGCCCGCGAGGGCGCGTGCGGCGAGGTGGTCGAAGATCTCCGCCGCCGCGTACGGCCCCCGGTGGGCGAGCCGCAGCGGCACTCCCCCGGCCCCGTCTGCGGCTGAGACGGAACCGAAGCGGGAGGACCGGCCGGGGCGTGCGGCGCGCAGCTCGCCGGGGGTGAGGGCGTAGATCTCCCTGACCGTGTCATTGAATTGGCGGACACTGGAGAAACCCGCGGCGAAGGCCACCTCCGCGGCCCGCAGGCCGGTGGTCTGCATGAGGACCCGCGCGGTGTGCGCCCGCTGGGCCCGGGCCAGCGCGATGGGCCCGGCACCGACCTCGGCGTTCAGCTGGCGCTGCACCTGGCGGGCGCTGTAGCCGAGGCGCGCGGCGAGTCCGGCGACGCCCTCGCGGTCGACGACTCCGTCGCCGATCAGCCGCATCGCCCGGCCCACGAGGTCGGCGCGGGCGTTCCAGTCGGCGGAGCCGGGCACCGCGTCCGGGCGGCAACGCCGGCAGGCGCGGTATCCGGCGCCCTGGGCGGCGGCAGCGGTGGGGTGGAAGGTCACGTTCTGCCGCTTGGGGGTGGAGGCCGGACAGCTCGGGCGGCAGTAGATCCCGGTCGTGGACACGGCGAAGAAGAACTCGCCGTCGAACCGGGCGTCGCGGCTGCTCACCGCCTCGTACCTGCTGTCGTCGCTCATCACGCTTCCAGGGTGCGCCATCGCACGCTGCGGTGCTGGCGGGAATCGGACACGGCACTCGTGGCACCGGGCGACGGGCGCGGCCGGCGACGACGAGCGCCGGACTCCGGGCCCGGAAGGGCTCCACGGGCCAGTGCACGGGGACACGCGCTCGTCTTTACGCCCCATTGATTGGAATCATTCCAGAGAAGTGATTCACTGCGAAGGTGATCGAAGCCGAGGCCAGGACGCTCCTGCGCGGAGCGTCGTTGCGGGTGACCCGACCCCGGGTCGCCGTGCTCTCGGCGGTCCACGAGGCCCCGCACGCCGACGTCAGTACCCTCCTCACCCTGGTACGGACACGGATCGGCACGGTCTCGACCCAAGCGGTCTACGACGTGCTCAGGACGCTCGTCGACGCCGGACTGGCGCGGCGGATCGACCTGCCGAATTCCCCGGCACGGTACGAGGGACAGACCTGGGACGACCATCAGCACGTGGTCTGCCGCACCTGCGGCACCATCGCCGACGTCGATGCCCCCCGGGTCGCTCCGCGGCTGGACACGCCACGGAATCACGGGTTCACCATCGACCACGTGGAGGTGACGTACTGGGGTCTGTGCCCGGCATGTCAGCCCGAGCGAGGTCAGCGGAATCCGGAGTCGCACCGAAGTTCCCACACGGAGGAGCAGGACAATTTCTGACAACACGAAGCCGCTGACCACTGCCGCCGGCGCACCGGTCGCGAACAACGAGAACGCCGTCACCGCCGGTCCGCGCGGCCCGATGCTGCTCCAGGACGTCTGGTTCCTGGAGAAGCTGGCCCACTTCAGCCGTGAGGTCATCCCGGAGCGGCGCATGCACGCCAAGGGCTCCGGGGCCTTCGGCACCTTCACCGTGACGCAGGACATCACCCGCTACTCCCGGGCCGCGCTCTTCTCCGAGGTCGGCAAGCAGACGGAGCTCTTCGCCCGGTTCTCCACCGTCGCCGGTGAGCGCGGTGCGGCCGACGCGGAGCGCGACATCCGCGGTTTCGCCCTCCGCTTCTACACGGAGGAGGGCAACTGGGACGTCGTCGGCAACAACACGCCGGTCTTCTTCCACCGCGACCCCCACCACTTCCCCGACCTCAACCGCGCCGTCAAGCGCGACCCGCGCACCAACCTGCGCTCCCCGGAGAACAACTGGGACTTCTGGACGAACCTCCCCGAGGCGCTGCACCAGGTCACCATCGTGATGTCGGACCGCGGCATCCCCGACGGCTACCGCCACATGCACGGCTTCGGCTCGCACACCTACTCGTTCATCAACGAGAGCAACGAGCGCTTCTGGGTGAAGTTCCACTTCCGTACGCAGCAGGGCATCAAGAACCTGACGGACGAGGAGGCCGCCGCGATCGTCGCCGCTGACCGCGAGTCCTCGCAGGCGGACCTGTTCGACGCGATCGAGCGCGGCGACCACCCGAAGTGGACCTTCTACATCCAGGTGATGCCGGAGGCCGACGCGGCGACGTACCGCTACCACCCCTTCGACCTCACCAAGGTCTGGTCCAAGAAGGACTACCCGCTCATCGAGGTCGGCGAGTTCGAGCTCAACCGCAACCCGGAGAACTACTTCGCGGACGTGGAGCAGGCCGCCTTCACCCCGGCCAACCTCGTTCCCGGCGTGGGCGCTTCGCCCGACCGCATGCTCCAGGGCCGGCTGTTCTCGTACGGTGACGCCGCCCGCTACCGCGTCGGGGTCAACCACCACCAGATTCCGGTCAACCAGCCGCGCGGCGCGAAGAACGTCAACACCTACCACCGTGACGGGCAGTTGCGCGTGGACGGCAACCAGGGCGCCGTGCCCGGCTACACGCCGAACAGCTACGGCCGCTGGGCCGAGCAGCCGCAGTTCGCCGAGCCGGGCCTGGCGCTCGACGGGGCCGCCGCCGACCGGTTCGACTACCGCGAGGACGACGACAACTACTTCGAGCAGCCGGGCAACCTGTTCCGGGCGATGAGCCCGGACGAGCAGGACGCCCTGTTCGGCAACACCGCCCGGGCCATCGACGGCGCCTCGCAGGCCACCATCGAGCGCCACATCAGCCACTGCACGCAGGCCGACCCGGCCTACGGCGAGGGTGTGCGCAAGGCCATCGAGGCCCTGAAGGCCTCCAAGTCGGCCTGAGTCCACGGCAGTACGCCAAGAGGCCCCGGACCGCCCGCGGTTCGGCCGGAGCCGTATACGAAAGGGCCCCGGGCGACGGGAAGTCGCCCGGGGCCCTGTCCGTCCCGAAACCGCCGCGAGCGCTACGGAAGCAGCGCCGTCCTGCCGAACATCTCGGCTGCGGCGCGTCCACTGGGCGTCCCCGCGTCGAGGTCGGCACCCGCTGCGACCAGGGCCTTCACGACCGTGTCCTCACCCTTGAACAGCGCACCCGCCACCGGGGACTGGTCCCGGCCGTTCCGCAGGTCGACATCGGCACCGCGCCCGATGAGCGCGCGGACCGTCTCCGCCTGTCCGTGGTACGCCGCGAGCATGAGCGCCGTGTTTCCGTCGGGGTCCTGGACGTCGACCGGAAGGCCGTGATCGAAGAACTCCAGGAGCTCCTCCGACCGTCCTTCTCTGGCCAGATCCATCACGATCGCGACGAGTCTGCCTGTCTGTTCCTCGGAAAGCGGTTGCATACCTTCACTCTAGGCGGGACCCTCCCAAACCCTCCGGAGGGCGCGACACAGATCACTTCGTCCGAGCTGTCTGAACTTCACGAGAACTCCAGCGAAATGGCACGTGTGTGGATATCGTGCACCGAGCGAGGGCGCATCCGTCAGTCCATGGGATCGGCGGATGCGTCCCGTTTGTGGGGATGCAACTGTGGCTGGGGGGTTCATGGGGCATGTCGAAATACCTGAAACGGATATATCCGGGCCCGCCGGGATCGCGGAGGCACCACGTCCGCGTACCGGTGGGCCACGGAACCGCACGGTGGCTCCGGAGCGTGTGTGGAGAGCACCGACGACTGTGGAGCGCGACCACGCGGAGAGACCGCGGGCGAGAAAGAGGCCCGATCCGCAGGTACCGCTCCTCGTACTGACCGATCTGCTGGGCCTGGGAGTCCCGGCCTGGCTCGTGCTGAGGGCCGGGGACCAGCCGGGCCCGCTGACCGCCGCGGCGTCGGCCGCCCTCGTCTGGACCGGAGTGCGCGCGGTGCGCGGCCGGTACACGCGCGGGCTGCCGGGGGAACCCGCCGGGGCGCCGCACAGCTCGCTCGGTGACTGGCTGGCGCTCATCGGGGTGCTGGCCGTGCTGGTGGCCCTGACGGGCGGGGGGCTCGACCCGGCGACCGGGGTCGTGGCGCTCGCACCCGGCCTGGCCGTCGCCGTCCTCGCGGGGGCCGCGGGCCGCTGGCGGCCGGCCGCGCGGCGCGGACGGCGGGTCCTGGTGGTCGGCGAGGCCGAGGGCCTGGACCGGGCCGTCGGCCTGCTCAACTCCCGTACGGATCACCCGTACAGAGCCGTGGCGGTGGTGCCGGTGGGTCCGGCGGCGCCCGACTGCGGGACGCCGGTGCCGGGGCGGATCGCCCCGGAATTCGCCGAGGACGACGTGTCGACGGTGCTCGGCAGCGCGTTCGCCCATGACGCGGACCTGGTCCTCGTCGCCCCGGGGCCGCAGCTGGACGAGGACCGGCTGCGCCGCCTCGCGTGGGGCCTGCACGACGGCGGCCTCGCCCTCTGCGTGCTCTCGGAACTGTCCGGGGTCGCCGCCGCCCGGGTGCGGCCCGCCGCCGCCGCGGGGCTGACGCTCCTGCACGTGGCACCACCGCTGCGGCGCGGAGCGCAGGCTCTGCTCAAGACCGTGGTGGACCGTGCCGGTGCGGCGCTCGGCCTGCTCGCGCTCGCTCCGGTGTTCTTCGCGGTGGCGGTGGCCGTGCGGCTCTCGTCGCCCGGACCCGTCTTCCACCGCCAGATCCGTCAGGGGCGGCACAACCGGCCTTTCACCATGTGGAAGTTCCGCACGATGGTGGCGGACGCGGAGTCCCGCAGGGAGCACCTCTCGGCGGTGAACGAGAGCGAGGGCCCGATGTTCAAGATGCGCCGCGACCCCCGGGTGACCCGGATCGGCCACGCGCTGCGCAGGACGTCCGTCGACGAGCTCCCGCAGCTCCTCAACGTGCTACGGGGTGACATGTCCCTGGTAGGCCCACGCCCTCCGCTGCCGGAGGAGGTGTCGCGCTACGACGAGCGCGAGCTGAGACGGCTGGCGGTCCGGCCGGGGCTGACCGGCCTCTGGCAGGTCAGCGGGCGCTCGGACCTGTCCTGGCAGGAGACGGTGTCGCTGGACCTCTGGTACGTCGACAACTGGTCGATGGCCACGGACATGGGGCTCCTCGCCCGTACGGTGCGTGCCGTCACCGACGGCCGCGGGGCGTACTGAGCCGTGGCGGGGGAACGGGTGCACGGGTCCAGGACGTACCGCGGCGGCCGGGCCGGGAGGTCAGTGCCGAGGGGCCTGGCTGCCGAGCCACCAGGCGTAGGTGCGGGCGACGCCGTCCCGCAGGGGGATCTGCGGCTTGAAGCCGAGGGAGGAGAGCCGGGACACGTCGAGGAGCTTGCGCGGGGTGCCGTCGGGCTTCGAGGTGTCCCAGACGACCGAGCCCTGATAGGCCGTCACCTCGCGCACGATGGCGGCAAGTTCACGGATGGGGAGGTCCTCTCCGCAGCCGACGTTGACGGGTTCGTCGCCGTCGTAGGACTCCAGCAGCCGCACACAGGCGGCTGCGAGATCGTCGACATGGAGGAACTCACGGCGGGGACTGCCGGATCCCCAGAGGGTGACCTCGGGCGCCCCGTCCCTCTTCGCCTCGTGGAAGCGGCGGATCAGGGCCGGCAGCACGTGCGAGGTCTCCAGGTCGAAGTTGTCGCCCGGACCGTAGAGATTGGTGGGCATGGCGCTGATGTACGAGGCGCCGTACTGCCGGCGGTAGGACTGGATCTGCACGATCCCGGCGATCTTGGCCAGCGCGTAGGCCTCGTTGGTCGGTTCGAGGGGTCCGGTCAGCAGCGCGTCCTCGGGGATGGGCTGCGGGGCGTGCTTGGGATAGATGCACGACGAGCCGAGGAAGAGCAGCCGCCGGACACCGGCGGCGTGCGCGCCCGCGATCACGGCGAGCTGGATGCGGAGGTTGTCCTCCAGGAACTGCACCGGGCTGGTGCTGTTGGCCATGATCCCGCCCACCTTGGCGGCGGCCAGCACGACGGCGTCCGGACGGGTGTCACGGAGAAAGGCCTCGGTCGGACCGGCGTCCCGCAGATCGAGCTCGTCCCGGCCGCGGGTGATCACCTCGTGGCCGTCGGCGGTGAGGCGGCGCACCAGCGCCGAACCGACGAGTCCGCGGTGGCCCGCGACGAATATGCGGGCACCGGGAGACAGCAGGGGGAGGACGGATTCCTGGGGTGGGCCGGGGATTTCAGTCGTCATGGCACGGATTGTGCCAGCAGCACGGCGCCTGGGTGACCCTTTGCCGCATTCCGCTCAGAACCAGATATTTCGGTGAACCAGAACGCCCTTGGGGCGATCACAGAGGGGGGAGTCATGGCAAAGACCGCGCTCATCACGGGTGTGACCGGACAGGACGGCTCGTATCTGTCGGAGCTGCTGCTCGAGAAGGGGTACACGGTCCACGGACTGATACGCCGTTCGTCGAGTTTCAACACCGAGCGGATCGATCACATCTACCAGGGGCCCGAGGAAGCGAATCGTTCCTTCGTGCTCCATCACGCCGACCTCTCCGACGGTGTCGCACTGGTGAACCTGCTGCGCGACATCCAGCCCGACGAGGTCTACAACCTGGGCGCCCAGTCCCATGTCCGGGTGTCCTTCGACGCCCCGCTCTACACCGGTGACGTCACCGGGCTCGGCACCGTGCGGCTGCTGGAGGCGGTCCGCGCGAGCGGCATCGACACCCGGGTCTACCAGGCGTCGTCGTCCGAGATGTTCGGCGCGAGCCCGCCCCCGCAGAACGAGAAGACCCCGTTCCACCCGCGCAGCCCGTACAGCGTGGCCAAGGTCTACTCGTACTGGGCGACGGTCAACTACCGTGAGGCGTACGGGATGTTCGCCACCAACGGCATCCTGTTCAACCACGAGTCCCCGCGCCGCGGCGAGACCTTCGTGACCCGCAAGATCACGCGTGGGGTGGCGAGGATCAAGGCGGGCCTCCAGGACCGGCTGCACCTGGGCAACCTCGACGCCGTACGCGACTGGGGTTACGCCCCGGAGTACGTGGAGGCGATGTGGCGGATGCTCCAGTGCGACACCCCGGACGACTACGTCGTGGCCACGGGCGAAGGGGTCAGCGTCCGGCAGTTCCTGGAGTACGCCTTCGAGCACGCGGGCCTCGACTGGGCGGAGCATGTCCGCTACGACCCCAAGTACGAGCGTCCCAGCGAGGTCGACGCGCTGATCGGTGACGCGTCCAAGGCGGAGGAACTCCTCGGCTGGAAGCCGGAGGTGAAGTCGCGCGAGCTGGCCCGGATCATGGTGGACGCGGACATCCGGCTGCTGAACGACCAGCTCACGGGGTCCGCGGTCAGGGTGGACCGATGAGAGGGCCAAGACGTCTCAGACGCACCCGGGGCGGTGTCCTCGCCTCGATCATGGCGCTCACGGCGGGCGCGCTCGGGACCTCGTCGGTCACCGCTCCCCCGGCCGCCGCGCTCACCCCACCGGTCGGCTTCACCGCCGACGCCCTGTCCACCTACCAGACCAACGGCATCGTGTGGACGCTCGCCGAGGCCGGTGGTGTGGTCTACGCGGGCGGCACCTTCTCCGGCATCCGGCCGGCCGGCTCGCCCGCCGGGAGCAACACCACGCCCGCCGTGAACTTCGCCGCCTTCGACGCGTCCACCGGTGCCCCCACCGGCTGTTCGCTCTCCTTCACCCGGAGCAACGGCACCGCCACGGTCCGGGCCCTCGCGGTCTCCCCCGACAAGTCCACGCTCTACGTGGGCGGTTACTTCAACGCGGTGAACGGGCAGGCCGCCAACGGCCTGACCGCGATCGACACGGCGACCTGCCGGCCCCGTCCAGGCTTCGCCCCGCAGTTCGGTGCGACGGTGCGCGCCCTCGACGTCGCGGCGGACGGCACGGTCTACGCGGGCGGCGACTTCCAGACGGTCAACGGCACGGCAAGACGCTTCTTCGGCGCGGTCACCGCGTCCGGCGCGCTGACCGGCTGGAATCCGGACGCCGACGAAACCGGCCGCACCCTGAAGGTCACCCCGGACGGGGAGAGCGTCCTGATCGGCGGCGACTTCTTCACCGTCGGCGGGACCGCCTCACACGCGCTCGCGGTCACCAGCCGTTCCACCGGCGCGGTCACCCACGCCTACGGCGCCACCTTCATCCCGTCCTCCGCCGTCATCAAGGACATCGTCACCGACGCGGAGTCCGAAGGCTGGTACGCGGCGGGCGAGGGCGCCGGCGGCGCCTCCTTCGACGGCCGGCTCGCCATGGAGCTCGACGGCTTCGGACAGCGGTGGCGGGACACCTGCCAGGGCGCGACCCAGGCGGTCCGGGTCCACAAGGGCGTGCTGTACGCGGGCAGCCATGTGCACGACTGCTCGACCATGGGCGGCTTCCCCAACCAGGTCCGCAAGCATCTGACGGCGCAGTCCGTCGACGATCCTGATCTGCTGGGCTGGCTGCCGGACACCAACGACGGCATCGGTGAGCCGGTCGGGCCCCGCGCGCTGACGGTCTCCTCGCGCGGCGGCCGGGACTTCCTCTGGGTGGGCGGCGAGTTCACCACGGTCAACGGGGTCGGGCAGCAGGCGCTGACCCGGTTCGCGAACACCCCGGACACCGGGGCACCCACGGCTCCGGCGGTGAGCGTGTCCGCGCCGAGGGCCGGTGAGGTCAAGGTCAGCTGGCGCAGCAGTCTGGACCTGGACGACAGCCTGCTGACGTACCGGGTCTACCGTGACGGCGGCTCGGCGCCGGTGTACACGACGACGGGCTCCTCGCTGTTCTTCAGCAGGCCGCAGCTGACCTTCACCGACCGGAACGTGGTGGCGGGACGCACGTACAGCTACCGGATCACGGCGAGCGACGGCACCAACACCAGCGGACTGTCCGCCGCCGTCTCGGCGACGGCCGCGTCCTCCGCCTCCCCCTACCAGGAGAAGGTGCTCGCCGACGGGGCCGACCTGTACTGGCGCTACGACGAGGCGGGCGGCGCCTTCGCCGCGGACGCCTCTTCGAGCGACAACGGCGGTGTGTACATGAACGCGCCGTCCTACCGTGCCACGCCGTCCGCCGTGGCCGGCTCGGCCGCGCTCTCCCTCAACGGCACGGACGAGTACGTCTACAGCGACCGGCTGCACCGCTACACCTCGCCCACGCCGTACTCGGTCGAGACGTGGTTCCGCACCACGTCGACGACCGGCGGGCGCATCATCGGATACGGCAACAACATCGGCACCGCGCGCGGCCACACGAGCAGCGTCAGCGACAAGCTCGTGTACCTGACGAACGACGGCCGGCTCGCCTTCGGGGTCCAGAGCGGCAGCACCCGCCCCACCATCACGTCGGCCGGTTCCTACAACGACGGCGCCTGGCACCACGCGGTGGCCACGCAGGGCGCGTCGGGGATGGTGCTGTACGTCGACGGGGAGGCGGTCGGCAGCAACCAGGCGAGCGGCAACCGCTCGTACAACGGGTTCTGGCGGGTGGGCGGTGACGCCATGAACAACGCCTGGCCGAACCGGCCCACGAGCGACTACTTCGCCGGGCAGGTCGACGAGACCGCGGTCTACCCCTCGGCGCTGACCGCCGCACAGGTGGCGGTCCACCACGAGCTGGCCGGCACCCCGCCCGGGCCCGGCGACAGCACCGTCACCGTCACCCCGGACGAGGACGCCTACGTCAACAGCGTGGCGGCGAACACGAACTACAACGACAGCCAGCTCGCCTCCCGGGGCACCACGGCCTATGTCGGCTATCTGCGCTTCACCCTGCCGTCCGCCCCGGCCGGCCAGGTGCTCAGGAGCGCGCGGCTCGCCTTCCGGACGTCGTCGGACTCGACGGCGGGTTCGGCCGAGAGCCACAGCATCGTGCCGGTCACCGGCGCGTGGACCGAATCGTCGGTCACCTACAACACCCGGCCGTCGCTCTCCACGACCGTGCTGGGGACCATCACCGGCGCCGCTTCCGTCTCCACCGGCTATTCGGCGGAACTGAACGCGTCCGCACTCGGCGGAGCCCTCGGCTCCGCCACCTCACTCGCCCTGACCAGCAGCGGGACGGACAGTCTCCGCATCTGGTCGAGCGAGGCAACGGCGGCCTACCGGCCGCAGCTCGTCCTCACCTTCGGAGATGAATGATGAACGGAAGTACGGGGCGGAGACAGAGGGGACAAGGCCGTGTGCGGGCCGCGTCCGCCGCGCTCTGCCTGTTCGCCGGAGCCCTGACCGCGACAGCGGCCGGGGCCTCCCCGGCGGCGGCTCTGACACCGCCGGTGGCCCTCACCGCGGACGACCTCACCACCTGGCAGACCAACGGCATTGTGTGGTCGATGGCCGCGACGGAGGGCACCGTCTACGCCGGCGGTACCTTCTCCACCATCCGCCCTCCGGACGCGGCGGCGGGCACATCGGAGCAGCCGGCGGTGAACTTCGCCGCGTTCGACGCGGCGACGGGCGCGCCGACGGACTGCAGCCTGTCGTTCACCCTGTCCTCGGGCACGGCGACCGTACGGGCCCTCGCGCTCTCCCCCGACGGGGAGACGCTGTACGCGGGCGGGCAGTTCGGCGCGGTGAACGGGGTGGGCGTCAGCAACATCGCGGCCGTCGACACCGCGACCTGCACCCCGCGCCAGGACTTCAAGATCGCGGTGTCGGCGACGGTGCGGGCGCTGGACGCGACCGCGGACACCGTCTATCTGGGTGGTGACTTCACCAGTGTGGGCGGCCAGACGAGGAACAGCTTCGCCGCCGTCACCACGGGTGCGGACCTCCTGCCGTGGACGGCGAACGCCGACGAGGTGGCGCGGGCGGTCGAGGTGACCCCCGACGGTCAGCACGTGGCGCTCGGCGGTGACTTCTTCAACGTCAACGGCACCACCTCGCACGCCCTCGCGGTGGTGGACGCCACCACGGGCGCGCTCACCAAGAGCTACCCGGGCTTCATCCCCGACACCTCGACGGTGCAGGACCTCACGACGGACGCCACCGGGCTCTACACCGCCAACGAGGGTACCGGCGGCGGGGTGTTCGACGGCCGGATCGCCATCGACCTCGACGACTACCAGCAGCGCTGGCGCGACACCTGCCTGGGCGCGACCCAGGCCGTCCTGGTCCATTCGGGCGTGCTGTACAGCGGAAGCCACGCCCACGACTGCTCCAGCATGGGCGGGTTCGCCGACCAGCCGCGCAGGCACCTGCTGGCCCAGTCCGTCGACGACCCGACGCTCCTGCCCTGGTTCCCGGACACCAACGACGGCATCGGTGAGCCCGTCGGGCCCCGGGTGATGACGCAGACGGACAAGGGCGGACATCACTACCTCTGGGTCGGCGGGGAGTTCACCACCGTCAACGGCGGCGGCCAGCAGGGCCTGACCCGGTTCGCCGACGGCCCGGACACCGGGACCCCTTGGGTGCCCAACGTCAGCCTCTCCACAGTCACCCCGGGGCAGATCGACGTCCAGTGGCAGACCAGCTTCGACACCGACGACGGTGAGCTGACCTACCGCATCTACAAGGACGGGGCGAGCACACCCGTCCACACCACCACCGGGTACTCGCTGTTCTGGGACCGTCCGCAGCTGAAGTGGACGGACACCGACGTGGCGGTGGGCGAGACGCACTCGTACCGCATCACCGCGAGCGACGGCACCAACACCAGTGCCAAGTCCCCGGCCCAGTCGGCGACCGTGGCGGCGTCGACGCAGGGCTATCCGGCACGGGTGCTGTCGGACGGCGCCTCGCTCTACTGGCGGTACGACGAGGGGACTTCGACCTTCGCGGCCGACACCACGGACGGGCTGAACAACGGCTTCCTGCGCAACGGGCCCGCTTACCAGCAGACCCCGGCGGCGATCGCGGGCGACTCGACCGCGATCGGCTTCGACGGCGCGAGCGAGTACGCGTACAGCAACAAACGCCACGCCCAGCCCACCCGCTTCACCGTGGAGACCTGGATCAAGACCACCACGACCCGGGGCGGGAAGATCATCGGGTTCGGCAACCTGTCCATGCAGAACAGCACCCGCTTCGACAAGCACGTGTACATGACTAACGAGGGGCGGCTGGTCTTCGGCGTCTACAGCGGCGGCCGTCGCACCGTGACCACGACGGGGACCTACAACGACGGCGCGTGGCACCACGTCGTCGCCACCCAGGGCCCGGGCGGGGTGGCCCTGTACGTCGACGGGCAGCTCCGCGCGGCGAATCTCCTCTACACCTCCAACGAGAACTACCCGGGCTACTGGCGGGTCGGCGGCGACAACCTGGCCAACTGGGCCAACCGCCCGACCAGCAACTTCTTCGCCGGTCAGATCGACGAGACCGCCGTCTATCCGACCGCGCTGAGCGCTTCCACGGTCAGCGCGCACTACGCCCTGAGGACGGGTGGATGAGGTATCCGTTCCTGGCCGGCACCGCCGTCGCTCTCGCGACGGCGGTGCTGGCCGCCTGCGGTTCGTCCGGCGGGTCCGGCGACGGGGGCGGGAAGGCCGCAGCGGGTGGCACGCCGTCCGCTGCGGCCTCCGCCCCGCCCTCCGTCGCCGGGCCCACGGCCTCCCCGTCCGGCTCGCAGGCCGCGAAGCCCAGCAGTACGCCGAAGGCCCCCGCCGGGGACATCACCCCGGCCACCGGGTCCTTCACCAAGAAGCAGAGGGAGTATCTGACCGACCGCGTGCCCAAGGGGATGGACCCGGCCGCGGTGCTCCAGACCGGGCAGGAGACCTGCGACCGGCTGCGCTATCTCGTCAAGGCCGACCGGGACATCGCCGTCGCCGCGGTCGTCTCCGGTGAGGTCACGGACGCCGGACCCGCCGTGGCACACCTGTGCCCCCAGCACCAGGACGTGATCGACGAGGCCGCTCTCGGTTACGCCGACGGCACGCACAAGGGCGCCGCCCTGCGCCCCGGACGCTACCGGGCGCCCTCCCCCACCGAGGCCTGCAGCTGGCAGGTGGCGGGGGCACGGGGCAAGGAGCTGGAAGCGGGCTCCTCCGGCGCCGGAAAGCAGGTGGAGATCACCATCGGCGACTCCGCCCGCACCTTCACCTCCACAGGCTGCTACGCCTGGCTGCCGCAAGGAGACAACGGATGAGCAAGCTGCCCATCGCCGTGGCGATCCCCACGAAGAACGAGGGCCTGAACATCGCCGAGGCGGTGAAGTCGGTCCTGGGCCACTTCGAGGCGGTCGTCGTGGTGGACTCCCACAGCACCGACGACACGGCGAAGATCGCCGAGGAGTGCGGGGCCGAGGTGGTCACGTACACCTGGGACGGAGGACATCCGCGCAAGAAGCAGTGGTGCCTGGAGAACGTCCGCACCGACCTGGACTGGATCCTGCTGCTCGACGGCGACGAGCGGCTCAGTCCGGGGCTGCTCGCGGAACTGCGGCGGACGTTCGCCGACCCGGAGAGCCCGAAGCCGGCGGCGTACGACATCCCGCTGGGCTACTGGTTCTCGGGGAAGCGGCTCCGGCACGGCTACACCATCCGCAAGCGTTCCCTGACCGACCGGACCAGGTGCTACTACCCGGAGGTCGGCGACCTCGCGGCGCCCGGCATCGGGGAGGTGGAGGGGCACTACCAGCCGGTCGCCGCGACGGCCGAGGCGCTGAGCAATCCCATCGAGCACCAGGACCTCGACCCCGTCACCGCCTGGTTCGAGCGCCACAACCGCTACTCGGACTGGGAGGCGTGGCTGGAGCACCACCCCGATGTCAAGGAGCAGGTGCGGAAGGTGAAGTCCCGTCAGGGGCAGCTCTTCCACAAGGCGCCGTTCAAGCCGCTGGTGTCCTTCGCCTACATGTACGTCTACCGGCGGGGCTTCCTCGACGGGCGGGCGGGCCTGGACTTCGCCCTCGCGATGAGCTTCTACCGGTGGCAGATCGCGCTCAAGTCCCGTGAGAAACCCGGAGGCTGACCGGCCGAGGTCTCACCCTCTCCTTCGGCGGACCACGTCCTCGTAGGTCCGCCGGAGGGTGGCGGTGACGGCCTCGATGGTGAACTGGTCGTTGACCAGCTGCCAGGCGGCCTTGCCCGCCTGTTCGGCTGCCTCCGGCTCCAGCAGCTCCAGGATCGCGTCGGCGACCTTGCGGGCGTTCGCCGCGTCCTCGCCGACCCGGCTGTCGATGACCCGGCCCGCACCGGCCCCCGACACATCGGGGCCCTGCCCACAGGTGCGGGTGATGACGACCGGGGTGCCGACCGACATCGCCTCCAGGACCGAGACCGGGAACGGCTCCTCGATCGCCGGCAGCACGTACACATCGGCCTCGCGCCCGGCGGCGAGGACCTCGTCGTGCTCCAGCGGGCCCACATGGTCGAGGGAGTCCGTGACGCCCAGCTTCCGGGCGAGGGCGAGGGTGCCGGCCAGCGCGCCCGTGTCGGGGCCGGCCAGCACGAACCGGGCGTCCGGGTGGTGGGCGAGGACGTGCGGCATCGCGGCGATGAAGTCCTCGGGCCGCTTCCGCTCCTGAATGCGGGCGAGGTACAGCACGGTCGGCGGGCGGCCGGGGTCGCGGGCGGGCTTGCGCTCCTGCCGGCGGACACCGTTGACCAGCCGTACGGTACGGGTGAGCGGTACGGGAGCGGCGACGGCGTTCACATCGACCCGCTCCATCTCGGTGAGGTGCAGGACGGCGTCAGCCTCGCGCAGCACCTTGCGGACCCCGAGGACGTCGGTGAGCTGGGCGACCTTCTTCTCGGTGGGGTCGATCATGCCGTGGGTCTGGACGACCAGGGGTGTACGGGTCGCGAGCGCGAGGAGCGCGGCCGGCAGGGTCACCAGGTCCCGCATCAGATGGACGTGCACGAGGTCGGCGCCGCGCATCATGCGGCGTGCGGTGCGCAGGAGCGCGGCGGAGGTGATGCCACTGACCTCGAACATCGGGAGCAGGTGCCGCGCCTGGAACAGGTGGACGGGAACACCTTCCACATGGCTGGGCAGTTCACCGTCGGGGAAGCCGTCGCCGAGGGCCATGACGCGTGCGTCGTCGCCGTTCGACCGCTGGACCTTGGAGAGGTTGAACGCCACCCGGGTCGGCCCGCCGAAGGCATGGTCCGGAGTGTGGAGCGTGACAACATGCAGGATTTTCACCAGAGTTCCCCTCAACTGCGGCCAATACTTCACAGACTAGTCATCACGCCCCCTCAGGTGGGGTGATTCGTTAGAGTGTTCAGCGGTTCACTGATCCCGGGGGGGCGCATGACGTCGGTGCACACATCGGCGCAGGAGCAGGCCGCCCGCTCTATCGCGACCCCGGAGTGGCCACCGGGCCGCGACGGCCTCCCGGAGCCGCCCGAGCGGCCGATCGCCTGGTCGATGCTGTCGCGGGCCCTGTCCGTGCCACTCGTCCTCGGCCTGGTGTGCTTCCTGCCCGCGGTGATCGCCGCCCAGCCCGGCAGTGAGGTCCGGGACACCGCGTACTGGCTCCAGCTGGTGCTGACCTGCTATGCGGGGGCCCGGTTGGCGACGATGATCCTCTCCACCCGGCGGCGGCTGCTCCAGGGTGTCTTCTGGATGTTCGTGTACATCGCGATGGGCGTGGCGCCGTTCGCCCAGGTGGTGATCGGGCAGACGCCGACACCGATGGTGGGGCCGCGCCAGGACCTGGTCACGGCCATCGCGATGGTCCTGGTGGGGTGTGCCGCCTTCGACCTGGGGGCACTGCTGGCCTCGCGGAGACCGCTGCGGCGACGTACACCCTCCACGCGGAGCCCGGGCGGTGGACCGGCCGTGGCGCATCCGCTGCGGCTGCGACTGCTGGTGCTGCTGGCGTTCGCGGCGAGCGCGTTCTATGTGCTGAAGCTCGGCGGGCCCTCGGTCTTCTTCTCCAGCCGGCAGGAGATCAACGAGACCGTCGCGGCGAGCGGTGTGGTCTCGGAAGGGTCCAATGTCGGCTCGGCGTTCGTCAAGGGCTTCGGCCAGGTCCCGGCGCTGCTGGCCCTGCTCTTCTACACCCGCCGTCTGGCAACCTCCTACCGGGCCCGGCGCACCCCGTCGACGGTGCTCGTGTGGGTGGCGCTGGTGGCGCTGAACCTGGTGGTGAACAACCCCGTCTCCAATGCCCGTTACTGGTTCCTGACGGTGCTGCTGGCCTTCGTGTTCACCGCCTTCCCGAGCAGTGCGGCGATCTACCGCATCGTGCTGGCGACGGGGGTGGTGGGGGCACTGGTGGTGTTCCCGTACGCCGACAAGTTCCGGTACGACGACGCAGGACAGCGGCCCGCGCAGTCGGCCTCGGTCTTCGAGCCGCTGGTGACCAAGGACTACGACCAGATGGTGATGTTCGCCAACAGCATCTCGTGGGTCGACACCCGGGGCCACACCTACGGTCGCCAGCTGACGGGCTCCGCGCTGTTCTTCGTGCCGCGCGCGGCGTGGAGCGGGAAGCCGGAGGACACCGGGGTCCGGGTCGGGCAGTGGATGGGTCTGCGGATGACCAACCTCTCAGCCCCGCTGTGGACCGAGTTCTGGGTCGACTTCGGTGCGTCCGGGGTGATCGGCGGGCTCGCACTGATCGGTTACGCGGTGGCACGCACCGACCGCCGGTACGCGCTGGCCGTCACCCGGGCGGGACCCGGCCCCGGAAGTGTGCTGGCCATCGCCGCACCGCTGATCGCCGGATACACCTTCATCCTGCTGCGCGGTCCGCTGCTCCAGGCGGCGGGCAAGCTGGCCATCGCCGCGCTGTGTCTGCTGCTGATCAGCACGTTCAAGGAGCAGAGGGCAGTGCGCCGGCGGTGACGGCGGCGTCCGGCGCCGGCTTCCCGCGACGGATCCGGGCCACCCGGATCCAGGTGGCGGCGGCCTTGCAGAGCGATCCGAGGAACAGCCCCCATGCGGCCCCCGGGACGCCTCCGAGTGCGTAACCCCCCGCCATGAACGCCACGGCGGTGAGCGAGAACACCACCTGGATGCTCAGGGTGGTGCGCGGGTCGAGCATGCGCAGGGCGAGCAGTCCGCAGGTGCCGGCGGCCATCGCGGCGTACTGGCTGCCGGTCGCGGGGAGCAGCGCCGCCGCCGTGGGCCAGGTGTCACCGAGGAGTTCGCGTCCCGCCCGTTCGGGCAGCAGGGCCAGCACGGTCGCCCAGAGGGCGGCGGTGGCCGCGAGGACGGCGGCGAGGCCCGCGGTCGCCCGCACCCGCCGCCGCTCGTCGGCGATCCGGCCGAGCAGGGGCGGGCCGAAGGAGGTGGCGGAGGTGAACAGCACGTTGAGCGGCCCGAACAGGGTGGTCGCCCCGCGCAGGGCACCGACCAGGAGCGGGTTGCCCACGGCGCCGAGGCCGAGCACGGAGAGCTGGCTGGTCGCGTTGCCCACCCCGAACTCGACGACGAAGCGCTGCCCGAGGTGACCGCGCCGCAGCATCGGGCGCAGTGCCGTCGGGGCCCCCGCGGTGGCGCGGTGCAGCAGGACGGCGGAGAGCAGGAGGGCCGGCAGGGCGGACAGCCCCCAGACCAGGATCAGCCGGGCGGGCTCGGCCCCGTACACCTGGACGGACAGGGCGCCGAGGACGCACAGCAGCCGCACCAGGTCGGAGCCCAGGGCCAGATGGGGCCGCTGGAGGGTGGAGAAGGCGTAGCGCAGGGCGTCCTGCCCCAGCACCACGGGCAGGACGAGGCCGAGCATCATCAGGGCCCGGGCGGTGTCCCCGGGGACGAGCAGGCAGACGACGGCCATGAGCCCGCCGAGCGCGGCCGACGCCCCCACGGTGAACACGACGGCCGAGCGGCAGGCCCCCCGGGTGGCCTCGCCGCCGCCGCGCCGCAGGACCAGCGGCTGCCCCGTGTACGCCCCGGAGACACCCAGAAGCACGGTGAAGACGAGGTAGACCGCGGAGAAGCGGGCGAAGTCGGCCACGGTGGAGAGCCGGGCGGCGGCCACGAGCACGAGGATGTTGGTGAGCGCGGCCACGCCCTGGTCCGCGACCGAACAGAGGATCGCGGTACGGGCTCTCACCGGCGCGCTCCCGGAAGGGTGAAGGAGCGCAGGCCCATGGTCTCGGCCGGGTCCCCGGTGGTCTCCGGCGCGTCGGGTTCGACGGACGGGGTGCCGGACCCGCCGCCGTTGCGGCGCCGGGCGGACTTGTGGCGGCGGTCCGCGCGGCGCAGCCTGCCCCGGCCGGGATGGAGCAGGGCGCCGAGCACCGAGCCGCCCGAGGCGCTGATGATCTCGCGGATGCGTTCCAGGTCGCTGCGGTGCACCTCGCGGGGGTCGCAGACGATCATGACGCCCTCGACCCGGTCGACGAGGGCGACCGCGTCGGCGTAGGAGAGCACCGGCGGGGCGAGCACGATCACCACGGCCCCGGGGCGGTCGGCCTCGGCGACGATGCGGGCGACGGGGGCGGAGGTCAGGGCGCGCGGCACGTTGTCCGCGGTGGCCCCGGCCACCAGGGCGAAGGCGCCGGAGCCGGGCACGTCGACGTTGTGGCGGGCACCGGTGGGCCAGCTGCCGTCGCCCTCCTCGCCCGCGGCCCAGCGCGGCGGGCGTACCTCGTGGGCGGAGGAGCCCAGCTCACGGGCGAGCGACGGGGTGCGCAGATCGGCCTCGACGAGCAGGACGTCGCGGCCCATCTCGGCGAACGCGGCGGCCAGGTTGACCGCGGCGGCCGCCGCCTCGGAGTTGTCGCCGCGCGGCGCGGTGACCAGCAGCCGGCGGCGCTCGGCGAACGAGGGGTCGTAGGCGAGCCGGAAGGCCACCGCCCGGTACTCCTCGGCGAGCCGGGAACCGCTGCGGCCGATGGCGAGCAGGGTGCCCGCGGCCGCGCGTTCCCTGGGCAGGGTGCCGAGCAGCGGCCCGCCGAGGGAGCGGACGAGCTCGCGCGGGGAGCGCACGGCGGGGTCGAAGACGAGGCGCACCCAGGAGAGCAGCAGCCCGAGCGCGAGCCCGACGACTGCTCCGAGCCCGAGGAGGAGGGGCAGTCCGGCGCCGGTGGGCTCGGTGGGGGCCACGGGCTTCTTGTTGAGGTAACCGGGCGTGGTGTCCAGCGCCTTGAGCTCGGAGATCTTCCGGCTGAGCTCGGAGATGGAGACGATGATGTTGGCGCGGGCGCTGCTGACGTCGTCGCCGTCGACCCCGGCCCGCTCCTCCAGGAGGTCGCGCTTCTCCTCCAGTGGTTCGAGCTGGGCGCGGTAGCCGTTCGCCATGTTGTCGATGCTCTCCTCGGTGCGCGCCTTGCGGTGCGCCAGGTAGGCATTGGCCAGGGCTTCGGCGCGGGAGCGGGCCTGTTCCGGGGAGGCTCCGGTGTAGGAGAAGCGCAGGGTGAGCGTGTTGGGCGGGTTGGTGACCTGGAGTCCGGCCAGCAGCTTCCTGGCGGTGACGTCGTCACCCTCCTTGAGCAGGGTGCCGGCGGCCAGGTCGCCCACGGTGTCGCTGACCGCGGTCTGCCGCTCCGAGCCGATGTTGATGCCCTTGTCGGCGGAGGCACCGGTGGCGAAGGGGTCGGCGGTCGCGGAGCGCACCTGCACCTCACCGGTGGCGGTGTAGGTGTCGTCGCCGCTCAGGGCGAGGAACCCGCCGCCGAGCAGCCCTACGACGACGCCCGCGGCGAGCAGGGCCCGGTAGCGGAGGAGTTGGCGGAACTGGTCACGCAGCAGCGCCGGTTCGTCGTGGTCGTCCACGGCCCGGATCGGATGTGTCATCGGCGTACTCCCCCTTGTGTGTCCCCGGCCCGCGTGGCCCCGGCCCGTGCGTCGTCGAGCGCCTCGGCGAGCAGGGCGTCGAAGCGGGCGAGGCCTGCCTCCCGGCTCAGATGGTCCGCGACATAGCGCGGCCCCTGGGCGCCCAGCGTGTCCGCCGCCGCCGGATCGGCGGCCAGTTCGCGTACGGCGGCGAGGAGCGCGGCCGGGTCCTCGGGGGCCACGAGCACCCCCGCCCCCGAGCGGCGCACCTCGTCGGCCGTGCCGCCCTCGTCGGCCACGGAGGCGACGACGGGGCGTCCGGAGACGAAGTACGAGGTGAGCTTGGACGGCACGCTCATGTCGAGCACGGATGCCCGCTGGGTCACCGCGAGCACATCCGCCGCGGCGAGCACGTCGGTGAACTCGTCCGCGTCCGCGGGCGGCAGGAAGTCGAGGTTGGGCAGCCCTCCGGCAAGCTCGCGCAGTCCGTCGCGCTGGTTGCCGTCGCCCATCAGGACGACCCGGATGTCCGGGGCCAGCCGCGCGAGGCCGACGAGGACGTCGAGGCCCTGCTTGAGGCCCATGTTGCCGGAGTGCAGCACCACCGGGATGCCCTCGCGCCATCCGAGCCGGGCGCGGGTGGCGGCGCGGTCGGCCGAAGGGCCTTGCACATGAGTCCAGTTCGGGACGACACGGATGCGTTTGGGGTCCACACCGAGAGCGGTGACGCCCTCCACGAAGCTCTCGTGGATCACACCGACCAGGGCCGCGTCGCGCAGGGCGTGGCGCTCCGCCTTCGCGGCGACGACCGCCGCCCTGCCCCCGCCGCGGATTCCGCTCTGCGCGGCCGCCGCGCCCATCAGGTCCTGGACGACGGGTATGTGAGGGACGCGGTGGCGGCGTGCGAGCCGGGCGCCTATGACACCGCCCGCGAGGCTCGGCATCTGGGAGATCACCGCGTCGGGCCGCCCCGGGGGCGGGGCGAGGATGCCGTGGAGGAGCACCGTGGCCTCGAAGCCCCCTCTGCGCAGGGCGGTCTGACGGGACGGTACATAGTGGCGCCTCCGGTGCACACGCACGCCCTCGCGGCTCTCCTGGCTGCGCCACACCCCCTTGTACCGCTCGTCCACGCGCCAGGCCGGGTAGTGCGGCATACCGGTCAGGACCTCGGTCCTGGCCCCCGCCGCCGCGAAGTGCTCGGCGAGCTGCGTGGCGTACGGGCCGATGCCCGTCACCTCCGGGGCGTAGTTCGTGGAGACCACAAGAAGTCTGCGGTTCTCGAACAGTCTCTGATGCTCATCAGCGGACAACGGATGATCGCCTTCCCCCCGGAACAGCCTCTTCTTCGAGCTTATCCGTTCACGGGATGCACAAGTGTTCTTCACAGTAAGGTCGTTGCACCAGTTCCACCGTGGGGGGAGAGAACGGATGGTGCAGCACAGAGTCGGATACGCGCCGGGGGTGTACGACTTGTTCCATGTCGGACACCTGAACATCCTGCGGCACGCGCGCAGCCAGTGCGACTACCTGGTGGCCGGGGTCGTCTCCGATGAGATGGCCGCCCTGGCCAAGGGCCACAAGCCGGTGATCCCGCTGCCCGAGCGGCTGGAGATCGTGCGCAGTGTGCGTCATGTGGACGCCGCCTTCGTCGAGACCGTTCCGGACAAGGTGGAGACCTGGCAGCAGGTCCGCTTCGACGTCATCTTCAAGGGGGACGACTGGCGGGGCACCGAGAAGGGCCTTCGCCTGGAGCGGGACTTCGCCGAAGTAGGGGTGGAGGTCGTCTACTTCCCGTACACCGTGCACACGTCCAGCACCCAGCTGCGCAGGGCGCTGGACGTGCTCGTCAGCCGGCCCGGAGCGCTTTCAGCTCCCTGAACCACTTGGCCAGGAACGCCACGAGGAACACGGCGTGCACCACCGCGAGCACGGCGTACCCGGCGCGGAAGGCTCCGGGTGCGCCGAGCAGCAGGAAGACCAGGCAGAAGACCCCGTAGTCCGCGGGCAGCAGGGCCACGGCCCGCAGCCGGGACACCGGAGCCGCGGGGCCGGGTGCGGCCGGAGCGGTGCGGGCCGCCGCCTTTCCGAGCTGCTCGCGCAGGAGCCCGGCGCAGAAGGTGAGCACGGCGGTGAAGAGAAAGCCGAGCGGGAGCAACAGCCATCCGTCTGCGGGCAGTTCACCGAAACGGTAGAAGCAGACCAGCACGGCCGTGTGGACGAGGATCATCTTCGCGCAGTCCACCACATGGTCGAGCCACTCACCGTCCGGCCCGCCCCGCCCGGTCAGCCGCGCGAGCTGCCCGTCGGCCGAGTCGAAGGCGAAGCCGACGGCCAGACCCGCCCAGACGGCGGCGCCGAGCCACCAGGACGGCTCCGCGAGTGCCACCGCGGCGATCGAGGCGAGAGTGAACGCCGCGCTGATCAGCGTGACTTGATTGGGCGTCAGCCTTGTACGGTACGCACCCGCCGCGAGCAGCCGCCCGGCCGGGCGGTTCACGTACCGCGAGTAGAGCGAGACACCCTTGGACGACTTCTGTGCCCCGCGCAGTTCGCGCAGCACCGTACCCGTACTCGACATACGCCCCCCAGCGCCCGTTGGTACCCCGCCGCATCATCGCAGAAACGATGTGACGTGCGGGGGGGATACGCGAACGCGGGCGCCCGTGACACCCCGGCAGCCCCGCCCAGCCGCCGCTCCCTCAGCTCCTCCCGCCCTCCGTGCCCGTCTCGTCGTCCCCTTCCCGTTCCGCGTCGGGCCGGGTGAGCTGTGCGTCCAGGTCGTCGAAGAGCAGCTCGCCGCGCTCGATCTGACCTGTCCGGTACGCCGAGCGCGCCACCAGATGGGCGGCGACCGGGCCCGTCATCAGCTGGAAGAACCCGATGAGTGCCAGCGTCGCCAGGTCCATCCCGCTGCGCAGCCGCAGCGCGACCCCGGCCAGCACCAGCAGCAGCCCGAGGGTCTGCGGCTTGGTCGCCGCGTGGCTGCGCGAGAGGACGTCCGGCAGCTTCAGCATGCCGACAACCCCGAGCAGACAGATCGCCGCGCCGAGGAACACGAGGACCGCCCCGGCCGTGTCCGTGATCTGGAGCCAGACGCTCATTTCCGTCCCTCCTTGCCCAGGGGCTTGCGGCGCGGCCGGGGCTTGTCGCGTACGGCGATGAAGCGGGCGATGCCCACCGACCCCGTGAACCCGAGGAACGCGAGCACCAGCATGATCGGGAAGTAGAACGGGTCCCGGGCGAAGGCGGACTTGGCGCCCAGGCCCGCGATGATCACGGCGGCGAAGACGTCGAGGCCGATGGCCCGGTCGAGCATCGAGGGACCGCGGCTGATCCGGACGAAGAGCAGTGCGCCCGCCACGACGACAAGGACGACGGCGGCGGTGATCAGCACCCGGTCGACGGTCTCGGGGCCGCTCATGCGTCCTCCCCCGCGTGGTCGGAGCCGGGGACCGGCGGCGGCGGCTCGTCCACCCGCGCGATCTCCTCCGCGGTGCCGAACGCCCGCACGGTCAGCTTCTCCAGCTTCCAGACCGAGCGCCTGGCGGCCTCCAGCTCGGCCGGCCTGTCCGCGTCGAGGACGTGCAGGAAGAGCGTGGCCGTTGCCCTGCGCACCTCGACGACCGAGCCGCCCGGCACGTTGGACACGGTCACGGCGGTCGCGGCGAGCATCAGATCGGTGCGGCAGCGCAGGGGTACGCCGATCACGGCGGGCCGGTGCGGCCGGTCGGAGAAGATCTGCCGGGTGACCTTCACCCCCGAGGTGTACATGTCGTACAGCAGATAGCCGGCGAGCAGCAGGATGCCCCAGGGGTGCAGGCGCAGCCCCAGATCGACCTGGGGCAGTGGGAACGCCAGGCAGACGACGATGGCGACGACCACGCCGGTGACGACGTTGGCCCAGGTCAGGGTGGACCAGAGCAGGACCCAGATGAAGGTGAGCCAGGCGATCAGCGGGAGATCGAGCACGCGGCGCCTGCGCCCGGCGAACTCGACGCTGTACGGGGGCAGATGGGGGTTGCGGTACGACAGGGTGATCAGGCGCCTCACGGGCCGAGCACCTCCTCCACATAAGGCCGGCGCGCGATCAGCTCGGCCGCCGAACGGTCGGTGAACGCCGTCAGCGGACCGGCCAGGACGGTGAAGGCGAGTCCGAGCGCGACGGCGCCGGCGGTGGCGGCGGTCATGAGCCGGGGCGGGTGGACCGTGGTGGTGACGGCCCGCCCGTGCAGGGTGGCGGTGACGGTCTGCCCGGCCGGGGTCACGCCCACGCCCTCGTCGCCCGTGCCGGGGATGCGGTCCGGGCCGGTGTCGGGGTCGTCGTCCTCCGTCTCGTCGGCGGTCTCCAGAACGGTGCCGTAGGCGGCCTGGCCGGGCGGCTCGGTGCGCCAGAAGGCGAGGTTCCAGATCTTGGCCATCACGTACAGGGTGAGCAGGCTCGTCACGGTCGCGCCCGCGACGAGGACCCAGGCCCAGGCGCTGCCGTCGGCGACACCGGCCCGCATGAGCCCGAGTTTCCCGATGAAGCCGGAGAGCGGGGGGATGCCCGCGAAGTTCATCGCGGGCAGGAAGAAGAGGACCGCGAGCAGAGGGGCCGCCCTGGCCAGTCCGCCGAGCCGGGTCAGCTCGTTGGTGCCGCCGCGGCGTTCGATGAGCCCCGCGACGAGGAAGAGCGTGGTCTGCACGGTGATGTGGTGGGCGACGTAGAAGATCGCGCCGCCGTACGCCTCACGGGTGGCGAGGCCGATACCGAAGACCATGTAGCCGATGTGGCTGATGAGGGTGAAGGAGAACAGCCGCTTCAGGTCGGTCTGGGCCACGGCCCCGAGGATGCCCACGATCATCGAGGCGAGGGCGACGGCCATGAGCAGGTCGCCGAGTCGGTTGCCGGGGAAGAGCAGCGTCTCGGTGCGGAGCATGCAGTAGATGCCGACCTTGGTCAGCAGGCCGGCGAAGACGGCGGTGACGGGCGCGGGCGCGGTCGGGTAGGAGTCGGGGAGCCAGGCGGCCAGCGGGAAGACGGCCGCCTTGATGGCGAAGACGGTCAGCAGCATGGCCTGCACCAGGGTCTGCACACCGAGGGGCAGATCGGGCAGCCGGACGGCCAGCTGGGCGAAGTTGGTGGTGCCCGTGGCGGCGTAGGTCATGGCGATCGCCGTCAGGAACAGCATCGAGGAGAACAGCGAGATGATCACGTACGTCGAACCCGCACGGATCCGGGGGCCGGTACCGCCGAGCGTGAGCAGGACGAAGCTGGCCACCAGCATGATCTCGAAGCCGACGTACAGATTGACGAGGTCGCCCGCGATGAAGGTGAGGGAGACCCCGGCGACCAGGATGAGATAGGCGGGGTGGAAGACGGCGACGGGCGTCTCCTTGTCCCGGTCCGCCATGCCCTGGCCGAGCGAGTACACCAGGACGCAGAGGGTGACCGCGGAGGACACCGTGAGCATCAGCCCGGAGAGCCGGTCCGCGACGAGCGTGATGCCGAGCGGCGGTGCGAAGTCGCCGAGGTGGACGGAGAGGGGGCCGTGCCGGTCGGCGGCGATCATCAGGGCCACCGAGAGCCCGAGCACGGCGGTCAGGACGGCGACGCTGATGAAGCGCTGGAAGCGCGCGAGCCGGGTCCCGAAGGCGAGGCTCAGCCCGGTGGCGCAGAGGGGCAGCAGGACCGGCAGCGGAACGAGTGCGTTCATCCGGCGGCTCCCCGGTCGTCGTTGGTGTCGTTCACGTAGTCCTCGGGGTCGGCGCCCAGCACGTCGTGCCAGAGGTCGCCACTGGCGTCCCGCCCCCGGGCCTGGAGGGCGCGGTCGGCGCGCAGCCGGGCCGCCAGCCGGCGGTGTTCGGCCCGGTAGCGTGCCCGGTCCGAGCGCGTACGGCCGGACTCCGCCCGGTACTCCTCCCGGAGTTCGGCGCGTCTGCCCAGCACCTCGGCGCGCAGGAAGATGCGCCGGTCCTCCAGGTCGTCGTGCACCTCGTCCGTGCCGGTCAGCTGGTAGCTGCGGTAGGCCATGGCGAGCAGGAACGCCGTGGTGGCCAGGGTGATGACGATCGCGGTGAGGGCGATGGCCTGGGGCAGCGGGTCGGTGATCCGGGTCAGCGGCACTCCGTAGAGCAGGGGTGCGGCTCCTGCCGAGCCGGTCGCGGAGAGGACC
Organism: Streptomyces sp. NPDC002125; assembly: GCF_053593715.1. Classification (NCBI taxonomy): domain Bacteria; kingdom Bacillati; phylum Actinomycetota; class Actinomycetes; order Kitasatosporales; family Streptomycetaceae; genus Streptomyces; species Streptomyces sp. NPDC002125. Next base: position 119,020 of record NZ_JBSFDD010000015.1, on the reverse strand, counting down.
AGCAGATTGATGCCGTTGCCCGCGATCACCGCGCCGAGCAGGATGCGGGTGAGCGGTCGGGTGAGCATGAGGATGCCGCCGACCGCGCAGAGCACGACGGCGGTGGCGAGGAGCGAGACGCTCATGATCATCGGTTCGGCTCCCCCGTTCCCGTGCCGGCCCCCGGTCCCGTCGCGGGGGCCAGCGCGCCCGCCGCCCGTTCGATCTGACGGTCGACCTTGGCGCCCAGCGCCCGCACGATGTCCAGGACCACTCCGAGCACCAGCAGATAGACGCCGAAGTCGAAGAGGACCGATGTGCTCAGGTGGTAGTCGCCGAAGACGGGCAGTTTCCCGTGGTAGGTCCAGGCGTGCAGCACCGTCCCCTCCGCGAGGCCTCCCAGGGCGACCGCGGTGGACACGAACAGTCCGAGTCCGGTGAAGAGTCCGGGCTGCAGCGGCGCGGCCTCCGCCAGCTCGAACCTTCCGCCCGCCAGATAGCGGGTGATGAGGCCGAGTCCGGCCACGAGACCTCCGACGAAGCCGCCGCCCGGCATGTTCTCCGCGCAGAACAGCAGATACAGGGAGAGCACGAGGATGGGGTGGAAGAGCAGCCGGCCCACCACCTCGAAGACGACGGAGCGGTGCTCGGGCGCGAGCGTGGACCCGGCGGCCAGCCAGCTGCGTTCGGGCGCGGTGTCGTCGCCCTGCGGCAGGCCGGAGAGCCGGTGGGCCGACATCGCCCAGGCGGTCTCCCCCCGAAGCTCCTCCCTGCTGAAGGACGTCTCGCTGCGGCGGTGCAGATAGATCAGGCTGGTGACACCGATCGCCGCCGCGGCCAGGACGGCGGACTCCCCCAGCGTGTCCCAGGCGCGAAGATCGACCAGGATGGTGGCCACCACGTCCTTGAGGCCGTGGTGGGCGACCTCCTCCACCATCGCCGCGCCGGCGGGCTCGGCGATGCGCGCGGCGCCCGCCGCCCACACGGACACGCCGATCGTCGCCGCCGCCCCCAGGGCCACCGGGATACGCAGGGCCCGGCGCCAGGTGCCGATCGACTCCTCGAAGCGCACCGGCATCCGGCGCAGGACCAGCACGAACACGATCATCGACACGGTCTCCACGCAGAACTGGGTGAGCGCCAGGTCGGGCGCGCCCTGCACGACGAAGAGGAGCGCGGCCCCGTATCCGGTCAGGCCCGCCAGGACGACGGCCTTCATGCGACGGCTGACGGTCAGACAGGAGAGGGCGGCGCCGCAGGTCAGCACGGCCACCGCACCCTGGAGCGGGACGTCCCAGACCCGGGGGGCGACCGCTCCCTCCCACGGGCGGTCCATGGCCAGGACCGCCAGCTGGCCCGCCAGCATCACCGTCAGGGTGATGGCCAGATAGCCGGAGAGCGAGCCGCGCTGGACGAATCCGGTGATCTGGAGGGCGAGGCGTTCCAGGCCGAGCAGCAGGTGCCCGAAGACGCTGTCCGCCGTCGGCCAGGCCACGCGCCGGGAGATCCGGGTGACCGCCGAGCGCCCCGCGAAGAGCAGCGCCCCTCCGGCCCAGGTGACGGCGGACAGCAGCAGGGCGGTCCCGAAGCCGTGCCAGAGCGCGAGGTGGAAGGGGTGCGCGGGGGCGGGGAAGGTGTCGGCGTACGCGGCGAAGAGGTGGTCGGTCCAGCCGACGCCGGGGCCGAGGACCAGGCCCGCGACGGCGAGCACGGCGGGCGGGGCCAGGATGGCGGCGCCGACGGGGTGGACCGGGGTGTCGGCGACGCCGGGCTTGCGGGCGAAGGCGCCCCAGAGGAAGCGCAGGGTGTAGGCGACGGTCAGCACCGAGCCGACGACGGTTCCGGCCAGCACCCAGCGGTCGACGAGGTCGCCGTGGAGCAGCGCGTGGAACGCGGCCTCCTTGGCGGCGAATCCGAGCAGGGGCGGCAGGGCGGCCATGGACGCCGCCGCCAGCACGGCCACCGCGCAGACGTACGGCGTGCTGCGGGCGAGGCCGGAGAGTTTTCTCAGGTCACGCGTGCCGGCGGAATGGTCCACGATGCCGACGACGAGGAACAGCGCGGCCTTGAAGAGGGCGTGCCCCAGGATCATCGCGGCGGCGGCCAGTGCCGCATCCCGGTTCCCGGCCCCGGCGAGGACGGTGAGGAAGCCGAGCTGGCTGACGGTGCCGTAGGCGAGCACGAGTTTCAGGTCGTTCAGGCGCAGGGCGCGCCAGCCTCCGAGGATCATCGTCGCGGTGCCGAGCACGAGGACGACCGGCCGCCAGACGGGTACGTCCGCGAAGGCGGGGGCCAGCCGCGCGATGAGGTAGACACCGGCCTTGACCATGGCGGCGGCGTGCAGATAGGCGCTGACCGGGGTGGGTGCGGCCATGGCGTTCGGCAGCCAGAGGCTGAAGGGCCAGATCGCCGACTTGGACAGGGCCCCGCAGAGCACGAGGACGACTGCCACGGACAGGGCGAGGGTCGTCTCCGGCGGGTCGGCGAGGATCTCGGAGATCCGGTAGGTGCCCGCCGCCTCTCCGATGATCAGGAAGCCGACCAGCATGGCCAGGCCGCCGAGCGTGGTGACCGTGAGCGCCTGGAGTGCGGAACGGCGGTTCTTCTTGTGTTCGCTGCTGTAGCCGATCAGCAGATAGGAGAAGACGGTGGTCAGTTCCCAGAAGACGTAGAGGGTGATGAGGTCGTCGGCGAGGACGAGGGCCAGCATGGCGCCGGTGAAGGCCAGCAGGTTCCCGGCGAAGGAGGCCAGTTGGGGTGCGTCGTCGCCGAAGTAGGACACGCAGTACAGCAGGACGAGCATGCCCACCCCGGCCGCGAGCAGCACCATCAGCTCGGCGAGCGCGTCGAGGCGCAGGGCGACCGACACGCCGTAGGTGCCGATCCACTCCCAGGACCAGGTGACCGCGCGGCCCGACTCGGTGACGTCCCACTCGGACACCGCCCACACGGTGGTGGCCGCCGGGGGCAGCGCGAGCACGGCGAAGGCGTACCTGCCGAGCCGCCGTACGAGCGGCGCCGCGCACGCCGCCAGGACGAAATGGCTGAGGATGAGCGCGATCACGACGGGGGATCCGGATCAAAGGGCACCGAATACAGATATATCCCCTGGCCCTGTTCACCCGTACGGCGCGCCGCGCGGCGTCCCGCCCGCTGGTTCCGGTCAGCCCCGGTGGGCGTCCTCCCGTGCCGCGCTGTGGTCATGGTGCGCCGCCTGCCCCGATCGCGCGCGGTCACACGGCATGACATGGGGCTCTTCCAAAACGTCGGCCCCTGCGCCGCCCTCCCGCGGCCGGAGCACCCGGTCCGCGGTCAGGGACAGATGTGACGGTTCGTCGGGCATCTCGCCGGACAGCCCGCGGGCGCGCCCGGTGGCGCGCAACCGGCAGTGCGCCTCGTCGCGCACCGTGATCCCGGAGCCGTCGGCCGACCTGGTCGCGGCGTACGGGGCGGTCGCGGCATGCGGGGCGGACGCGGCATGTGGGGCGGTCGCGGCATGTGGGGCGGTCGCGGCATGTGGGGCGGTCGCGTCGCACGGACCAGCCCCGGCACGCGGAGCGGTCACGTCGCACGGACCGGCCCCGGCGCGCGCAGGCCGTTCACCGGTCACCTCGGTTCGCCTCCCCGGCCGAAACGTATACCTGCACCCCCAGCCTCACTCCGGAGCGTGCGTGCCGCTACCGGGCATGGCAGGCATCACCGACACTTCGGCAGGCATGCGTAAGCAGGTTGTGAGCGCGCCGTGTTGCACATGTGAGGCCACTTTCTCTTCTTTTTTGCACTGTGACTAATATCAACGCGTCCAAGTTCTTAACGTATTTGACCAGTCACCGGCTGGCATCATCGTCAAGGAGCCTCCCCTGCGCACGCGCGCGTCACGGCGGACCGACTCGGCACCCATGTCGTTGCGGACAGCCCTCCTCGTACTGGCCATCGTCCCCGGAGTAGCACTGGCAGCCCTGTGGGCCATCACCAGTGGTCAGACTCTCCTGGACTTTCAACGCCAGGCAGCCCAGGGACTCTTGGCCGAACAAGCGGGCCAACCGTCCAACATCGTGTACTACAACCTGCAGGAGGAGCGCCGGCTCAGCGCGGAGGCGCTGGCTCGTCCCGGTGACTCCACCACGGCGCTGAAGCAGCAGCGCACACTCACCGACGAAGCGATCAAAACCTTCCAGTCGCTTTCGGATGTGACCGCGGACGACGCGCCCGAAGAGGTGCGCGAGGCCGTCGGCAAGGCACGCGAGGCCATCACCCAGCTGCCCGCCCAGCGCTCGCTGGTCGACGAGGGCGACGCGGACCAGCAGGCGGTGGTCTACGGCTACTACACCGACCTGATCGCCGTGGACCTCAAGCTGTTCGCGGCCCTCAGCCATGTGGACAACGGTGAGGTGACCACGCTCGGGCAGCCGCTGGTGGACCTTTTCTGGGCGAAGGAGATGATCTCCCGCTCGGACGCGATCCTGGCGCGCGGCTGGCCCACGGGCAAGCTCAGCACGGAGGACCTCCAGGAGGTACGCAAGGAGGTCTCCGGCCAGGCGTTCCAGGCCGGGACCAAGGTCGTCCCCTACCTTCCCGAGGACGAGCGGGAACAGTGGCAGAAGCTGACGGAGAGCTCCGCCTGGGCCGCCAAGACCGAGATCGAGGAGCAGGTGCTCCGCCCCGCCGAGGCCGACCGGTCCGGATTCGTCGAGCTCGACGCCGACGAGAAGGCCTGGCGCAAGGCCATGGACGGTGTCACCCCGCAGCTGGTCGATCTGCTGGAGCAGCGCACCGACGCGGTCATGGTGACCGGCAAGGGCACCGTCATGTCCCTGCTCACCAAGATGATCATCACCTCGGTGGTCGGTCTGCTCGCCGTGATCGCGGTCGTCTGGACCACCTGGCGCCTCACCCGCAACCTCCGCCGGCGTATCTCCGGACTCCAGGAGCGGGCCGAGGAGCTGGAGAAGGCGCTGCCGGACGTCGTCGACCGGCTGGCCCAGGGGGAGAAGATCGACGTCGAGGCCGAGGCCCGCGCGATCGAGACCCCGAGCGAGGGCGGCGACGAGCTCACCCGGCTCGGCGGCGCGCTCAACCAGGCCCGCACCAGCGCTCTCCAGGCCGCGGTCAAGCAGGCCGACCAGCACCGCGGCTTCGAGCGGCTCCTGCAGCGCATCGCGCGCCGTACCCAGCAGCTGATCGGACAGCAGCTCAAGAAGCTGGACGAGCTGGAGCGCAAGCACGAGGACCCGGAGGTGCTCGACGGCCTCTTCGACCTGGACCACCTGACGGCGCGTCTGCGGCGTTACGAGGAGAACCTGGTGATCCTCGCCGGCGGTTCGCCGCACCGGCGCTGGCGCAAGCCCGTCCCGCTGCTGGACGTCATGCGGTCCGCGCAGGGCGAGGTGCAGGACTACCGCCGGGTGGTGCTGGACCTCGACGGCGCCCCGTGGCTGGCCGAGCGGGCCGTCGGCCCGGTCTCCCACGTCCTGGCCGAGCTGATCGAGAACGCGCTGAGCTTCTCCCGTCCGCCGAGCCCGGTCGAGGTCCGGGCGGCGAAGGTCAGCCGGGGCCTGGCCATCGAGGTCGAGGACCGCGGCCTGGGCATGGAGGAGGAACAGCTCGCCGAGGCGAACGAGCTGATGAGCCGTCCGCCCCGGATGGACGTGCTGGCCCACTCGGAGGACATCAGGCTCGGCCTCTACGTGATCTCGCGCCTCGCGGACCAGTACGGTCTGCGGGTCGAGTTCCGGCCCTCCGCCTTCGGCGGGACCCGCGTGGTCGTCCTCGTCCCCGACGCGCTGACGGTGCCCGAGCCCGGCTCCCGCCCCGCCGCCGTCCCCTCGGCGGACCCGTCCCCGGTGGCCGAGCAGCCGCCGGCCGGCGCCCCCGCGGCGCCCGGCGCACTGCCGACCCGGGTGCAGGGGCGCGCGATGGCCGGGGTCACGGCCCTGGCCGACCACGCCGCCAGGACGCGGACCCCGGAGCAGGAACAGCCCGTCCCCGAGCAGCCGTACGGCGGCTCCGGCGACCCGTTCCCGGTGCCCGGCCGGCCCTTCCCGCCGGACGGGCAGCCCTACGCCGCGGACGAGCAGCCCTACACCCCGGGCGCGGCCGCGTACGCCGAGGCGGACCAGACGTACGCCGATACGGACCCGCCGTACGGGACGGGTGAAGCGGATCGGACGTACACCGCGGCCGGCTCCGCCTACCCGGCGCCGGAACAGCCGTACGCCGACGGCCGGCCGTACACCGAGGCCGACGCCGACCGGCCGTACACCACGGCCGGCTCCGCCTACCCGGCGCCGGAACAGCCGTACGCCGAGGGCCCCTACCCCGGGTCCGGGCAGCCGTACGCCGGTCAGGAGCAGCCGTACATGACGGCCGCGGGCCAGTACCCCGTCCCCGGGCACGCGTACGCGGAGCCGGCCGAGGAGTACCCGGCGCCCGAGCCGTCCTACCCGCAGGTCTACCCGGCGTCGGACGAGCCCGCCGCGCACGCCTACGGTGCGGCCGGGCCCGGGGCCCCGTCCCCGGCCCCGCTTCCCGCACTTCCGGCGGCTGGAGGGGAGCCCCCGCTCCCCCGCCGCGTACGCCAGGCCAGCCTGGTGGACGAGCTCCGGGTGGACCCGGCCTCCCGGACAGCCCCGCCCAAGCCCCCGGCCTGGGACGAGAACCCGCTGCTGCGCCCCGTCCCCCGGCGGGCCGGTGCCGCGATCGGGGCATTCCAGCGGCGCTCGCGCGCGGCACGCGCGGCCGAGGAGCCGTCGGGCCCCGCCCCCACCGCACCCTCCCCTACGAGAGAAGAACGGTCATGACACGCACAACCGCCACCCTCCAGGACCTGGACTGGCTGCTCGACGGTCTGGTGGACTCGGTGGCCGAGACACTGAACGCCGTACTGCTGTCCGACGACGGACTGGTGGTGAGCCACTCGCGCACCATCGAACGTGCCGACGCCGAGCGGCTCGCCGCGATATGCACCGGCCAGCAGAGCCTCGCCCGTGGGGTCGGCCAGCTGTTCGACGGCGGTTCGGTGCACCAGGTGATCGTCGAGCTGGCCGATCTGTGGCTCTTCATCATCGCGGCCGGCCAGGGCACCCACCTCGCCGTCGTCGCCTCCCAGGAGGTCGACGCCGAGGTGATGTCGCTGGCGATGCACAACCTCGTCCAGCAGGTCGGCCAGAAGCTCACCGCCCCCGCGCGTGGTGACTTCGACGCCTTCGGTACCGGGGACGGGCAGCGGGCGTGAGGTCCTACTGGGACGAGGACGAGGCCGAGGAGGACGGCGCGGGCACGATGGTGCGCCCGTACACGATCACCCGTGGCCGGACCGCGCCCGAGCGGGACGACTTCAGCCTCATCACCGTGCTCACCACCGCCGACGAGGCGGTGGACGAGCACGGCACACCGCTGCGCGGTGGCCGGCTCCAGCCGGAGCACCGCATGATCCTCGGCCGCTGCCGCCGGCCCGCGGCGGTCGCCGAGGTCGCGGCGGGACTCGACCTGCCGGTCTCGGTGACCAAGATCCTGCTGGCCGACCTGGTCGGCCAGGGCCTGCTGCTGGCCCGCGCTCCCCTGATGGTGGCCCGGGCGTCCGGCGGGGCCGACATGGGCCTGCTGGCCGCCGTACGTGACGGACTCCGGAGACTCTGACCCAAGATGACAACCAGTCAGACGGCACCTTCCGCCGTCAAGATCCTCATAGCCGGTGGCTTCGGCGTCGGAAAGACCACCCTGGTGGGCGCCGTCAGCGAGGTCGCCCCCCTGCGCACCGAGGAATACCTCACCCAGGCGAGCATCGGCGTCGACAGCCTCGCCGGTGTCGGCGAGAAGAACACCACCACCGTGGCCCTGGACTTCGGCCGCATCACGGTCAGTCCCGAGCTGGTGGTCTACCTCTTCGGCACTCCCGGCCAGGAACGTTTCTGGTTCATGTGGAACGACCTGGTCAACGGAGCGCTCGGCGGGGTCGTGATCGCCGACACCCGGCGCCTGGAGACGAGTTTCGCCTCGATCGACTTCTTCGAGAGCCGGGACATCCCCTTCGTCGTCGCCATCAACTGCTTCCACGGGCACAACACCCGTACGAATGACGAGATCCGGGCCGCGCTGGACCTGGATCCGCATGTTCCGCTGCTGATCGGCGACGTCCGGGAGCGGCACTTCGGCCGCGATGTGCTGCTCGCGCTCGTCGACCACCTGATGAGCCTGCCCGCGGCGGTCGGCTGAGCCGCCCCTCCCTCTTCCCCCTTCTTCCTTTCCCGCCTGGAGAAATCTGAGATGGCAACACCCCTGCGTGTACTGGTACACGGCGGCGGCATAGGCGGCCTCACGCTCGCCGTCGCGCTGGCCCGGAGCGGTCACACCGTCGAGGTCGTCGAACTCCGCGACGAGCTGGACGCGCTCGGCGTCGGCATCATCCAGCCGTCCAACGCCCTGCACGTCATGCGTGAGATCGGCGTCCTCGACGCCTGTGTGGCGGCCGGTTTCGAGTGGGAGGTGCTGACCATCTGCGACCCGGCCGGCGCCACGCTCGCCAAGATCCCGCAGCCCCGGATGGACGGGGCCCCCGCCAGCAACGGCATCCCGCGCCCCGCCCTGGCCGAGGTGCTGGGCGCCGCCACCGAGGCGGCCGGGGTCCCGATCCGCTTCGGTACGACGATCGCCGAACTGGCCGACGACGGCTCGGGGGTCGACGTCACCCTGTCCGACGGCACCTCCGCCCGCTGGGACCTGGTCGTCGGCTTCGACGGCATCGGCTCCCCGCTGCGGACCCGGCTGTACGGCGAGCGTTTCGCCCCGGAGTACACAGGCTTCGCCAACTGGCGGGTCACCGTGGACCGGCTGCCCGAGGTCCAGGGAGTCGTCGTGAGCACGGGCAGGTCGTCCACCAAGGCGCTGCTCACCCCGATCACGGACGAGCTGATGTATCTGGCGGCCGTGACCGCCGAGGAGCCGGACTTCCGCCCGGACCCCGCGCGGGCGCACGAGGAGCTCAGGGAGCGCCTCGCCGCGTTCGGCGGGCCCGTCGCCGAGGCGCTGGCCAAGGTGACGTCTGCGGACGGCGTCGTGTACTCGCGCATCTCGCAGGTCACGGTGGAGGAGCCCTGGCACGTCGGCCGGGTCGTCATCGCCGGTGACGCCGCGCACGCGAGCACCCCGAACCTCGCGCAGGGCGCGGCGATGGCGGTGGAGGACGCGCTGGTGCTCGCCGGGTCGCTGGACGCCGAGGCGGACGTGCCCGCGGCGCTCGCCGCCTGGGAGGCGCGCCGCCGCCCCCGCGCGATGTTCGTGCAGAACCTCTCGCGCGCCATCCTCAAGGAGGAGACGGGCAGCGCGACGACGCCCGAGGAGGACGAGCTCCTGAAGATCGGCATGCCGGGCGCCGCCCACGTGCTGGTCAAGCCGTACTAGGCGCGCGTCACGCGAGTGGGGCGGTGCGGCCTGTGCCGCGCCGCCCCTTTCGCGTTCCCGCTCAGTCCAGTACGGCGATGCCGTCGAGCTCGACCATGGCCTGTTCGTCCCAGAGCCTGGTCGCCCCGATGACCGCCATGGCCGGGTACTCGCGCCCCGCCAGCCGGCGCCAGATCTCGCCCAGTGCGGGGGCGTGGGCGCGGTAGTCCGCGATGTCGGTCGCGTAGACGGTGATCCGGGCCAGGGAGGACGGGGCGCCGCCCGCCGCGCGCAGGGCGGTCAGGAGATTGCCCAGTGCGGTCTCGAACTGCTCGGGGAGCGTGGCGCCGACGATCTTCCCCTCACCGTCGAGCGCGGTCTGTCCGGCGAGGAAGGCCAGCCGGCCGCCGGTCGCCGTGACGGCGTGCGAGAAACCGGTGGGCGGGGCGAGTTCGGTGGGGTTGATCCGGGTGAGCGGGTTCATGCGGGCGTCTCCTGGGTCGCGTACAGCTCCTTGGCGATGATGGTGCGCTGCACCTCGGTCGCGCCCTCGTAGATCCGGGGCGCGCGGACCTCCCGGTAGAGATGTTCGAGCAGATGGCCCCGGCGCAGGGCGCGGGCCCCGTGCAGCTGGACGGCCGTGTCGACGACGTACTGCGCGGTCTCGGTGGCGTACAGCTTGGCCATCGCGGCGCGCCCGGGCACTCCTGGCTCTCCCGCGTCGTGGGCCGCGGCGGCGGCGTACACCAGGAGGCGGGCGGCCTCGGTGCGGGTGGCCATCTCGGCGACCTGGAGGGAGACGGCCTGGAGTTCCTTGAGCGGGCCGCCGAAGGCGGTGCGCCGCGCGGTGTGCTTCAGGGTGGCGTCGAGCGCGGCCCGCGCCATGCCGACGGCGAACGCCCCGACGCTGGGCCGGAAGAGGTTCAGGGTGTCCATGGCGACCCGGAAGCCCCGGCCCGGCTCCCCGAGGACGTCGTCGGCCGTCACGGGTACACCGTCGAAGTCCAGCGCCCCGACGGGGTGCGGGGACAGCATGTCCAGGGCCGTCCCGGTGAGTCCGGGGCGGTCGGCGGGGACCAGGAACGCCGTGACGCCCCGGGCTCCGGGGCCCTCGCCCGTCCGGGCGAAGACCGTGTAGAAGTCGGCCTCCGGGGCGTTGGAGATCCAGCACTTCTCGCCGGTGAGCCGCCAGCCGTCACCGCCGGGGCCCGGCCGGGCGGCCAGGGCGAGCGCCGCCGCGTCGGACCCGGCGCCCGGCTCGCTCAGGGCGAAGGCGGCGACGGCGCGGCCCGCGCGCACCTCGGGGAGCCAGCGTGCGCGCTGGGCCTCGGTGCCCGCCTGCCGGACCGGTCCCGCGCCGAGCCCCTGGAGCGCGAGTGCGGTCTCCGCCTCGGTGCAGCCCCGCGCGAGTGATTCGCGCAGCAAGCAGAGGTCGAGCGCGCCGGAGCCGAGGAGTCTGTCCAGCAGGCCGAATCCGCCGAGCGCGGAGACGAGCGGGCGGTTGACCCGGCCGGGTTCACCCTTCTCGGCGAGGGGCCGCAGCTCGTCGCGTGCGAGGGCGTACAGCTCCTCGCACCAGGCGGTCTGACCGGGATCGAGTGAGAATGCCGTCATACCGGCGCCTCTCTTGTCACGACTTATCGCGGACCGTTGACTACCGTCACTCAAACGATACGCTCCAGTGGCGACAAGGGGCTGTCGTTCGGGTCAGGCCGGATCCGGACGAGAGATCCTGGGAGGCGATGCTTCATGAAGCCGTCAGATACCGCGAGCGCGCACACCGACACCTTCGCGCGCGACCATCTCCCACCCGTCGAGGACCGGCCGGAGCTGGTCTTCGATCTCCCCGAACTGGCCTATCCCGACCGGCTGAACTGCGGATACGAGCTGCTCGACCGCACCGTCGAACGCTTCGGGCCCGGCCGCCCCGCCTTCCGCACCCCCGACGGCGGCGTCTGGAGCTACGGGGAGCTGCGGGACCGGGTGGACCGGATCGCCCAGGTGCTGACGCGTGATCTGGGCGTCGTGCCCGGCAACCGCGTGCTGCTGCGCGGCCCCACCACGCCCTGGCTCGCGGCCTGCTGGCTCGCCGTGATGAAGGCCGGGGCGGTCGCCGTGACGGTGCTGGCCCAGCAGCGCGCCTCCGAGCTCGCCACCATCTGCTCGCTCGCCAGGGTCGGCCACGCGCTCTGCGACATCAGGTCCGTCGACGACCTGGCCGGAGCCGGGGTGCCCGGGCTGCGCGTCACGACGTACGGGGGCGAGTCGCCCGACGACCTGACCCGGCTCGCGGCGGCGAGGCCCGGACCCTGCCGGACGGTGGACACCGCCGCCGACGACATCGCGCTGATCGCCTTCACCTCGGGCACCACCGGACGGCCCAAGGGCTGCATGCACACCCATCGCGACGTGCTGGCCGTCGCCGATACCTTCGCCCGCCACATCCTGCGGCCGGTGCCCGAGGACGTGTTCACGGGCAGCCCGCCGCTCGGCTTCACCTTCGGGCTCGGCGGGCTGGTGGTGTTCCCGCTGCGGGCCGGGGCGTCCGCCCTGCTGCTCGAACAGTCGGGCCCCAAGCAGCTGCTGCCCGCGCTCGCCGCGCACCGAGTCTCGGTCCTGTTCACCGCGCCGACCGCGTACCGCGTGATGCTCGACGCGCTCGACGGCCACGACCTCTCCGCGCTGCGCCGGTGCGTCTCTGCCGGGGAGAACCTCCCCGCCGCCACCTGGCGGTCCTGGTACGAGCGGACGGGGCTGCGCATCATCAACGGCATCGGGGCCACCGAGCTGCTGCACATCTTCATCTCCGCCGCCGACGGGGACATCCGGCCCGGCACCACCGGCCTTCCCGTGCCCGGCTGGCAGGCGCGCGTCGTGGACGAGCACGGCACGGAACTGCCCGACGGCGAGCCCGGGCTGCTGGCGGTGCGCGGCCCGGTCGGCTGCCGTTATCTCGCCGACGACCGCCAGCGGGTCTATGTGCGCCACGGCTGGAACATCACGGGCGACACCTATGTCCGCGAGCCCGACGGCTACTTCCGCTACGTCGCCCGCGCCGACGACATGATCATCTCCGCCGGGCACAACATCGCCGGCCCCGAGGTCGAGGAGGCGCTGCTGCGCCATCCCGATGTGGCCGAGGCCGCGGTGGTGGGCCGTCCGGACGAACTGCGCGGCCAGATCGTGGCGGCGTACGTCGTGCCGCGCGAGGGCGCGTCGCTGACGGCCGACGAACTGCGGACGCACATGACGTCCGTGCTCGCGCCCCACAAGTGCCCCCGCGCCTTCGAGTTCCTTCCCGCGCTCCCCCGGACGGCCACCGGAAAGCTCCAGCGCTTCCTGCTGCGCGGCACGACCGCTCTAGAGTGATCACGTGGCCGAGCACACTCCCCGTTCCCTGATCGTCACCCTCTACGGCGCGTACGGCCGTCGCCCCGGCGACGCCCCGCTGGCGGTGTCCGAGCTGATCCGGCTGCTGCACGCGGTGGGGGTCGACGCGCCGTCGGTGCGCTCGTCCGTCTCCCGGCTCAAGCGCCGGGGGCTGCTCGTCCCCGCCCGCACGGCGGACGGCGCGGCCGGCTACGCACTCTCGCCGGACGCCCGTCAGCTGCTGGACGACGGCGACCGGCGGATCTACCGGCGACCGCCGCCCCGGCCGGACGACGGCTGGGTGCTCGCCGTCTTCTCCGTGCCGGAAGCGGAGCGCAGCAAGCGGCACCTGCTGCGCTCCCGGCTCGGCAGGCTCGGCTTCGGCACGGCGGCACCGGGGGTGTGGATCGCGCCCGCCGGACTGTACGAGGAGACGCGGCACACCCTGGAGCGCCTCGAACTCGCCCCGTACGTCGAGCTGTTCCGCGGGGAGCACCTCGGCTTCGCCGCGACGGGGGAATCGGTGGCGCGGTGGTGGGACCTGGACGCGATCGCCCGGCTGTACCTCGACTTCCTGGAGCAGCAGGAGCCGGTGCTGCGGTCCTGGGAGGCGCGGTCCGGCGTGGCGCCCGACCCGGAGAACGCCTACCGGGACTATCTCCGCGCGCTGGACTCCTGGCGGCGGCTGCCGTACGCGGATCCGGGGCTCCCCGACGAGCTGCTGCCGAAGGACTGGCCCGGCGGCCGGGCGGCGGAGGTGTTCGGGCTGCTGCACTCCCGGCTGCGGGACGCGGGCGCCCGGTTCGCGGCGGACGGCGGCTGACCGGCCCTCGAAATCCGGGTGACCCGGGGCCCGGTGCCCCGGCAGGATGAAGCATGACCTGGACCTTCACCGATGATGTCGCCGTCTTCCTGGACGCCGCCGGAGCCTCCCTCGCCGCCAGGCCCGCCGAGAACACCCTGCTGCTGACCGTCACCGCCACCCTCAGGGACGGCGGGCCGCACGCCTACGGCCCGGGGGTGCCGGTGCTGGGCTGGTGGCGCGGGGCGGACGGTCAGGTGGCCGGGGCGCTGGTGTGCACACCGCCCTTCCCTCCGGTCCTGGGCACGGCGGATCCCGAGGCGGTCGCCGCGCTGCCGGACGCGCTCCCGCTGACCGGTGTCAACGCGGAGCGCGAGGCGGCGGCGGTCCTGGCCGCGCACTGGCCCCGCCACCGTGTCGAGCAGGAACAACGGCTGTACCGCCTGGGGACGTTGGTGCCGCCCTCCCCCGCGCCCGCCGGAGGGCCGAGGACCGCGACCGGCGCTGACCGGGAACTGCTCGTCGACTGGATCAGGGCCTTCGGCGAGGAGACCGGCCAGCCGGGCGACCGGGCCGGGCGGATCGTCGACGACCGCACGGCGCACGGCGGGCTCACGCTGTGGGAGTCCGGCGGGGAGCCGGTGTCGCTGGCCGGTGTCTCACCGAGGATCGCGGGCACGGTGCGTGTGGCGACCGTCTACACACCGCCGGAGCACCGGGGCCGCGGATACGCGGGGGCGGTGACGGCGTGGGTCAGCCGCGTGGCGCGGGAGGAGGGAGCCCGGGAGGTGCTGCTCTTCACGGACCTCGCGAACCCCACGAGCAACGGCGTCTACCGGCGCATCGGCTACGAGGCCGTCTCCGACCGCCTGCTGATCACCGCGGAGCCGGAGTGAGCGCCGGGGCCGGACCGGCTCCGGAGGAGCGGGGCTGGCTGATCGCCGCGAACGTGGTGCGGTGGCGACGCTACGGCGAGGGCGGCCAGGAACTGCGGCCCGGCACCAAGTCCTACCGGGGCGGCTCGAAGGTGTACGTGATCGAGAGTTACGCCGGGTCCGGGCACGAGCAGCTGACCACGATCGGGCGCGGGCGCCGCACGGGCACGTACATCACCATCGACATGGCGACGCGCAATCTGCACACGTTCAGGGCCGTGGCGGTCCACAGCCCGACCGTGCTGAGGCTGTGCGAGGAGGCGGATGTGGGCGGCTGCTGGACGGCGCGTGAGGACGCCGAGGAGCTCGCCCTCCGGCTGGAGAGGCTGGCCGCCGAGTACCGCACGGCCCATTGGTCCGCCGCGCACCCGGTCCCCTGCCGGTGCCACGAGTGCCTGACGCTCAGCCGAGCGTGAGCCGAGGCTTCGGGGCGTCGGTGCGGCCGGCCGGAGGGGTGCGGCTGCCCGCACGGTACGGCAGCGGCCAGGAGACACCCGGCCCGGTGTACCCCTGCTCGGCCGCCGCGTGCAGCGTCCAGTGCGGGTCGTAGAGGTGGGGGCGGGCCAGGGCGCAGAGGTCGGCGCGGCCGGCCAGGAGCAGCGAATTGACGTCGTCCCAGGAGGAGATGGCGCCGACGGCGATGACGGGCACGTCCAGGGCGTTGCGGATCCGGTCGGCGTACGGGGTCTGGTAGGAGCGGCCGTAGGCGGGGCGTTCGTCCGGGACGACCTGGCCGGTGGAGACGTCGATGGCGTCCGCGCCGTGGGCGGCGAAGGCACGGGCGATCTCCAGGGAGTCCTCGTCACCCGTCCCGCCGGGAGCCCAGTCCGTCGCGGAGATCCGTACGGTCATGGGCCGGTCGTCGGGCCAGGCGGCGCGTACCGCGTCGAAGACCTCCAGGGGGAAGCGCAGCCGGTTCTCCAGGGGCCCGCCGTAGGCGTCGGTGCGCCTGTTGGTGAGCGGCGAGAGGAAGCCGGAGAGCAGATAGCCGTGGGCACAGTGCAGTTCGAGGAGGTCGAACCCGCAGCGGGCGGCCCGCCGGGCGGCCTCGGTGAAGCGGTCCTGGACCGCGTCCATCCCGGCCCGGTCCAGGGCCTGCGGGATCTGGCTGACTCCCCGCGCGTACGGGAGGGGTGAGGCCGCGCTGACAGGCCAGTTGCCGTCGTCCAGCGGCTGGTCGATGCCCTCCCACATCAGCCGGGTGGAGCCCTTGCGGCCCGAGTGGCCCAGCTGGACGCCGATCGCGGCTCCGGGGGCGGCCTCGTGGACGAAGCGTGTGACACGGGTCCACGCCTCGGCCTGTCCGTCGCTCCACAGGCCGGTGCAGCCGGGCGTGATGCGGCCCTCGGGGCTCACGCAGACCATCTCGGTCATGACGAGCCCGGCACCGCCGAGCGCGCGGGCGCCGAGGTGGACGAGGTGGAAGTCGCCGGGCATGCCGTCGGTGGCGGAGTACATGTCCATGGGCGAGACGACGACGCGGTTACGGAGTTCGAGGCCGCGCAGCCGCAGCGGGGTGAACATCGGCGGGGTGCCGGGCGGGCAGCCGAACTCCTCCTCGACGGCGCCCGTGAAGCCGGGGTCGCGCAGCCGGAGGTTGTCGTGGGTGACACGGCGGCTGCGGGTGAGGAGGTTGAAGGCGAACCGGCGGGGCGGCTGGTCCACGTACTGCGGGAGCTCCTCGAACCAGCGCAGGCTGGCCTCGGCCGCGCGCTGGGTGGACAAGACGACGGGGCGGCGCTCGGCCTCGTACGCGGCGAGGGCGGTGGGCAGGTCGGGCTGCTCCTCGACGCAGGCGGCCAGGGCGAGCGCGTCCTCGACGGCCAGCTTGGTTCCGGAGCCGATGGAGAAGTGGGCGGTGTGCGCGGCGTCGCCGATGAGGACCGTGTTGCCGTGCGACCACCGTTCGTTGGTGACCGTGGCGAAGGTGAGCCAGGAGGACTTGTTGGAGCGCAGCGGCCGGCCGCCGAGGGCGTCGGCGAAGACCTTGGCGCAGAGTCCGGCCGACTCGGCGGTGTCGCGGAGGTCGAAGCCCGCCGCCCGCCAGACCTCCTCGCGCATCTCCACGATGACGGTGGAGGCTCCGGGCGAGAACGGGTAGGCGTGCAGCTGCATCACACCGTGAGGGGTCTCGGCGATCTCGAAGCGGAAGGCGTCGAACGCGAAGTCGGCGGCGAGCCAGATGTAGCGGTTCCGGTGGCCGGTGACCGTGGGGCGGAAGTGCAGGGCGTGGGCCGCGCGGGTGGCGCTGCGCACCCCGTCGGCGGCGATGACCAGGTCGTGGTGGGCGGCGAGTTCGGCGGCGGGCGGCGCCTCGGTGCGGAAGCGGAGCCGTACGCCGAGGTCGGCGCAGCGTTCGTGCAGGATGCGCAGCAGCGTACGGCGGCCGAGTGCGGCGAAGCCATGGCCGCCGGAGGTCTGGGTGGCGCCCCGGTGGACGACGTCGATGGTGTCCCAGCGGACGAACGCGTCGCTGAGCGCCCGGTACACGACGGGGTCCGCGTGCTCGATGCCGCCGAGCGTCTCGTCGGAGAGGACCACGCCGAATCCGAAGGTGTCGTCGGGGGCGTTGCGCTCCCAGACGGTGATGTCACGGGCGGGGTCCAGCCGCTTGAGGAGGGCGGCGGCGTAGAGCCCGCCGGGTCCGCCCCCGATGACCGCGATCCGCCCCGCGCTCCTGGAGGGGCTGGTGTCCGGGGCGGGCATCGCGTCCGGGGCGGGCACCGCGTCCGTCTGGGGCATCGCGTCAGGGGTGCGCATGGCGCTACCTGCCCCGCCACTTCGGGGGCCGCTTCTCGGTGAAGGCGGCGTGGAACTCGGCGTAGTCCTCGCCGTTCATCAGGAGGGCCTGGGTGGCGGCGTCCATCTCCACGGACGCGGCCAGCGGCATGTCGAGCTCGGCGGTGAGCAGCGCCTTCGTCTGGGCCAGGGCGAGCGCGGGCCCGTCGGCGAGCCGCCTGGCGAGTGCGGCGGCGCGGGTGTCGGCCTCGCCCTCGCCGGTCAGCTCGCTGATCAGCCCGATGCGCTCGGCCTCGGGGGCGCGGACGGGTTCGCCGAGCATCAGGATGCGGGTGGCGTGGCCGAGGCCGACGACGCGCGGCAGGAGGTAGGCGGCTCCCATGTCGCCGCCGGAGAGACCGACGGCCGTGAAGAGGAAGGCGAAGCGCGCGGAGGGCGCTGCGATCCGGAAGTCGGCGGCCAGGGCGAGGACGGCTCCCGCGCCGGCCGCGACCCCGTGGACTGCGGCGATGACGGGGAAGGGACACTCGCGCAGGGCCCGCACGACCTGTCCGGTCATCCGGTTGAAGTCCAGCAGCTGCGCGGTGTCCATCGCGAGTGTGGCGCCGATGATCTCGTCGACGTCCCCGCCCGAGCAGAACCCGCGCCCCTCACCGGCGAGCACCAGGGCGCGCACGGAGCGTTCGCGGGAGAGTTCGGCGAGGAGGTCGCGCAGATCGGCGTACGCGCCGAAGGTGAGCGCGTTGAGCTTCTCGGGCCGGGCGAGTGTGACGGTCGCCACTCCGTCGTGCGTCGTCAGGCGCAGATGCCGCCAGCGCTCCGTGCGCGGGGCGGAGCCGGTGAACGGGCTCATGGAAGGGCCCCCTCCAGCCGTCGGGCTGCTGCTGGTCCCTCCCGAAGCTATCACTCATCCGTGACTTCCGTCACGAGGACGCGACAGCTCTCCCACGGGCAGGTGTGGCGAAGGTCCCTTTTGTGCTGGTCGGCCGACCCTATGTCTCCGCCGTGGCACTTCGTATGGTTGAGCGCAGGAAGTCCCGGTACGGAACGCCGTACCCTCCGGTAGCGGATGACGCGGTTCCCGGTCCCAGCAGTCCCGGAACAGCGATCCCCCCGCCGGATGCCTCGTCCCTGAACGGAAACGCCCGCCGTGCCGCCATTCGCCCCCGAGCCCCCGTCCGCCTCATGGCGCATCGCCCTGCCGCACTCGACGGCCGCGGTGCCGATCGCCCGCGCCCTCGTCCGCACGGCGCTGGCGGAGCTCGACGCGCCCGCGGACTGCGACACCGCCGAGCTGCTGACCGCCGAGCTGGTCGCCAACGCGGTGGAGCACACCGACGGCACGGGGCCCATCGAGCTGGTGGTCGAGCTGATGGCGTCCGGCTGCCAGGTCGAGGTCCACGACCACGACCCGGGCCCGCCGGGCGACCTCTCCCGCCTGCTGCCCGGCAGCACACCGGACCCGTGGCAGGAGCACGGCCGCGGACTGCTGCTGATCCGCGCGCTCAGCTCGGCCTGCGGTCACCGCCCCACCGAGCACGGCAAGGCGGTCTGGTTCACCCTGCCTTCGGCTCCTGTGCCGCCGGGTCCCGCGGCTCCCCAGAACTGACCAGCCGGGAGCGGCTGCGGCTGTATCCCGCGTACACGAGGGCGCCGACGGCGAGGAAGACGGCGAACTGCACCCAGGTCGTCCAGCCCGTCCCGTACATCAGATAGACGCAGAATCCGACACCCAGGACGGGGCTGACCGGATAGAGCGGCACCCGGAAGGAGCGCTTGAGCTCCGGGTTGCGGCGGCGCAGCGCGATCACGGCGATGTTGACCACGGCCATGGTGGCGAGCGTGCCGATGGTCGTGAGGTTGACGACGACGTCCAGCGACGAGAACGCGGCCGGGACCGCGAAGACGACCGCCACGATCCATGTGTTGGCCACGGGGGTACGGGTCTTCGGTGAGACCCGCTCGAAGACCCGGGGGATCAGCCCGTCGCGGGACATGGACATCAGGATGCGGGTCTGCCCGTACATCACGGCGAGCACGACGGACGCGATCGCGACGACCGCGCCGAAGGCGATGATCCCGCCGCCGACGCTCGACCCGGTGACCTGGTCGACGACCAGCGAGAGCGCGGCGGGCCTGTCACCCACGGCGTCCGCGCCCAGGGCTCCGATGGCCCCGAGGGCGACCGCGCAGTACAGCAGCGTGACCAGGCCGATGCAGATCAGGATCGCGATCGGGATGTTCCGCCGGGGGTTCTTGACCTCTTCGCCGGCGGTGGTGATGGCGTCGAAGCCGATGTACGAGAAGAACGCCACCGACGCCCCGGCGGTGACCCCGGCCATGCCGTGGGAGGCGAAGGGCGAGAGGTGGCCGTCCTCGAACGCGGTGAAGGCGATCGCGCAGAACGCGATGAGGATGCCGATCTTCAGCACCGCCATCGCCGCCGTGGCGCGCGCGCTCTCCCTGATGCCCCGCACCAGCAGGGTGGCGGCCATCATGACCACGACGACCGCGGGCAGATTGATCACACCGCCGTCACCCGGCCCGGAGGAGAGCACCTCGGGAAGGGTCCAGCCGGTGAGGCTGTCGAGGAGCTCGTTGACGTACTGGCTCCAGCCGACCGCGACCGCGGAGACCGAGACGCCGTACTCCAGCAGCAGGCACCAGCCGACGAGGAAGGCGACGCGCTCCCCGAGGGTGGCGTAGGCGAAGGAGTAGGAGCTGCCGGACACCGGGATGGCACCGCCGAGCTCGGCGAACGAGAAGGCGGTGAAGATGCAGGTGATGGCGGCGAGGACGAAGGAGACCACCACCGCGGGGCCGGCCTCGGCGACGCTGTCGGACAGGCCGACGAAGATTCCGGTGCCGACGATGGCCCCGACCCCGAAGCACACGAGCTGGAACAGCCCCATGGTGCGGCGCAGGCCGTGCCCTTCCAGGTCTCCCCCGGACTCCGCGAGCAGCAGTTCGGGGCTCTTGACGCGCGCCCCGGTACGGCGGGAGGGGCGCGCGGGGTGGCGCGGGGCAGGGGTGGTGGGACTCATGGGGGGGACGGGTCTCTTCTCTGGTGGTGCAGGAACTCTGGTGGTGCGGGGACCTGTGGGGAGGCCCGGACGTACGCATGCGCGCCCCTGTGCCTGACGGCCCGGCGCACGCAGACCCGGACCTCTGGCGGGTCGGGCACATGAAAAGGGGTCCGGACGTGCGAGCCCGAACCCCACCAAGTGACCCCATGGTAGCCACTTGCACGCATGTTCACCCAATCGGGCGCATGTTCATGCGGCCTTCGGGTCACCCGCCAGCGTCGCGACGAGAACGGCCTTGATCGTGTGCATCCGGTTCTCGGCCTCGTCGAAGACGACCGAGTGCGCGGACTCGAAGACCTCGTCGGTGACTTCCAGCTCGGAGAGTCCGTGCCGTGCGTGGATCTCCCTGGCGACCTTCGTCCCGAGGTCGTGGTAGGCCGGGAGACAGTGCATGAACTTCACGTCGTCGTTGCCCGTGGCGCGCAGGACATCCATGGTCACGGCGTAGGGCGCGAGGGCGGTGATGCGCTCGTCCCAGACCTCCTTGGGCTCACCCATGGAGACCCACACGTCGGTGACGACGAAGTCGGCGCCCCGCACTCCCTCCGCGACGTCCTCGGTGAGGGTGATGCGCGCACCGCTGGACTTCGCGAGCTCGTGCGCCCGGTCCACGATCTCCTGGACCGGCCAGTAGGCGGCGGGCGCGACGATCCGGACGTCCATGCCGAGCAGGGCGCCGGTGATCAGGTAGGAGTTGCCCATGTTGAAGCGGGCGTCGCCCAGGTAGGCGAAGGAGATCCGCTCCAGGGGCTTCTCGCTGTGCTCGGTCATCGTCAGGACGTCGGCGAGCATCTGGGTGGGGTGCCAGTCGTCCGTGAGCCCGTTGAAGACGGGGACACCGCCGTACGCGGCGAGTTCCTCGACGGCCTGCTGGCTGTCTCCCCGGTACTCGATGCCGTCGAACATCCGGCCGAGCACCCGGGCCGTGTCCTTGACCGACTCCTTGTGCCCCATCTGGGAACCGGAGGGGTCGAGGTACGTCGTGGAGGCGCCCTGGTCGGCGGCGGCCACCTCGAAGGCACAGCGGGTGCGCGTCGAGGTCTTCTCGAAGATCAGGGCGATGTTCTTGCCGCGCAGCCGCTGCACCTCTTCGCCGGCCTTCTTGGCGGCCTTGAGCTCGGCGGACAGATCGACCAGGCCGCGGAACTCCTCGGCCGTGAAGTCCAGCTCCTTGAGGAAATGGCGGCCTGCGAGGTCTATGGCCATGGTGATCGCTCCTGGGCGGGCTGAGGACGTACGGACATGTCTTGGAAGTCTATACGACGACCCGTATTGCTATACAGAGCCTCGGCGACGCCCGTACGTCCCGCCCCGGCCACCGGGGCACGCCTCACACCTGGGCCGCGCACCACCTCATGCCGTGATCGCGCACCAGCGGACAACGCGTCACACGGGGTCGCGCACCACCGGGCAGCTCATGCAGCGGGGGCCGCCCCTGCCCCGGCCGAGCTCACTGCCGCGGATCTCGATGACCTCCATGCCCTGCTTGCGCAGATAGGTGTTCGTGGTGGCGTTGCGCTCGTAGGCGATGACGACCCCGGGCTCCACGGCCAGCACGTTGCACCCGTCGTCCCACTGCTCCCGCTCGGCGGCGTGCACGTCCTGGGTGGCGGTGAGCACACGGATGGAGTCGAGGCCGAGCGCGGCGGCGATGGCCCGGTGCATGTGCTCGGGGGGATGGTCGGTGACCTTGAGCTCCCGGGGGCCGCTGCCCGGTTCGATCGTGTAGGAGCGGAGCATGCCGAGCCCCGCGTACTTCGTGAAGGTGTCCCCGTCGATCATCGTCATCACCGTGTCGAGGTGCATGAACGCCCGGCGCTTGGGCATGTCGAGCGCCACGATGGTCCGGGCCGACCCGGCGTCGAAGAGCCCTCTGGCCAGCATCTCCACGGCCTGCGGGGTGGTGCGCTCGCTCATCCCGATCAGGACGGCGCCCCGCCCGATGACAAGGACGTCACCGCCCTCGATGGTCGACGGGTAGTCGTCCTGGCCCTCCGACCAGTGGTGGAAGACACCCGCCTCGGGGCCGGTGAACAGGGGGTGGTGCCGGTAGATCGCCTCGAAGTGCACGGTCTCGCGCTGCCGGGCGGGCCAGCGCATCGCGTTGATGGACACACCGTCGTAGATCCAGGCGGAGGTGTCACGGGTGAAGAGGTGGTTCGGCAGCGGGCTGAGCAGGAAGTCGTCCAGATCCATCACATGGAAGCGGACGGAGGTCGGTTCGGCGTGCCGTTCCAGGAACTCCCGCTTCGTCATCCCGCCGACGAGGGCCTCGGTCAGCTCCGCCGCGGGCATCTCCTCGAAGGCCGCGCGCAGATGCTCGGTGGCGAGCGGGCCGTACTCCTTCTCCGCGAAGACACGGTCGAGGACGAGCCTGCGCGCCACCGGGATGTCCAGGGACTCGCGGAGCAGGTCGCCGAAGAGATGGACCTCCACCCCCCGGTCGCGCAGCACGTCGGCGAGGCCGTCATGCTCCTCCCTGGCGCGGCGCACCCAGAGCACGTCGTCGAACAGGAGCGCGTCCTTGTTGCTCGGGGTCAGCCGCTTCAGCTCCAGATCGGGGCGGTGCAGGATGACGCGGCGCAGCCGCCCGGCCTCGGAATCGACATGGAATCCCATGCCTCCATCCTCACCGCGCGGAGCGCCGTTCACCCTGCGAACCGCCACCGGATTCCGGCGGGGCGGTCCCGCCGGGTCCCCAGGGCCCCGAGGGCTCTCCCGCGATCCCTGACGGGAGAGCCCTAGAGGCGCGGGTCGACGGGCTCCGACTCCAGCGCCAGGACCGCGAAGACCGCCTCATGAACACGCCACAGCGGCTCCCCCTCGGCCAGCCGGTCCAGGGCCTCCAGGCCGAGGGCGTACTCCCGCAGGGCCAGCGACCTCTTGTGGCCGAGGAAGCGCGAGCGCAGCCGGTCGAGATTCTCCGGCCTCGTGTACTCGGGGCCGTAGATGATCCTCAGATACTCCCGGCCGCGCACCTTGATGCCTGGCTGGACCAGCCTGCCCTTGTCGTCCCGCACGAGGGCGGCGAGCGGCTTGACGACCATGCCCTCTCCGCCACGGCCGGTCATCTCGAGCCACCAGTCGATGCCGGAGCGCACGGAGGCCTCGTCACCCGTGTCGACCACGAGCCGGCGGGTGACCTGGAGCAGGCCGGCCGGGTCATGCTCGACGAGCCGGTCCAGCCATGCCAGCTGCTCGTCGTGCGGCACGGCGGCGAGCGAGCGGCCCTGCACCGCCAGGATCTGGAACGGCGCGAGCCGGACCCCGTCGAGCCCTTCGGTGCTCCAGCAGTAGCGGCGGTAGGCCTCCGTGAACGCGGCGGCGTCCGCTGCCCGCTCCCGCTGGCGGTCCGCGAGCGCGCCGACGTCGACACCGCGGGCGGCAGCCGCGGACAGGGCGTCCCCGGCCACCGGCAGGACGGCCCCGGCGGCGGCGCCCACCGCGGCGTACTGGGAGCGCAGCAGTCCGGCCGCCTTGAGGGACCAGGGCATCAGCTCGGCGTCGAGCAGCACCCAGTCGGTCTCCCACTCGTCCCAGAGTCCGGCGGCGGTGAGGGCCGTGCGCAGCCGGCCGAGGACGACCTCGGTGAGCGCCGGGTCGTCCAGGAACGGCCGGCCCGTGCGGGTGTGCAGGACTCCCGTGGGGCCGTCGGTCCCGAACCGCTCGCGGGCCGCTGCCGCGTCGCGGCAGACCAGCGCCACGGCGCGCGAGCCCATGTGCTTCTCCTCGCAGACGACCTTGGTGACGCCGTCCGCGCGGTACTGCGCGAAGGCCTCGGCCGGGTGCTCCAGGAAGCCCTCCTCGTGGGAGGTCGCTGTCGGGGCCATGGTCGGTGGGAGGTAGGCCAGCAGCCTGGGGTCCACCGCGAACCGGCTCATGACTTCGAGCGCCGCCGCGGCGTTCTCCTCGCGCACCGCGATCCGGCCCATGTGCCGGGTCTCCACGATGCGGCGGCCCTGCACGTCGGCGAGGTCGAGCGGCCTGCCCTCCCGCCCTCCGGGCGCCTCGGTGGTCAGCGGCTTCACCGGCTCGTACCAGACCTGCTCGGCGGGTACGTCGACGATCTCCCGCTCCGGCCAGCGCAGGGCCGTCATCTTCCCGCCGAAGACGACGCCGGTGTCGAGGCAGAGGGTGTTGTTGACCCAGGAGGCGGTGGGCACCGGGGTGTGGCCGTAGACCACGGCGGCGCTGCCCCGGTAGTCCTCGGCCCACGGATAGCGCACGGGCAGGCCGAACTCGTCGGTCTCGCCGGTCGTCTCCCCGTACAGCGCGTGCGAACGGACCCGGCCGGAGGTTCGCCCGTGGTACTTCTCGGGCAGCCCGGCGTGGCAGACGACCAGCTTGCCGTCGTCCAGGACGTAGTGGCTGACCAGCCCGTCGATGAACTCCGCGACGCGCCCCCGGAACTCGGGGTCGTGGGCGTCCTCCCGCTCCAGCTGCTCGATGGTCTCGGCGAGACCGTAGGTGTGCTGGACCTTGCGCCCCTTGAGGTAACGGCCGAGCTTGTTCTCGTGGTTGCCGGGGACGCACAGGGCGTTGCCCTCCGCCACCATGGACATGACGCGGCGCAGCACTCCGGGGCTGTCGGGTCCGCGGTCGACGAGGTCGCCCACGAACACGGCGGTACGCCCCTCCGGGTGGGCCCCGTCCTTGTACCCCAGCCTGCCGAGCAGGGTGTCGAGCTCGGAGCTGCAGCCGTGGATGTCGCCGATGATGTCGAAGGGGCCGTTGAGGTGCCGGAGGTCGTTGTAGCGGCGCTCCAGGACGACTTCGGCGGAGTCGGCCTCCTCCTCGCTGCGCAGGATGTGCACCTTGCGGAAGCCTTCGCGCTCCAGGCCGCGCAGCGAGCGGCGCAGCTCGCGGCGGTGGCGCTGGACGACATGGCGGGGCATGCCCGCACGGTCGGGGCGTTCGGCGTTGCGCGCCTGGCAGAGCTCCTCCGGCAGGTCCAGCACGATGGCGATGGGCAGCACGTCGTACTGCCGGGCCAGCTGGACGAGCTGCTTGCGGCTCTCGGGCTGCACATTGGTGGCGTCGACGACGGTGAGCCGCCCCGCCGCGAGGCGCTTGCCCGCGATGTAGTGCAGCACGTCGAAGGCGTCACGGCTGGCGCTCTGGTCGTTCTCGTCGTCCGCGACGAGGCCCCGGCAGAAGTCCGAGGAGATGACCTCCGTGGGCTTGAAGTGCTTCCGGGCGAAGGTGGACTTGCCCGATCCGCTGGCGCCGATGAGCACGACGAGGGACAGGTCGGTCACCGGCAGCGTGCGAGAGGTACGGGTACTGGTCATGCGGCTTTCGCCTCCTTCGTCGTCGTCCGGTCCATCGAGCCGCTGCCGTCCGTCGTCCCGGCGGCCGTGCCGTCCGCCGTCCCGTTCGCCGTCCCCTCGGGCGGAACTCCGGCGGCCGTGCCCCTCGTGAACACCGCCATCTGCGTGGGCGGCCCCACCTCGGGGTCCTCCGGTCCCACGGGCACGAACGCCACGGTGTAGCCATGGCGTGCGGCCACCCGCCGCGCCCAGTCCCCGAATTCCGCCCTGGTCCACTCGAAGCGGTGGTCACCGTGGCGCACATGTCCTGCGGGGAGCGTCTCCCAGCGGACGTTGTACTCCACGTTGGGCGTGGTCACGAGCACGGTGCCCGGTCGCGCGGAGCCGAACACCGCGTACTCCAGCGCAGGCAGCCTCGGCAGGTCGAGGTGCTCGATCACCTCGCTGAGCACGGCCGCGTCGTATCCCTTCAGCTGCTTGTCGGTGTAGGTGAGCGCGCCCTGCCGGAGGGTGACCCGCGCGGCCTGCCTCTCCCCCATGCGGTCCAGCTTCAGCCGGCGCGCGGCGACGGTGAGGGCGCGCATCGACACGTCCACGCCCACGATCTCCGTGTAGCGGACGTCCTTGAGCAGCGCCTGCGTCAACTGGCCCTGGCCGCAGCCCAGGTCGAGCACCCGGCTCGCCCCTGCCGCGCGCAGTGCCTCCAGGATCGCCTGGCGGCGCTGCTCGGCGAGCGGCACCGGCTTCTCCTCGGTGTCGGTGGTCTCGTCCACCGCGTTGTCGACGCTCTCCACCTCCAGGTCGTCCGTCTCGGCCAGCCGCACCAGTTCGAGCCGCTCCATCGCCTGCCGGGTGAGACCCCAGCGGCGGGAGAGATAGCGGCTGGTGATCAGCTTCTGCTCGGGGTGTCCGGCCAGCCAGCCCTCGCCCGCCCGCAGCAGCTTGTCCACCTCGTCGGGCGCGACCCAGTAGTGCTTGGCGTCGTCGAGCACCGGCAGCAGCACATACAGCTGGCGCAGCGCGTCCGCGAGCCTCAGCTCCCCCTCCAGCACCAGCCGTACGTAGCGCGAGTCGCCCCACTGCGGGAACCGCTCGTCCAGCGGCACGGCCACGGCGTCCACCGCGGTCCAGCCGAGCGGGGCGAACAGCTTGCGCACCAGCTCCGCGCCGCCGCGCGCGGGGAGCGCGGGCACCTCGATCCGCAGGGGCAGAGGCTCCTCGGCCCGTTCGGGCATCGCCCGGCAGACGCCGTTCAGCGCGGACTTGAACACCGTCGTCATCGCGACCGAGAGCAGCGACGATGCCGCGTAAGGCCGGTCGTTGACGTACTGCGCGAGCGCCGCGTCGGGGGCTCCGCCCCGGCCCTTGCCCTTGCCGCGCCGGACCAGCGCCACCGGATCCACCTCCAGCAGGAGCGCGGCCGTGCAACGCTCCGCGGACGCCTCGGGATAGAAGACGTGCGCGGTCCCGTGCGAGGTGGAGAACGTCTGCGCCTTGTCGGGATGCTTGTGCAGCAGAAAGCCCAGATCGGTGGCGGGACGCTCAGGGGTGCCGGTGGTGCCGATAGTCAGGAACACCCGTCCGAGTATGGGCCCGGGACCCGTCTCCCACCAGGCATTTTCAGGGACCCGATGGTGCAAGTCGCCCGGCCAGCGCGGCGATTTCGGACGGCCCCACCCGGCAGCACCCACCGACCAGCCGCGCTCCCGCCCGCTGCCAGTCCCGCACTCTGGATGGCTGGAAGGTGCTGCTCCCCGCCCAGGCCCGGCCTTCGGCGTCCCACTCCTCCCCGCTGTTGGGATAGACGACGACGGGCTTGCCGGTCGCCGCGGCCGCGATCTCCACCGCACGGTCGGCGTCGGCCGGGTCGCAGCAGTTGACTCCGACGGCGATCACCTGCTCGATGCCGGCCGCGAGCCCGAAGGCCTCGGCCAGCGGCTGCCCCGCCCTGGTCCGGTCGCCCGCCGCGCTGTACGAGAGCCAGACGGGCACCGGGAACTCCTCGACCGCCCGCAGCAGCGCCTCGGCCTCGTCGATGTCGGGCACCGTCTCCAGAGCCAGCACATCGGGAGCCGCCGAGGCCAGCGCCTCCACCCGTGGCCGGTGGAAACGCTCAAGCTCCCTGACCGTCAGCCCGTACCCGCCTCGGTACTCGCTGCCGTCCGCGAGCATCGCCCCGTACGGTCCGACCGAGGCCGCGACCCAGCACTCCCGCCCGGCCACCGCGCCCGCCCGGCGGGCCGCCTGCACGCTGCCGGCCATCAGCGCCGCGGCCCTGGCCCGCCCGATCCCGCGCCGTCCGAAGCCCTGGAAGGTCGCCTGATAGCTGGCGGTGATGAGCACCTGCGCGCCCGCCCGCGCATAGGCCGTATGGGCTGCCTCGATCTGCTGGGGCGCGTCGGCGAGCAGCCGGGCGGACCACAGGGCGTCGGACAGATCGCAGCCCTGTGCCTCCAGCTGGTTGGAGAGACCGCCGTCCAGCAGGACGGTTCCCTCGGCGAGCGCCTCGCCGAGCGTACGGCCGGGCGGCACATCCGGAGTCCGGGCGGGGTGCACAGCTGCTCCTTGCTGTCGGTGTCCTGAGCTCGGGGTTCTGGCGTTTGGTGTCCTGCGGTCCGTGTCCTGCGGTCGGCCGGTCCGGGCCAGGCCCCGGACGACCCGGGCCCGGACCGACCCGGGCCAGGCCCGGGCCGGCGGGGCGAAGCTCAGCCCAGCTGCGACTGGACCTGGGAGGCGATCAGTTCCAGGTGGTCCAGGTCGTGCAGGTCCAGCACCTGGAGGTAGACGCGGGACGAGCCGATGGCCGCGTACCGGCCGATCTTGTCGACCACCTCGTCGGGGGAGCCCGCCAGTCCGTTCGCCTTGATCTCCTCGACCTCGCGCCCGATGGCGGACGCGCGCCGGGCGACCTCGGCGTCGTCCTTGCCGACGCACACCACCAGGGCGTTGGAGTACACCAGGTCGTCCGGTGCCCGGCCGGCGGCAACGGCCGCGTCCCTGACCCTGCCGAACTGCTTCTCGCTGTCCTCGATCGACGCGAACGGGATGTTGAACTCGTCGGCGTACCGCGCGGCCAGGCGTGGCGTGCGGACAGCGCCGTGACCACCGATCAGGACCGGCACCTTGGCCTGGGCCGGCTTCGGCAGTGCGGGTGAGTCGGTGAGCTGGTAGTACGTGCCGTCGTAGCTGAAGGTCTTGCCGGTCTCCGTCTCCCACAGGCCCGTGATGATCGCCAGCTGCTCCTCCAGCCTGCCGAACTTCTCCTTGGGGAACGGGATGCCGTACGCCTTGTGCTCCTCCTCGAACCAGCCGGCACCCAGGCCGAGCTCGACCCGGCCGCCCGACATCTGGTCGACCTGCGCCACCTGGATGGCCAGCACTCCGGGCAGACGGAAGGTGCCCGCGGTCATCAGGGTGCCGAGGCGGATCCGCTTGGTCTCGCGGGCCAGACCGGCCAGAGTGATCCACGCGTCGGTCGGTCCGGGCAGCCCGTCGCCGGAGCCCATGCGCAGATAGTGGTCCGAACGGTAGAAGGCGTCGAAGCCGAGGTCCTCGGTGGCCTTGGCGACGGTGAGCAGAGTGTCATAGCTCGCCCCTTGCTGGGGCTCGGTGAAGATTCGAAGATCCATGCCTCCATCCTGCACCTTCGAAACCGCCGGGCCCCGCCTCCCCTCTTCCCTCCCCCGCGCCGGGCGCCCCGGCTCATGGCTGGCCGGAGACGAAACCAGCCGGTCCCCGGATGACGCCGTACGGACCGTCGCGCCGCTGCTCGCCCTCACGCTCGCGCTCCGCCTCCGCGAGCCGTCTCAGCATGCCCTGGACCCGGTCCACGGACTCGTCCACGGCGTCTATCGCCTCGATGCACTGCCAGTAGAGCGATTCCTCCTCCGTGCCGCAGGCGACACCCACCAGCGCTATGCCCGCCTCACCGAGCAGTTGCGCGAGTGCGGCCAACGCCCTTGGCACATCGGACACTTCGGTGAGCTGCGAGGCCCTCACCCCCGAGGCCGGGACCATCGGGTGGTCGAACACCGCGCTGCCCAGGGCGCAGATCTCACTGAGGCCGCGTGCGTCCGTCCGTAATTCCGCGGGGCCGCCGCTCGCCAGCCGCCCGCCGACCGCCCGGGCGAGAGCCTGGGCCTGCCACACCTCCGCCATGACGGCCGGCACGCCCCTGCTTCCCGCCAGCGCGCTGCGCCCCGCCTCGATCAGCCGCTCCGCTTCCATGCGATTCCCCCGTCACCCATACCGCCCGTACGAAAACCCGCTCACTTCTTCATTACCCACAGTGAGGTGCGCGGCACGCGAAGGCCAGAGGAAATCGGAAATCTGTGGACAGTAATCCGGTTGTGAATAAGTCGATCACTCCGAAGAGTGACGATCGGTCGACGCCTCGCCGCCGGCCACCGGAAAGCGCGACTCGTTCCGCTCGATCTTGGCCGCGAGGGCATCCAGCGGATCGATGCCCAGAACCTGGCAGAACTGCAGCAGGTAGGCCAGGACGTCCGCGACCTCGTCCCGTACACGGAACGCCTTGCCGGGGTCCTCCATCACCCTGGCCGACTGTTCCGGCGTCAGCCACTGGAAGATCTCCAGCAGTTCGGACGCCTCCACGCTCAGCGCGGCACAGAGGTTCTTTGGGGTGTGGTACGGCTCCCAGTCCCGAGTGGCCGCGAAGTCGGCGAGCCGCCGCTGCAGTTGTGCTACATCCAGTTCCGTCACGGTGCCAGGTCTACCACTGTGGCCCCCGCCGTCCCCCGGGCCGTGGCGGCGTTCGCCTCGCCGACCGTTCCCAGCAGGCGCATGTGGCCGTCCGCGCAGATCGAGGCGGCCAGGGCCAGCAGCTCTCCCGTCTGACGCGCGTCCAGACTCCGGTCGAGGCCGTCGGTCAGGACCGTGAGCGCCTGCATGGCCGAGGGGACCTCCGCCGCCGGTTCGACCACCAGGACATGCGGTCCGGTCAGCAGCACGAGCGCGAGGGCGAGATACCGAAGCTCGCCGTCGCCGAGGCGGGCGATCGGGGTGCTGCGCCCCGGCCCGCGCTCCGTCCTGGCCCGGACGGTCCCGTCGTCCAGCTCTTCGACGGTCAGCCCGGTCACCTGTCCCGCGCATCCCGTGTCCGCGCTGGCGACGAGCCGGGCGTGCCGCCGCTCGCACTGGCTGTGGGTGCGGTGCAGGACCTCGGCGAGGTTGTCGCAGCACGAGGTCAGCCGGCCTTCCCCGACCGGCACGGCCCCACGCATCAGCCGGGGCTCGGGATCGCAGGCGAAGGCCGACCGCAGCGCCACGACCACCTGCTCGGCCGCCGCCAGCACCCGCAGCTGCCCGTCGGTGGTGCCCGCGACCCGCAGCGGCAGCAGCGCGGTGCCGAGCCGGTCGTCGGGGAAGGGGGCGCGCGTCACCGCGACCGCCCCGGCAGTGTGCCAGGCGGCCTGCACGAAGGGGCGCCGCGGATCGAGCAGCGCCGTGTTCAGCAGGGTCTCGCCACCGTCCCCCGTCAGCCGCTCGCCGACGATGCGGAGCGCGGGCTCGGCCTGCACGGCGAGATCGAGTCTCACCGGGCCGGCCGGGCCCTCCACCGTGCAGCCCAGCCTGAATCCGCGTCGCCCCTGCGCGTCGGCGCCCGCCCCCTCCGGCACCCAGGCCGCCGGGTCGGGGAAGACGTCCTCCAGCGGGTCGCCCGCAGCCAGCCTCGCCAGCGCCTCGTACCCGCGCAGGGCCGTCGACTTCCCGCTGCCGCTGCCTCCGGTGAGCAGGGTGAGCGGACCGAGCGGGATGACGGTGCGCCGGTGCGAGGCGAAGGCGTCGAGCCGGAGCTCACCGACGAAGGGGCGGGCGGGGCGGGCCGCTGCGGACGGCGCGGGAGCCGTCCTCCCCGTGGGGATCGTGGAGATCACAGTCATGGGCGGACCGTACGCACGCCGCCGGGCGGCGAACCGTTTTGTCCGCACGACCTTCCTACGATTGAGGTACGCCCGCCGCGGTGACCCCCTCGACCTCCATGCCCACCGGCGCGAGCAGGAAGACGTTGCGGTCGACCCGGTGCATCCCGCTGCCGAGTCCGAAGACCACGCCGCTGCTGAAGTCCAGGATCCGCTTGGCCACATCGCTCTCGGCGCCGGTCAGGTCGAGCAGCACCGGGATCTGCGCCACGAGGTACTCGGCGACCTCGCGCGCGTCCGCGAACACCTGCACCCGCAGAACGACCATCCGCCGCTGCTCGGCCGACTCCCGCTGGTCGGGGACCGCCCTGTGGTCGACCCGCGACGGCCATTCGTTGCGGCCCCTCAGGGGTACGACCTGGGCGAGACCCTCCCACTGCTCGTCGGTGGCGTCGTACCTGTCGTACCTGTCGTACCTGCTCACAGAACCACCCCGTCCGTATGCCGGTTGGCTGTGCGCCGGCTGCGCTCGCTGTTCATCGGGCAATTCTCTCGCCCCTCACCCGTTCGGCGTACCACCGACACGGGCCGGAGCGTGATCGACAGCGTCGGAACGGCCGGAAACGTCCGGTGCGGGATGGGTATCGAGGGGGGTGAAACGGACGGGGAGATGGGCCGGCGCGCGGTGGAAGGGGCCCGGACGCCAGATCAGTTCACCTGGTTCGACGGCCAGTTCCAGGTCGCAGAGCTGACTGGTGATCTGCTCGATCGCGGTCATCGCCATCAGCAGGGCAGGCTGCTTGGCCGGGCACCGGTGCGGCCCCGTCGACCACGCCAGGTGCGCGCTGTCGCCCGAGCGCACCGCGGGGTCCGACGCGGAGGGGAGCGACTGGGTGTTGGCGGCGGCGAAGGAGACCAGCACCAACTGCCCGGCGCGCAGCGGCACCCCGTGGAACTCCGTGTCGTGGCGCGGGAAGTGCGCGCCCAGGTTGGCGATCGGCGGATCACGCCAGAGCACGTCGTTGACCGCCTCCTGCGCGGTCGTCGCGCCGCCGTGCAGGGAGCCCCCGTATCCGGTGTCGCTGAGCATCCGCAGCAGCGCGTTGCCGATCAGGTTGGCCGTCGGCTCGTGGCCGCTGCTCATGATGAGCGTGATCTGACGCACGGCCTCGTGGTCGTCGAGGCCCGCCGGATGGGCGAGGAGGTACGAGGTGAGGTCGCGGCCCGGGGCCGCACGCCGCCGGTGGACGAGGCCGGTGACGACGCCGACGAGATCCTCGTACGCGGCGGTCGAGTCCGCGGCGGAGTCCATCATCCCCGCGGTGCCCCTGACCACCCGCTCGATGTCCTCGGGGGCCACCCCGAACGAGGCGGTGAAGACGTGCATCGGAAGGCGGCGGGCGTACTGGGCGATGAGGTCACCGGTGCCGGTGGCCGAGAAGCCCGTGATGAGCCGCTGGGCGACCCGGGCGACCTCCGCGCGCAGCAGGTGGGGCTCGATCAGCGCGAGGGTGTCGTTGATGGCGTCGCGGTAGCGGGCGTGGACGGCACCGTCGGTGAAGAGCGCGGTGGGCCGGTGACCGAGCACGGGCAGGACCGGCGAGTCGGCCGGTACGCCCTCCTGCCAGGCGCGCGGGTCCTTGGTGAAGGTGTCGGTGTCGCGCAGCAGATCGACCGCGGCGTGGTAGTCCGTGACCAGCATCGCGTCGACGTCCGGGGCGATGCTCACCCTGGCCACCGGCCCCTGCTCGCGCAGCCTGCGGTAGTGACCGTGCGGATCGGCGGCGAAGTCGGGTCCGTACAGTGCGAGCCGCCCGTGGAGCGGGGCGGCGGCCACGGGCGAAGTACCGGGCACCGGCGGGGTCATGACGTTTCCTGGGAGGCGGGGAGGCAGGTCAGCGCGTGCTCGGCGAGGGCGATCAGGGCATCGATGCTGCCCCGGCGCTCACGGGCGTCGCACTGCACCAGCGGGGTGCGGGGGTCGAGGTCGAGGTGCTTGCGCAGTACCTCGTCGGCGTGGGCGGGGGCGTCCGGGAAGCGGTTCACGGCGACGGCGTACGGGAGTCCCTGCTCCTCCACCATGTCCATGACGGCAAAGGAGTCCTCCAGCCGGCGGGTGTCGACCATGACGAGGGCGCCGAGCGCGCCGCGCGCGATGTCCTCCCAGAGCGGGAAGAACCGCTCCTGTCCCGGGGTCCCGAACATGTAGAGCACCAGGTCGTCCTGGACGGTCAGCCGTCCGAAGTCGACGGCGACCGTGGTCGTGGTCTTGTCCGGAAGTCCGGCGGTGTCGTCGAGTCCCGTACTGGACTGTGTCATCGCCTCTTCCGTGTGCAGGGTCGGAATCTCCGACAGCGTACGGATCAGGGTCGTCTTGCCCACGCCGAAGGGACCCGTGACGACGAGCTTCATCAGGGTCTCGGCGGCACTCGGCAGGTAGCCGATGCCGCCCCGGTCAGTGGAGGGAACGGAGTCCAACGAGCAGCCTCTCGACGAGCGACCGGTCGATCTCACCGGCGCTGGGGATCGGTGGTCGAGCGTGCAGATGTCCGGCGGCCACGAGGTCCGTGGCCAGGAAGACCGTCGCGCTGACCGGCAGTTCCAGATGGGCGGCGCATTCGACGACGGTGAGGGCTCCCGGTTGCAGGAGCTCGCACAGCCTGCGCTGCTCCGCACCGGTGTCCGGCGGCAGGGCCGAGTCCGTGCGGATGAGCACGGCGAGCCGGTCGAGCGCGGGGCCGGTGGGCGTGAGACGGCCACCGGTGACCAGATAGGCGGGGATCAGGCGGCGCCCTGGGCCGGGGCTCATGGCAGGTCGGCACCGTCTGGCCGGCGGGTGGGGGCGTGCATGGCGCGGGTCAGCGCGGTGACCTGCACCTGCATCTGGTACGCGATGTTCCCCAGGTGCGCGTCGGGGGCCGCGAACAGGGCCAGGGTCGTGTTCCTGCCCGCGGGTACGACGATGGCGAAGCCCAGGTCGGACTCCACCACCGTCTGCGCCAGGCGCGGGGACTCCGCGTCGGTGAAGGCGGTGGTGAAGGCGCGGGCCGCCGCGTGCAGGGTGGCCGTCATCGCGGCGACGCGTTCGGCGGACGCGCGGTCCAGGCCGGGGGACGCGCCCTCGACGAGCCCGTCGCCGGTGGCGACCACGGCGTGCTGCACGCCGGGCAGTTCCAGCAGCGGGGTCAGCACCCAGGCGAGATCACCGGTGGTGGGAGTGGTGCTCACTTCTCGTCGTCTCCTTGATCGTCCGATGAGGATGCTGAGGGGGATGCCGCGGGTGCGGACACCGGGGGCACCGGGGCCTTCCTGCCGCTGAGCGTGCCTTCCTGGAGGGCCGCCCAGGCGGCTCCGGCCCGCTCGGGCGTGCGGGGCGCGGTCTCCTCCTCCGCCGCCGCCCCGCGGGGGGCGGTCGGCACGTCGGGAGAGGCCGCGCGCCGGGATCTGCGCCGTCGGCTGGGCAGTCCCACGGGGCGCTCCTCGCGGTCGTCGGCGGTCACGGCGGGCTCCACGGGGGCGGCGGGGGCGTCGGGTTCAGCGGTGACGGCGCTTCCTGCGGCTTCCACGGGCTCGGCAGGCACGGGGCGTGCGGCGGGTCCGGCGGCAGTGGGCCGGGCGGCTCCGGGCTCGACGGCTCCCGTACGCCCGGGCTCGACGGCTCCCGTACGCCCGGACTCGGCGGCTCCCGTACGCCCGGGGAGGCCGGCCGGCTCCGGGGCTTCGGCACCCGCCCCTTCACCTCGCGCGTGCACCGGCTTGGGGGCGAGCACGGACAGGGTGCGGTCGTCGTCCATCACGGTCAGCAGATGGGCCGGGATGCGCAGCATCGCGCGCATCCCGCCGTACGGGGACGACTCGATGTGGCAGCTGAAGCCGTAGCGCGCGATCAGCCGTCCGACCACGGCGAAGCCGGTCTGCGGCGGGTCCCCCAGCTCGGTCAGCAGCACCTCGGACGGGCCGGACAGCAGGGCGCGGGCCCGCTTCAGCGCGTCGTCGTCCATGCCGATACCGGCGTCGTCGACCAGGATCAGAGCGCCGCGCCCCGGCGTCTGCTGGACCGTCACGGGGACCTCGGTGTCCGGGTGGGAGTACGCCGTCGCGTTGGCCAGCAGTTCGGCGAGCGCGATCGCGAGGGGTTCGGCGGCCCTGGCGACCAGCGCGAGCCGCTCCTGGCGCAGATGGTTGGCGACCTTGATCCGCTCGTATCCGGGGACCCTGGACTGGGCGCCGAGCACGACCTCGACGAGCGAGGAGTTCTGCCGGGCGAGTCCCGGCCAGGCGTCGCAGAGCACGGCGGTGGCCTGGGTCCTGCGGAGCGCCAGCTCGTTGCGGAAGTCGAGCTGGAGGATGCGCGGGTCGTCGTACTCGTGCTGGAGTTCCTGGAGCAGGTGCTGCGACTGGTTGAGCAGCGACTGGATCTTCGCGGAGGTGCCGCGCATGGCCGAGCGTGCCGCCGCGTCGACGCGCCGGCGTTCCTCCAGGACCGCCGTGCGCGCCGCCTGTACGGCCTCGGTCAGCAGACGTGCGGCGTCGCCCTCGATCCCGGCGGCCTCCCGCAGTCCCGGGACGGGTGCGGTCCGGTGGGAGAGCGCGGTGGCCGCGGCGGGTATCCGCCTCTCGGCGAGCTGGCGTATCTCCTCGGTGAGGGCGAGGGTGCGCGCCTCCGCGGCCTTGTTCTGGCGGTCGGCCAGCTCGGCCCGTGCCGCCGCGTTGTACGCCTCCCGCCTGGCCTGATCCATGCGGAAGGCCGACCAGATCGCCACCACGACGGCTATCAGTGCCACGATCCATGCCACCACGGCGTCACCGCGTCTCTGTTGTCGGGGACAGCCGGCGTCCCGCGCGGCTGCGGGGCGTTGTGCCGTCGTACCGGCCCGCGGTCATGCCGGCTCGCCGGTACACACCGTGCCGGTCTCGTGGGCGACGGCCGCCACGTCGGCCATGACCTGGAGGACGCCGGGCAGTTCGGAGCCGTCCAGGTGGCGGTACTCGCTCCCGATGGTCACCACCAGGCGCTCCGGCAGGCCGAGCGCCGGATAGCGGTCCTCGCGGATCACCCGGCGGGCCGCCTCCAGGGCGGGCACACCGGCCGCGTGGAGGGCGTGGGCCCGTTCGCGTACGTACGCGAGGTAGCCGATGTGCTCCCGTACCCCGGTCGGATCGAGCACCGGTCCGTGGCCGGGCACGATCACCTCGGCCCCGGTGGCCAGCACACGCTCGCAGGCGTCGATCACGTTGCTCAGCGGGCCGGCCCAGTGCACCGGGTGGTCCCCGGGCTGCCGTTCGGTGGAGGCGAAGACGATGTCGCCGCTGAACACGGTGCGCTGGGCAGGCAGATGGACGATCAGGTCGCCCGTGGTGTGCGCGGGCGGGAGGGACGTCACCTGGACCGTGTGCTCCCCCAGGGTCAGTTCGAGCTCGCCCGTGAAGTAGGTCGTCGGCAGCACCTCCTCGGTGGCCGACCAGTCGAAGCCGCCGAAATGGCGGCCGAGATAGGCGCCGAGGGGGGTCGCCGGGTCGCTTCCGGCCACCAGTGCGTGCTGTTGCCGGGGCGTGGGGTCGTAGTGGATGTGCTCCCGGGCCTCCCGGGTCGCGATGATCTCCGCGTCCGGGAGCACGCCCGCGCCCCAGAAGTGGTCCCCGTTGGCATGGGTCACGATCACCCGGTCGATGCTCACTCCGTCGGGCAGTCGCTTCTCGCTCTCGACGAGGAACTGCCCGGCCAGCAGCGGGTCGTACGGGGTGTCGATCCACAGCGCGCCGCGCTGCGAGACCAGGAGGCCGCAGTTGGCCAGGCCCCAGCCCCGCTTCGGCGGCAGCCAGGCGTACAAGCCCGCGCCGAGGTCGACGACGTCCCCACCCGTGATCGGCATGGGGCGATTATGCCGACCACGATCCGTCAGCGCGTTCGAACTCGGCCAACACACAGACCCGGTGACGCGAAATCGACCCTGACTCCCGCCGCCCGCCGCCCGGCGGTGACGGTCCGGCGTCTCGGCCCATCGGCCGATCGGAGGATTTCCCACGCGATGGCCGGGATGTCACCCCGCGCGTTCACGGCTCGCGACAGATACCCACCCCGGAACGACAGAACCCGAATGAGCCGACTACCCACCGAGCTTGGCCGAAAACAGCCGTACCACGGCGCACGGAACCGGCGACCCTTTGCTTGTTCTTGCTCGATTGACCCATGTAACATGCAGAATTGAGCAAACCGGCGACGATTTCACCCAGCCCACCCCTCGGGTGCGAGCAGCAGCGGAAGCGGAGTGCGCACATGTCCTTTGTCGAGACCGAGACAGCGAGCCAGCCGGAGTGCTGGCGCCGTGCCGTGGATGTCGCCGCCGACCGGGCGGCGGCCCTGCCCGCCGGCGGTGAGCGCGTCGCCGTGGTCGGCTGCGGCACGTCGTACTACATGGCGCAGGCGTACGCCGCCCTCCGCGAGGCCTCGGGGCAGGGCGAGTCGGACGCGTTCGCCGCGTCGGAGTTCCCCTTCGGGAGGCCGTACGACCGGGTCGTCGCGCTGACACGGTCGGGCACCACCACCGAGGTCCTCGGCCTGCTGAACCGGCTGCGGGGCACCACCAGGACCGTGGCGGTGACCGCCGACCCGCACACCCCGGTGACGGACGCGGCGGACGAGCTGGTCGTCCTCGACTTCGCCGACGAACGGTCCGTGGTGCAGACGCGGTTCGCGACCACGGCCCTGACCCTGTTCCGCGCCCACCTCGGGCTGCACACCGACGAGGTCGTACGGGACGCGGAGCAGGCGCTCGCCGAGCCGCTTCCCGACGGGGTGCTGGAGTGCACCCAGTTCAGCTTCCTGGGGCGCGGCTGGACGGTCGGGATCGCCAACGAGGCGGCGCTCAAGATGAAGGAGGCGTCCCTGTCCTGGACGGAGTCCTATCCGGCGATGGAGTACCGCCACGGCCCGATCAGCATCGCCACGGCCGGCACCGCGACCTGGATGTTCGGCGCGGCACCGGAGGGCCTGGCGGAACAGGTGCGGGCGACGGGGGCCCGGTGGGTGGAGAGCGGCCTGGACCCCCTGGCCGACCTGGTGCGCGTCCAGCGGCTGGCGGTCGCCCGCGCCGTGGCCAGGGGACTCGACCCGGATCTGCCGCGCCATCTGACACGGTCGGTCGTACTCGAAGGGGCGCCGGGAGCCTGACCCCGCGTCACGGCATGCCGCGTACCGGGCCGGCGGGCGGCCCGGTACGCGGCGACGGCCGTGCGGGTCAGCCCTCTTCGAAGTGGGCGTCCAGCGCGGCGTCGAGATCCGCCGTCCACTCCTTGAGGCTGCTCCGCGCCTCGGCCTCGACCTCGGCGTTGAACCACCGGCGGCTGGACAGGTGGACGGTCACGGTGAACCGGCGTCCGAAACGGCCGGTCTTGACCTCGACCGCGCCGATCTCGGACCAGTCGAACTCCGCTTCCTGGTCGTCCAGCGTGAAGCGGACGCCCGTGGCGTCCACCCGGATGGATCCGCGCCGGTCGCTGACCTCGAAGACGGGTCCGTCCTCGCCGTCGGAACCCTCGCGCTCCACGCCGGCTTCCGTGTCCGCGACGGCGTCCGCGACAGCGCCGGAGTCCGCGTCGTTCCCGGACTCCCCCGCGTCGCCGGATTCCTCCGGCTCCTCGGCGTCCTCGGCCGCGAGCACGACCGCGTCCTCCGGTTCCGGGACCCCCTCGGGCGCCGCCTTCTCCGCCTCCGCCTCAGCCCCCGTTCGCGCGGCGACAGGGGCCGTCAGGCCGGGGATGAACGCCGGGTCTGTCCCCGCGGCGAACTCGGGCTTGGTGTTCGAATCTATGCGCTGCTCCACGGCGGGCAGTATGGACGACGAACCTGTACGAGACCAGTCAACGCGTCCCGACCGGCCTGTCGTCGCGCACCCGGGAACCGCCGGGCACGACGTGACGGCCGGGCACGAGGGCACCGGAGTAGGTGTGCGCACACGAAAGACGGGTGGTACGGGTTCCGCCGAACCCGTACCACCCGTCTCTGCCGTCCGTCACTCTGTTCCCGCCGTCACGCCTCGCGCGTCAGCGGGTCATGTGCCCTCGGGGCTCAGTAGGCCCCGAAGACGTTGTCGATCGAGCCGTACCGGTCGGCGGCGTAGTTGCACGCGGCCGTTATGTTGGCGACCGGGTCGTAGCTGTCCGTCGACGTACCGGGCACGTGGTAGGCCTGGAAGGTCGGGTCGATGACCTGGAGGAGGCCCTTCGACGGGATGCCGGCGGCGGCGTTCGAGTCCCAGTTGTTGATGGCCTGGGGGTTGCCGGAGGACTCACGCATGATGTTGCGGTGGATGCCCTCGTAGCTGCCGGGGATGCCGTGCTCGGCCATGATGGCGAGCGACTCCTTGATCCAGCCGTCCAGGTCGTCGGTGTACGCGGCCGGCTCGGCGGCGGGGGCGGCCTCGGCGGCGGCGGGAGCGCCCTCCGCGGCGATCGGGGTGCTGGTGCGCTCCGAACGGTCGGCGCGGTCGGCGCTCTCGGTACGGTCGGCGGCCTTGTCGGCCTTCTTCTCGGACGTGTCGGCCGACTTCTTCTCGGCCTTGCCGCCGACGGTCAGCTTCAGACCGGGGTGAATCAGGTCGGGATTTCCGCCGACAGACTTCTCGTTGGCCTCGTACAGGGCCTTCCAGCCACCGCTCACGGAATGCTCGCGGGCGATCTTGGCAAGCGTGTCACCCAAGATCACGGAATAGGTGGTGGAGCCCGACTTCTTCGCGGCAATTCCCTTTCCGGACACGGAAGTCGACGTGGCCGCCTTTTCGACGGCGGTCGGCTGGGCCGGGGCGGCGAAGGCACCGGTCGCGCCGAACACGGGAAGGGCGAGAGCGGCTCCACCCGTGGTCACGGCGATGACGCCGCGAGTCAGCGAACTGGTCCTGGAACGACGGTGCTTACCGTTTTCGGGCATGCTGAATTCCTCTCCGTCGCCTACGAAGTGAGCTGTCGGGTTCGGGCTGGAGATGCCCGGCCGCACGTGAATGCGACTTCACCCCGAGCCGCTCCGGATACCGGATCGGCGCTTACTTGGGTCCCCCGCTCCTGCCGTACGAGAAGTGGTCGGGTTCCCGGACGGCGGCAGGATTAGGCGTTCCATCCGGAGTGATGGTGACCGTAGGCGAGAAATAGGGAAACGAACAAGCCCGATCTCGTGATCAAAATTCACCGGCAAGATCGATTCACAGGAATTCATGTAATCCATCGCACACGGCGCCGACAACTCTTCTTGGCGCAGAAGGGAACCGGCCGCTCCGTCCGGGCGTCCGCGGCTTGTCAGGTGACGCTGGTCACGGAGTCCGATTAGGGCGTTTTGCTCCCCCTTGAAGGTCCCCAGGTCACACGAAATGGCCTTTTATGGATTACGGGATCAATTTCAAGAAAGCGATCCAAATCGGGCAGATGCCTCAGATCGCGCATCAATGGGCATACCGTCCGACACCGCGTGGAATCGATCCACGCATGACCGAGAACCCCTACGCCTCGTACCCACGGATCA
This sequence comes from Streptomyces sp. NPDC002125, assembly GCF_053593715.1. Classification (NCBI taxonomy): domain Bacteria; kingdom Bacillati; phylum Actinomycetota; class Actinomycetes; order Kitasatosporales; family Streptomycetaceae; genus Streptomyces; species Streptomyces sp. NPDC002125. The sequence goes on along the minus strand of NZ_JBSFDD010000015.1, from coordinate 78,069 downwards.
CCGTCCTGCCCGTCCAGCCCGGCGACCCGCCCTTCCGCATCGTCGAGATCGACGGGGAGGTGGTCGGCCGGGCGACCGCCATGACGGATGTGCTGATCGCCGCCTCGGCGGCGGGGATCCCGGTCCACGACCTCGACGATCCGGCCTCGGTGCGCTGGGTGGGCGGCGGCAAGCTCAGGTGGCGGCCGCACTGACGGGAAGGCGAAGCCCGGGGCGGGCCGGCTCGCGCGGGAGGCGCGCCGGCTCCGCACCGGGCCTGGGAAGCGGCCCCGGCCGGGGCCTGCGGGGTGGCGCCGCCCGGGGCACCCCAGCGCGGAGCTCTTCGACCTGGTGCGGCAGGGGGCCCTGCTGCCCGGGACCGGGCGGCGCCACCGCTCAAGGACGCTGAGCGGGCACACCGCGACATCGGGTCCCGGGCCACCGCGGGCAAGCTGCTGCTCGTCCCGTGGCGGCCCTCGGCCCCGGCGTGGGTGCCGTCCCGTCAGTCCTCGGCCCCGGCGTGGGGCCGTCCCGTCAGTCCTCGATCCGGATCGCGGGGGCCGGGCAGACCGCGGCGGCCTCACACGCCTCACACGTGGCGCGTCGTCACTCCATCAGCCCGGCGGCGACCGTCGCGCCGAGCTCCCAGCACGCCTCGGTGTCGGCCTTGGCCGGTTCTCCTGTGACGGTCACGGCGTCGGCCGTACGGCGCCATCCGAGCCCCGTCGTGATGGACTCGATGCCGCGTACGGCGCCGGTGACGTCGTTGCCGCCGTGGACGTAGTAGCCGAACGGCCGTCCCCGCGTCCCGTCCAGGCACGGGTAGTAGACCTGGTCGAAGAAGTGCTTGAGGGCGCCGGACATGTAGCCGAGGTTGGCCGGAGTGCCCAGCAGATAGCCGTCGGCGGCGAGCACGTCGGAGGCCGTGGCCGAGAGCGCGGCGCGCCGGACGACCCGTACGCCTTCGATGTCGTCCGTGGTCGCCCCCGCGACGACGGCCTCGAACAGCGCCTGGCAGTTGGGCGAGGGGGTGTGATGCACGATCAGCAGAGTGGCCACACCTGTGAACCCTGCCGTCCCCGTCCCCCGGAGGCAAACCGGGACGGGCGGCGGCCCGGGCTCCCGCTCAGCCGGCCGCGCGGAAGCTCCGCAGACGCAGGCTGTTGCCCACGACGAAGACCGACGAGAAGGCCATGGCCGCTCCGGCGATCATGGGGTTGAGCAGGCCCGCCGCGGCGAGCGGGAGGGCCGCCACGTTGTAGGCGAAGGCCCAGAACAGGTTCGAGCGGATCGTGCCCAGCGTCCTGCGGGAGAGCCGGATCGCGTCGGCGGCGGCGCGCAGGTCGCCCCGTACGAGCGTCAGGTCCCCGGCCTCCATGGCCGCGTCCGTCCCGGTGCCCATGGCCAGACCCAGGTCCGCCTGGGCGAGTGCGGCGGCGTCATTGACGCCGTCCCCGACCATGGCGACGCTGCGGCCCTCGGCCTGGAGCTTCCTGACGACGTCGGCCTTGTCCTGCGGCATGACCTCGGCGATGACCTCGGCGATGCCGACCTCGGCGGCGACGGCCTCGGCGACCGTGCGGTTGTCGCCGGTCAGCAGGACGGGCGTCAGCCCGAGGGCGCGCAGCCGCCGGACGGCCTCCGCGCTGGTGTCCTTGACCGCGTCGGCGACCTCCAGCACGGCGCGGGCCTCACCGTCCCAGGCCACCGCGATGACGGTCCGGCCGGCCTTCTCGGCCCGGTCCTTGGCGGCCCGGAGCTCCTCGGGGAGCTCGATGGCCCACTCGCTCAGCAGCTTCTCGCGGCCGACGAGGACGGCGTGCCCGTCGACGACTCCCTGGACGCCGAGCCCGGGGACGTTGGCGAAGTCCTCGGGGGCGGGCAGGGTGCCCACCGCCGCGACCGCTCCCGTGGCGACGGCCCGGGCGACCGGGTGCTCCGAGGCGTGCTCCAGCGCGCCCGCGAGGCGGAGGGCCTGGTCCTCGTCCGTGCCCGGGGTGGTGCGGACCTTCAGCAGGGTCATCCGGCCGGTCGTGACCGTGCCGGTCTTGTCGAGGAGGATCGTGTCCGCCCTGCGGGTGGTCTCCAGCACCTCGGGGCCCTTGATCAGGATGCCGAGCTGGGCTCCGCGCCCCGTCCCGACCAGCAGGGCGGTGGGGGTGGCGAGCCCCAGGGCGCAGGGGCAGGCGATGATCAGTACGGCGACGGCGGCCGTGAAGGCGGCGGTGAGGCCGGCGCCGGAGCCGAGCCAGAAGCCGAGCGTGGCGAGCGCGAGCCCGATGACGACCGGCACGAAGACCGCGGAGATCCGGTCGGCCAGGCGCTGGGCCGATGCCTTGCCGCTCTGGGCGGCCTCGACGAGCCGGGCCATCCGCGCCAGCTGTGTGTCGGCGCCGACCCTGGTGGCCTCGACGACCAGGCGTCCGCCCGCGTTGAGGGTGGCACCGGTGACGGAGTCCCCGGCGGAGACCTCGACGGGGACCGACTCACCCGTGAGCATCGAGACGTCCACGGCGGACGAGCCCTCGACCACGGTCCCGTCCGTGGCGATCTTCTCCCCGGGGCGTACGAGGAAGCGGTCGCCGACGCCCAGAGCGGCCGTGGGCACCGTGAGCTCACGGCCGTCGCGCAGGACGGTGACCTCCTTGGCACCCAGCTCCATGAGCGCCTTGAGGGCGGCGCCCGCCTTGCGCTTGGAGCGTGCCTCGAAGTACCGGCCGGCCAGGATGAAGGCCGTGACGCCCGCGGCGGCCTCCAGATAGATGTTCCCCGCACCGTCCCCCCGCGCGATCGTGAATGCGAAGGGGTGCGTCATGCCCGGCATCCCGGCCGTTCCGAAGAAGAGCGCCCACAGGGACCAGAGGAAGGCGGCCGACGTGCCGACCGAGATCAGGGTGTCCATGGTGGCCGCGCCGTGCCGGGCGTTGGTCCAGGCGGCGCGGTGGAAGGGCCAGGCCGCGTAGGTGACGACCGGGGCCGCGAGTGTGAGGGAGAGCCACTGCCAGTACTCGAACTGGAGGGCGGGGATCATCGCCATCGCGACGACCGGCAGGGCGAGCACGGCGGCGGTGACGAGCCGCTCGCGCAGTGACCTCAGCTCGGCGTCGGCGCGCTCGTCGTCCGCCTGCCCGGCCGTGGGCGCGGCGCCCTCGCCGGGCACGGGGGCGGCCGGGGCCGGCGGCTGGGCGGTGTAGCCCGTGGCTTCGACCGTGGCGATCAGGTCGTCGACCGAGACGTCCTCGTCGAAGGTGACTCTCGCCTTCTCCGTGGCGTAGTTGACGGTCGCCTCGACACCCTCCATGCGGTTGAGCTTCTTCTCGATCCGGGCCGCGCACGAGGCGCACGTCATGCCGCCGATCGCGAGCTCGACCCGGGTGGCTCCGGGAGTCGTGGGAGTCATTTCCTGCTCCTCGTTCGAACGGGACCAAGTATACCCCTGGTGGGTATCTCTCTCGCCTCAAGAGATATACCCCCACCCCGTATCTTCGCAAGCGTCGCGCGGCAGCTTGCAGATACCCCTGGAGGGTATACGCTCAGGATGTCGGACCGCCGCGGGCCCTCCGCGCAGACGTCAGGAGCAGTCATGAGAACCGCCGCGAAGATGACCGCGTTCACCGCCGCGCTTGCGGCGTCCTTCGGTGCCGCCTGGGGGGTGGGCGCCGTGGCCGGGCCCGGTGATCCCGGGCCTTCCGAGCGCGCGGACCACAGCGAGAGCGGCGCCCGGCACGCCGGTGACGGCGCCGCGGCGCCGGCGGCCGGCGGGCTCCAGGTCTCCGAGGGCGGCTACACGCTGGACCTGAGGACCCCGCGCCTGGAGGCCGATGGGAAGAGCGAGCTGCGCTTCACCATCCGCGACCGGGAGGGCGAGCCGGTCACCGCGTTCCAGCGCGAGCACGACAAGGAACTGCATCTGATCCTCGCCTCACGGGACCTGGCCACCTACCGTCACCTGCACCCGGTCCGGGCGGCCGACGGCACCTGGAGCACCCCGGTCAGCCTGCCCAGGGCGGGCGACTACCGGGTCTTCGCCGACTTCACACCGGCGGGGAAGAACGCCACGGGCCTCACCCTGGGGACGGACCTCGCGGTCTCCGGCCCGTACAAGGCGGCGGAGCTGCCGAAGCCCGCACCGGCCGCCACCGTCGACGGATACACCGTCTCGCTGAACGGCACGCTTCGCCCCGACGCTCCGGAGCGGCTCACCTTCACCGTGCGCAAGGACGGCGAACGCGTCACCGACCTCCAGCCCTATCTGGGGGCGTACGGACACCTCGTGGCCCTGCGCGCCGGTGACCTCGCCTACCTCCATGTCCACCCCGACGGCGAACCGGGCGACGGCGTCACCGCGTCCGGCCCGGACGTCTCGTTCATGGCGACCGCGCCGAGCCCGGCCGCGTACCGCCTGTTCCTGGACTTCAAGCACGAGGGCACCGTCCGGACGGTGGCCTTCACGGTGCACGCCGGGGAGACGCAGGCTCCGGGCGGCCCGGCCAGGACCCCCGCGCCGACCGGACCCACGGACGGCCACGAGGAGGGCCCGGCCCACCCGCACGGGGAGTAGGGGCCGTCGGCCCTACAGCGACCGGAGCCGGGCCAGCGTCTCCTCCAGCTCCTCGCGCAGCGTGCGGCCCGTGGCCTCGCCGTCGCCCCGCACGACCGCGTCCACCAGTGCGGCGTGGCCCGCGTCGCCGTGGCCGGGGTCGCCCGACCGCAGTGCGAGCAGCTCCAGCATGTCGATCAGCCCCCGGCGCAGCGTGGGCACGAATTCGGCTGCGAGCTGGGCACCGGCGGCGCGGTCCGCACGTGCCGGGGGACGGGAAACGGCCCGCTGGCCGCGCTGACCAGCGCTCTGCGTGCCGCCGGGACCACGGTCGACGTCCTCGGGTACTCCCAGCACTCCACCGCGACCGGTCCGGGGAGTCCCGCTGTCGCCTACGCCCGGTGCCGGGTCGACGGGGTCACGAGCTGGGGGGCCGGCTGGGACACCTCGGTCCTGACGGCTTCCGTCCAGGCCGTCATGTCCGCCGTCAACCGGGCGGGGAGCCAGGGGTGACGACCGAAGCCCCACCGGTGCTCCGTGTGCGGGACGTGGACATCGTCCGCGACGGACGTCCCATCCTGAGCGAGGTGTCGCTGACCGTGCGGGCCGGTGAGCACTGGGCTCTGCTCGGCGCCAACGGCGCGGGCAAGAGCACCCTGCTCGGCCTCCTGGGAGCCCTCACGCACCCCACCCGCGGCACCGTCGAGGTGCTGGGCCATCAGCTGGGCCGCGTGGACCTGCGTCAGCTGCGCACATACGTCGGGCATGTGGACCCGCGCCATGCGCTGCGCTCGCCGCTGAAGGTCAAGGACGTCGTCCTGACCGGCCTGACCAACAGCGTGGAACGCGTGCCCCGTTGGAGCCCGACCGAGGGCCGGCTGGCCCTGGCCGAACGCCTCGTCGAGCTGCTCGGACTCGCCGCCCGGCGCGACGCGCGGTGGCCGACCCTCTCCCAGGGCGAACGGGGGCGCGCGCTGATCGCGCGGGCGCTCATGCCGCGCCCGCGGCTGCTGCTCCTGGACGAACCGGCGACCGGTCTGGACGTCGCGGGCCGGGAGCAGCTGATCGAACGGATCGACTCGCTTCAGCGGGAGTCGCCGGAGCTCGCGTCGGTCCTGGTCACGCACCATCTGGAGGAGCTGCCTCCCGGCACCACCCATGTGATGCTGCTCCGCGACGGGCGCTGCCTGGCCTCCGGCCGTGCCGACGAGGTGCTGACCAGCGAGTCGGCCAGCACCTGCTTCGGCCATCCGTTCCGCCTGAGCCGCTTCGAGGGCCGCTGGAGCGTACGGACCGGCCTCCGGCGCGGCTGAACGGGGCGGGCGGGGGCGCGGACCTCGCGGCTCCCGGGCCCGGGGGTCGACGAGGTACGGCCGGGCATCCGTCCCGCACGGCCCCGCCCGGCCCCTGGACCGGCGCACCCGCCTATCGCACCAGGCAGGGCCGCTTCGCGTCGAACGTCCAGCCGGGGACCAGGAACTGCATGCCGGCGGCGTCGTCCCGCGCTCCCAGGGCCTCCTTCCTGTAGAGCTCGTGGGCGGCGAGGAGGCGGTCCATGTCGAGTTCGACGCCCAGGCCGGGGGCGTCGGGGACGGCGATCTCGCCGTCGGTGATCCGGGGCGGGGTGACGGTGAGCCGCTCCAGGCCCTCCTGCCAGATCCAGTGCGTGTCCAGGGCGTTGTAGTCGCCGGGGGCAGCCGCACCGCAGTGCGTGATCATGGCGAGGGAGATGTCGAAGTGGTTGTTGGAGTGGCAGCCCCAGGTCAGCCCCATCGCGTTGCACAGCTGGGCCACACGCACCGAGCCCTGCATCGTCCAGAAGTGCGGGTCGGCCAGCGGGATGGAGACCGACTGGAGGGCCAGGGCGTGGGTCAGCTGCCGCCAGTCGGTGGCGATCATGTTGGTCGCCGTCGGAAGGCCGGTGGCGCGGCGGAACTCGGCGAGGACCTCGCGCCCCGAGTAGCCGCCCTCGGCACCGCAGGGGTCCTCGGCGTAGGCGAGCGTGCCGACCAGCGGGGAGCACAGCTCGACCGCCTCGCGCAGCGACCAGGCGCCGTTCGGGTCGAGGGTGATCCGCGCCGAGGGGAAGCGCTCCTTGAGCGCGCGCACCGCCTCGACCTCCTCCGCACCCGCGAGGACCCCGCCCTTGAGCTTGAAGTCCCGGAAGCCGTAGAGGTCGTACGCGGCCTCCGCCTGGCGGACGATCGCCTCGGGGGTGAGGGCCTCCTCGTGGCGGACGCGGTACCACTCGACGTCGGAGCCGGGTTCGCGGACGTACTCCAGATCGGTGCGGTCGGGGTCGCCGACGTAGAAGAGATAGCCCAGCACCCGTACGGAGTCCCGCTGCTGACCGTCACCGAGCAGGGCCGCGACCGGCACGTCGAGGTGCTGGCCGAGCAGGTCGAGCAGCGCCGACTCGACGGCGGTGACGGCGTGCACGGTGGTCCGCAGGTCGAAGGTCTGTGCTCCGCGCCCCCCGGAGTCACGGTCCGCGAAGCGGCTGCCGATCTCGCGCAGGACGCGCTTGTAGTCGCCGACCTTCGCTCCGACGACCAGCGGCTCGGCGTCCCGCAGCGTCCGGGTGATCTTCTCGCCGCCGGGCACCTCCCCCAGTCCCGTACGGCCTTGCGAGTCCGTGAGGACGACGATGTTGCGGGTGAAGAAGGGGCCGTGGGCGCCGGAGAGGTTGAGCTCCATGCTGTCGCGGCCCGCGACGGGATAGACGGCGAAGTGGGTGACGGTCGGCTGGCTCATGCTGGTCGGGTTCCTTGGGTACGAGGGGGCGGACGGGAACGGGTGGTTCAGAGGCTGAGGGTGTCGAGGGCCCACTCGGCCGCCAGGACGCCGCCGAGGCCGAGGACCGCGAGCACGGTCGTGTAGCCGGTACGGACCTTGATCGCCTGGATGACGGAGAGGTTGAAGTACTCCTTGAACAGCCAGAATCCGGGGTCGTTGACGTGGGAGAAGGCGATCGATCCGCACGAGACGGCGAGCACCATCATCTCGGGGTGGGTGCCGCTGCCGGCGAGGAGCGGGAGCACCACGCCGGACGCGGTGACCACGGCGACCGTCGCCGAGCCGAGGGCGATGCGCAGGATGGCGGCGATGAGCCAGGCCAGGATGATCGGCGAGATCGCCCAGTGCTCGGTGATCTCCTTGATGTAGTCGGATATCCCGCCCTCGACGAGGACGTTCTTGAAGGCACCGCCCGCGCCGATGACCAGCAGGATCATCGCCATCGCCTGGGCCGCCGAGGTGCAGGAGGCGCTGACGTCGGCGAGGCTGCGGCCGATGCGCGGCCCGAAGGCCCAGATGGCGAGGAGGAGCGCCAGCAGGAGCGCGATCGGTGCCGAGCCGATGAAGGCGACCCCGTGCAGGAACGCGTTCTCGCCCGAGGTGGCCATGTCGGTGACGGCGGCGCCGGCGATCAGGACCACCGGGAAGAGGGCCACGAAGAGGGACCAGCCCATGCCGGGCATCTCCTCGTCGGTGAACTCGCGCTCGCTGACCAGGCCCTTGGGTATGGAGGGGTTCATCGCCTTCACGAACGGCAGGCGCGGCCAGAGGAGGGCGACGAGCGCACCGGCGGGTACGGCGATGAAGAGGCCGTAGAAGAGGGTGTGTCCGACGGAGGCGTGGAAGGTCGCCGCCACGGCGGTGGGGCCGGGGTGCGGCGGCAGGAAGCTGTGCATGGTGGACAGGGAGATCGACATCGGCAGGCCCACCCACAGCAGGTTCACACCGGTGACCCTGACGAGCGTGAACGCGATGGGCACGATGATGATGAAGGCGACCTCGTAGAACATGGTCACGCCGATGAGCATGGACGTGACCACCATGGCCAGCTGGACGCCGCGCGGCCCGAAGGTGTCGAGCAGTCTGCCCGCGATCCGCTGGGCGGCTCCGGAGTCGCCCATGACCCTGCCGACCATGGCGCCGAGGCCGATGGTGAGCATCGTGTCGCCGATCTGGTCGCCGATGCCCGCCGAGAGGACGTCCGGGATCTCGACCGCCGGGATGCCCTGGACGAGAGCGACGCCCACCGCCACGAGGAGGAGTGCGGCGAAGCCGTTGAGTTTCGTACGGGTCATCAGGAGCAGCAGCACAAGAACGCTGATCCCGACCACGAGGAGCGGCATGTCAGTTCCCCTTTGAACTGTGGAGCGTGTCGAGCTGTCGGACCGCGGCGGCTTTTCGGCCCTGGCGCCGTCCGGCGCGGTGGGGGGCGGCTCAGGCGGTGCGCGGGCGCTCGGCGCCCGCGAGCTTCAGCCCGGCGTCGAGGACGGCCTCCAGGACGGCGAGGTCCTCGGGGCCGGGGTCGGTGAGCGGGGCGCGTACGGGCCCGACCGGCAGTCCTCGCATCCGGGCAGCCGCCTTGACCAGGGACACGGCGTATCCGGGCACCCGGTCGCGCAGTTCGACGAACGGGACGTAGAAGTCGCGCAGCAGTGCGGTGACCGCGGGGTCGTCGCCTTCGCGCAGGGCGGTGAAGAAGGCGTCGGCGATCTCGGGTGCGAAGGCGTGGACGGCCGACGAGTAGGCCGGGACGCCGACGGTGGCGTAGGCGCGCGCCTGGATCTCGGCGGTGGCGGCGCCGTTGAAGAAGAGGAAGCCCTCGGGCGCGGCGAGCGTGAGGCGCTGGAGCCGGTCGAGGTCGCTGTGCCCGTCCTTGAGGCCGACGACGGTGGGGATGCCCGCGATCCGGCGCACGCCGTCGGGCGTGAAGGTGACCTGGCCGCGCTGGTAGGCGATCAGCGGCAGCCGGGTGCCGTCCGCGATCCGGCGGAGCTGCTCGACCAGGCCGTCCTCCGGGGCGGCGACGAGGTAGTGCGGCAGGACGAGCAGGGCGTCGGCGCCGGCCTCCTCGGCGATACGGGCGAAGCGCAGGGCCTGCGCCCAGCCGTAGCCGGTCCCCGCGACCACGGGCAGCCTGCCGCCGGCGATCTCGACCGCCGCGGTGACGACCGCGCGGTACTCGTCCTCGTCCAGCGCGCTGAACTCCCCTGTGCCGCAGGCCGGGAAGAGCGCTCCGGGCGAGGTGGCGACCTGGGCGGTCAGATACCTCCGGTACGCGTCCAGGTCGAGGCCGCCGTCCTCCCGGAAGCTCGTGAGGGGGAAGGCCAGCACCCCGCCCGCCATGCCCTCGCGCAGCCGCTCGACGACCTCCCCGGTCTCCGCACCGGACCGTTCCGCACTGAACCGCTCCACAATCTCATCCCCATATGCAGATGGCGTACATGTATGAGAACGGAGGCTAAGCGGGTGAACGCGACGGGGTCAATGGGTGCGACAGCGCGGATTTAGGATGTGCCCATGCCGGAGAACAGGGGTGTCCGTGGCGTGAAGTCGGCGTCCCGCACCGTCGCACTGCTCGAACTCCTCGCCGCCCGGGGCGACCGGCCGGCCCGGCTCGACGAACTCGCCGAGGAACTGGGCGTACCGCGCAGCAGCATGTACCAGCTCCTGCGGACCCTCGTCGACTGCGGCTGGGTGCGCACCGACACGACGGGCTCGCTGTACGGCATCGGCATCCGCGCCCTGCACACGGGGACGAGCTATCTGGACAGCGACCCTCATGTGCGCGCGGCCCGCCCGTTTCTCGACGAGGCGTCGGACGCGCTCGGCGAGACCATCCACCTGGCCAGGCTCGACGGCCCCAACGTCGTCTATCTCGCGACGCGTGAGTCCCACGAGTACCTGCGCACCATCAGCCGCGTCGGGCGCCGGATCCCGGCCCACGCGGGGGCACTGGGCAAGGCGCTGCTCGCCGAGCACCCGGAGGACCGGCTGCCGCTCCCCGAGGGCCCGCTGGAGGCCCTCACCGGGAACACGCACACGGAGCGCGCCACCCTGCTGGCCGACCTCGCCGCGATCCGCGAGCGCGGCTACTCCATCGACCGCGAGGAGACGGTGACCGGCATCGCCGGCTTCGGCTTCGCCCTGCGCTACGACGCGCCGGCCGTGGACGCCATCAGCTGCTCGGTGCCGGTGGCGCGGCTCGGCGCGAAGCACGAGGCCCGGGTCGTGGCGGTCATGCGGGAGATCAGGTCGAAGATCGAGAGCGCCAGGTCACCCGCGCCCGGCGCACCCGACTGGCGCTGAACCACCCGCGGGCCACCGGCCGCAGGAGACGCGCGCCATCACCGCCGTCCGACCGGCACTGAAACAGCTGCGGGCCACCGGCCGCAGGAGACGCGCGCCATCACCGCCGTCCGACCGGCACTGAAACAGCCGCGGGCCACCGGCCGCAGGGGACCGACCCGCACCGTCACCGGCCGGCGGTCACGGCCTTCAGCGCGTCCAGCGACTCATGGACGAACACGGAGAAGTCGGGGCCGCCGTCCTCGGTGATCCAGCGCGCGAACGCGATCCTGAAGACGGCCATCCCCGCCTCGGCCGCCAGGCTCGCGGCCGGTTCCGTGACACCGCGCAGCCGCAGCGCCTCGGCGAGTCCGGAGGACAGTGACGCCAGCTTGATCAGCTCGCGCTCCTGGAGTTCGGGATGGGCGGCGATGACGGTCTGGCGCTGCCGGGCCAGCTCCCGCCGCTCCTGGAACAGGCCGGAGACGGCCTCCAGGGCCGCCGCCACGGCGTCGATCGGCGGGGCGGACGCGGGGGCTTCGGCGACCGTGCCGACCAGCAGCTCCCGGAGCGGGCTGTCACCCGGGAACAGGACCTCGCGCTTGTCCGCGAAGTGCCGGAAGAACGTGCGCTCGGTGAGACCGGCCCGCTTGGCGATCTCCTTCACGGTGGTCTGCTCGAACCCCCGCTCGCCGTAGAGCTCCAGCGCTGCCTGCTCCAGCCGCCCGCGCGCGTTCGGCTCCCATCGACTCATGCCTTGATCGTACGCGATGACAGCCACTGTCATCAGGTGTACGGTTGATGTCATCAACTGACATCAACCCGCCGCCACACTCCCGCGGCGCTCACGGTCCGGTCAATTGGAGGGCTTTCCCATGCGTGTTCTCGTCACAGGCGCATCCGGCTGGATCGGCTCCGCCGTGGTTCCCGGCCTCATCGGCGCGGGCCATCAGGTCGTGGGGCTCGCGCGCTCCGACGCCTCGGCCGACGCCCTCACCGCCGCCGGGGCCGAGGTGCTCCGCGGCACGCTCGACGACCTCGACACCGTCCGGGGCGGGGCCGCCGCGTCGGACGGCGTCATCCACCTCGCCTTCAAGCACGACGTCGCCTTCTCCGGGGACTTCCAGGGTGCGGCCGACACCGACCGCCTCGTCGTCGAGGCGCTCGGCGAGACGCTCACGGATTCCGGCCGGCCCCTCGTGATCGCCTCCGGGACCGGCCTTCCCTGGCCGGAGTCCGGCCGTCTGCTGACCGAGCGGGACGGGCACGGTCCGGGCCTGCCGGACGCCGCCGCGAACAGCGGTCCGGCGACCCGCGCGGCCACCGCCGAACTGGCGCTCTCCTACGCCTCCCGGGGTGTCCGCGCCTCGGTCGTGCGGCTCCCTCCGACCAACTACGGCGAGGGGGACCCGGGCTTCCTGTCGGCCCTGGTCGCCATCGCCCGCGAGAAGGGGGTCTCGGGCTACATCGGTGACGGGGCCAATCGCTGGCCCGCCGTGCACCGCCTGGACTCCGCGCACCTCTTCCGGCTCGCGGTGGAGAAGGCCCCGGCGGGATCGACCCTGCACGCGGTCGCGGACGAGGGCGTGCCCCTGCGCGAGATCGCCGGGGTCATCGGCCGCCGTCTGGACCTGCCCGTGGTCTCCGTCCCCTCGGAGGAGGCAAGCGCCCACTTCGGCTGGCTGGCCGACTACGTGGCGACCGACGTGCCGGCCTCCAGCACGCTGACCCGCGAGCTGACGGGGTGGCGGCCGACGCGGCCGGGACTGCTCGAAGACCTGGACGAGGGCCACTACTTCACGGCTCCGCCCGCCTGACCGGAGAGCCGGCCGGGCGGCGGGACCCCAGGGGCGGGACCTCCGAGGCCCGGCGGGACCGAGGCCGTCAGGAACCGGCGCGGGGCCCGTGAAGGCCGCCCCGCACCGGTTCTTGACGCTGCGTAAGGCGCGACTCGTCGAGTGCGTCGGGCCGCCCCGCACCGGTTCTTGACGCTGCGTCAGGCGCGCGACCCGTCGAGCGCGTCGAGGAGCCGGTCGATGTCCTCGTCGCTCGTGTACGGCGCGAGACCGACGCGTACGCCGCCCTCCTCGCCGAGGCCGAGCCGCCGGGACGCCTCCAGTGCGTAGAACGATCCGGAGGGGGCGTCCACACCGCGCTCGGCGAGGAGGCGGGAGACCTCGCCCGGCTGCTTCCCGGCCACCGTGAACAGGGTGGTCGGGGTGCGCCGCGCCGCCCGGGAGTACACCGTGACGCCGTCCAGCGACGCCAGGCCCTTCTCGATGCGGGCGCTCAGCCGGTCCTCGTGTGCGGTGAGCGCCGTGAACGCGCGGACCAGGGCCTCCCGCCGGCTGCCCGCGCCGGGGGTGAGACCGGCGAGGAAGTCCACCGCCGCCGTCGCCCCGGCCAGCAGTTCGTAGGGCAGCGTGCCCAGTTCGAAACGTTCGGGCACCTCGTCGCTGGAGGGCAGGAGTTTGTCCGGCCGCAGACTGAGGAGCAGGTCCCGGCGGCCCGTCAGCACACCGAGATGCGGTCCGAGGAATTTGTACGGCGAGCAGACCAGGGTGTCCGCGCCGAGCCGGGCCATGTCGACCGTGGCGTGCGAGGCGTAGTGCACCGCGTCGACGTGGAGGAGCGCGCCGGCCCGGTGCACCAGGTCCGCGACGGCGGGTATGTCCGGGCAGGTGCCGATGAGGTTGGAGGCGGCCGTGACAGCGACCAGCCGGGTGCGCGCGGACAGCACGGCCTCGATGTGCCCGGTGCCCAGCTCGCCCGTGGCGGGGTCGAAGTCGGCCATGCGGACGGTCGCGCCCACCGCCTCCGCCGCCTGCGCCCAGGGCCGGATGTTCGAGTCGTGGTCGAGCCGGGAGACCACCACCTCGTCACCCGGGCCCCAGTCCTTGGCCATGGTGCGCGCCAGGTCGTAGACGAGCTGGGTGGCACTGCGGCCGAACACCACGGCCTCCGGCTCCGAACCGAGCAGATCGGCCAGGGCCCGGCGCGCTCCGACGACGATCGCCTCGGCGTTGCGGGCGCCCTCCGTGAGCGCCCCCCGGTTGGCGAGCGGACGGGTGAGGGCCTCGCTGATGGCGTCGATCACCTGCTGGGGCGTCTGTGTGCCTCCGGGGGCGTCGAAACGGGCGGTGCCCGCTTTCAGCGCGGGGAAGCAGGAACGGATCGCCTGCACATCGAGGGTCGCGCCGGTCTCGTTGGTCTCACTGCTCAAGGGGCACTCCGAAGGGGGATGGGGCGGGCGGCCGGAGCGGCGGGGATCAGCCGACGCGCTCCTTCGCCCTGGGCGGCAGGTAGCTGACGCGGCTCGGGCGCACCCCGAGCCGCACCAGGGACTCCAGGCTCATGATGGCAGCGCCGGTCGGGTCGACGACCGGCACGAAGGGACCACCCTGGGCGAGCCGCTCCTGGAGCGCGCTGCTCACGCCCAGCATCCCGGTGCAGCCGAGCACGATCACATCGGCCTCGCCCGCGTCGACCGCGGCCCTGGCCTGTGCGGTCAGGGCGTCCAGCAGCCGCTCGCCGGGACCGAGGTCCAGGACGGGGATGTCCACGGACCGGATCGAGCCGATCCGCTCCGTCAGACCGTGCCGCCGTACGAGTCCGTGCAGCATCGGCAGGACGTTCGGCAGCACGGTGATCACGCCCGCGCGCTCGCCGAGCGAGAGGGCCGTGAGGACGGCGGGCTCGAACCCGCCGACCACGGGAATGTCCACGATCTCCCTGGCTGCGCGCACGGCGGGGTCGGCGAAGCAGCTGACGAAGACGGCGTCCGCTCCGTCCTCGGCGGCCTCACGGACGGCGTCGAGGATGCCGGGGCCGGCGAGTGCCTCGTCGTACTCGGACTCGATGGAGTCGGTGCCGCGCGCGATACGGCGTACGTCGATCTCCGTACCGGGCGATGCCCAGGCCGCCACCTCCTTGCGGACCTCCTCGGTGAACGTGTCGGTGATGACGGGGAGCACGACCGTGAGCTTCACAGGACCTCCAGGTGAGGACGGACAGCTTTCCGAGCAAGCTTTCCGAGCAGGCTGCGCCCGGTGGCGGCGCCCTCACAAGGTGCGCGGCGCCCTGTCGGGGCGGCACGGGAGTGCGCAGTGCACAGTGACGCGCCCGGCCCCCACGTCGCGGCTCTCCTGTCCCTCGGGGCGCTCATCGCTCGCACGGGTCCCCTGGCTCACATGGCCTGATCTCTGCGGTGCACAGTGCACTCCTCTCCCCCACTTCCTGTGCACATCGCACCGTGACCGGGTGGACCGGCAGCCATAACCTCACCGGAACCGCTGCTACACGTCCCCTGGAGTGCTCATGGCGTCATCCGCAGGACACGACGACTACGCGCTGGCCCGCGTCCCCTCGGGCGCCCGGTACCACTGGTTCTCGGTGGCGACCCAGCGCTTCGGCCAGCTCAGCACCCTGGCCAGTTTCCTCATCGGCGCCACCCTCGGCTTCGGCATGACCTTCTGGAACGCCGTACTGGCCATCACGCTGGGCGCGGTCGTCCTGGAGGTCCTGACGATCTTCACCGGCATCGCCGGGCAGCGGGAGGGCATGTCCACCTCGCTGCTCGCCCGCTGGACCGGATTCGGCACCGGCGGCGCCTCGCTGATCGGGCTGGCGATCAGCATCAGCGCCATCGGCTGGTTCGGCATCCAGAACGCCGTCTCCGCGGAGGGGCTCGTCGACCTCGTGGGCGGCCTGCCCGGCTGGGCCTGGTCCCTGATCTGCGGACTGGTCATCACCGCGATCGTCGTCTACGGCGTCGGGTCGATGGCCTGGGCCGCCTACATCACCGTGCCGGCCTTCCTGCTGATGGCCGGCTGGTCCATCGCCGTGGAGCTGGGCAAGCACGACCTCGGCGCGCTGACCTCCGCGCAGCCCGCGGGGCCGCCGCTCTCGCTGCTCCAGGGCACCACCATCGTCGCGGGCGGCTTCATCGTGGGCGCGGTGATCACCCCGGACATGAGCCGCTTCAACCGCACCCAGGGCGACGTGGTCAAGCAGACGGTCGTGGGCATATCGGTCGGCGAGTACGTGATCGGGCTGATCGGCGTGCTGCTCGCCCTCGCGCTGCGCACCAACGACGTGATCGCGATCGTCACGTCCACATCGGGCTTCCTCGGGACCCTCATCATCGTCGCGGCCACCATCAAGGTGAACGACTGGAACCTCTACGCGGCCTCCCTCGGCGTGGTCAACTTCGTCCGGCAGGCCTTCGGCAGGAAGGTGAGCCGCGCCGCCGTCACGGTGGTCGTGGGCGTCACCGGCTCCTTGCTCGGCGCGGCGGGAGTGCTCGACAGCTTCACCGGTTTCCTCAATCTGCTGGGTGTCCTCTTCCCGCCGATCGCCGGGATCATGGTCGCCGAGTACTTCGTCTCCCGGGTGTTCCGCGCCCCGCTCGACGAGAGCCGTCCCTCGGGCTCCCTCCCGCCGAGCGCGCCCTCCTGGGTCCCGGCATCGCTCGGCATCTGGGCCGTGGCCGCTGTCGTCGGCAAGTACGTGGACTGGGGTCTGCCCTCGATCAACTCGGTGGTCGTGGCCTTCGTGCTCTACGCCGCGGCGGCGCGCCTCGGCCTGATCCGCGGGACCGGCACCGCCGCGACCGACGATGGGGAGCCGGCCCCCGTGCCCGGCGCCGCCGAGCCCCGGACCGCCTGACGACACGGCCGGCCGCACCCGGCCGGCCGGGCCCGCGCGGCCCTGACCGGCCGGGCACAACGAGAAAGGACAACCCACATGCTCCGACTGGGCATCGACGTGGGCGGCACCAATACGGACGCCGTGCTCGTCGACGGCGAACAGGTGCTGGGCGCCGTGAAGGCGTCCACCACCGCCGACGTCACGGGCGGCATCGTCGCCGCCATCCGCGATCTGCGGCAGACCACGGGCTTCGACCCGGCCGCCGTGCACGCGGTGATGATCGGCACCACCCACTTCATCAACGCGCTGGTGGAGGGCGAGCGGCTGGCGCAGACCGCCGCCATCCGCTTCGGCCTCCCCGCCACCCGCGCCCTGCCGCCGCTGGTGGACTGGCCCACCCGGCTGACCACCGCGATCGGCGGCCACAGCTATCTCTGCCACGGTGGCCACGAGTACGACGGCAGCCCCATCGCCCCGTTCGACGAGCGGGAGTTCCGGGACGTCCTGGCCAAGGCCGCCGACGCAGGGGCGACCTCGTTCGCGCTGTCCTCGGTGTTCTCCCCGGTGAACGCCGAGTTCGAGACCCGTGCCGCGGAGATCATCGCCGAGCAGCTGCCGGGCGCTCCGGTCAGCCTGTCGCACGAGATCGGCCGCATGGGCCTCCTGGGCAGGGAGAACGCCACCGTCATCAACGCGGCCCTGCGGGACCTGGCCGACCAGGTGGCCACCGGGCTGAGCCGTACGGTCGCCGAGGCGGGCATCACCGCCCCGGTCTTCCTCAGCCAGAACGACGGCACGCTGATGGACGTCGACTACGCCCGCCGCTATCCCGTGGCGACGTTCGCGTCCGGCCCGACCAACTCCATGCGGGGCGCGGCCTTCCTGTCCAGGCTGCGTTCCTGCGCGGTCGTCGACATCGGCGGCACCACCAGTGACGTCGGCATCCTGCGCAACGGCTTCCCCCGCGAGGCGTCCACCGACGTCACCGTGGCCGGTGTGCAGACCAACTTCCGCATGCCCGACGTGCTGTCGATCGGCATCGGCGGTGGCAGCCATGTGCTCGACGGGCCGTCCGGGGCGGCCGTCGGCCCCGCCAGCGTCGGCTACCGGCTCACCGAGGAGGCGCTCGTCTTCGGTGGCGCCAGGCTGACCGCCACCGACATCGCGGTGGCCGCGGGCCGCGCCGAGGTCGGCGATCCGTCGCTCGTCGCGCACCTGGACCGCTCGACGGTCGACGCCGCGCTCCGGGTCATCGACGACCGGCTCGCCGAGGTCGTCGACCGGATGCGCGCCTCCGCCGAACCGGTGCCCGTCGTCGCCGTCGGCGGCGGCAGCATCCTGGTGCCCGAGGACCTCGCGGGAGCCTCGCACGTCGTGCGGCCCGACCACTTCGCCGTGGCCAACGCCATCGGCGCGGCGATCGCCCAGGTGGGCGGTGAGGTCGACCGGGTCTACTCGGTCACGCCGCAGCAGCGGGACGCCGTCCTCGACGAGGCCCGCCAGGAGGCCGTCGACCGCGCCGTCGCGGCCGGCGCGCGCCCCGCGTCGGTGGAGATCGTCGACGTGGAGGAAGTACCGCTCGCCTACCTTCCCGGCAACGCCGCGCGCATCCGGGTCAAGGCTGTCGGAGAACTGAGCCTGGGAGGCCACGATGCGTGAGATCACTGCCGAGAACCTGCCCGACCTGGCGCGCGGCGCCGCCGTCCTCGGCACCGGCGGCGGCGGGGACCCCTTCGTCGGCAGGCTCCTCGCCCAGCAGGCGCTCGCCGTCCACGGGCCGGTCACCCTCCTGGACGTGGACGAGATCGAGGACGACGCCCTGGTCATCCCCACGGCCTTCATGGGCGCGCCCACCGTGATGCTGGAGAAGCTGCCCGCCGGCGACGAGGTCCTGAACGCGATGCGCGCCATCGAGGACCTCCTCGGCCGGAAGGCCACCCACACGGTGTCCATCGAGGCGGGCGGCCTGAACTCCATGACCCCGTTCGTCGCCGCGGCCGAGGCGGGCATCCCGCTGATCGACGCCGACGGCATGGGCCGTGCCTTCCCCGAGCTCCAGATGCTGCTGCCGACCCTCGGCGGGGTGAAGGCGTCCCCGATGGCCCTCGCCGACGAGCGGGGCAACGCCGTGAGCCTGCGTACGCCCGACAACGCCTGGGCCGAACGCCTCGCCCGCGCCTCGACCGTGGAGATGGGGTGCAGCGCGGCGGTCAGCCTGTACGTCCTGACGGGACGGCAGGTCAAGGATCTGATGGTGCCCGGCACGATGACCCTGTGCGAGCGGATCGGCCGCGCCATCCGCGAGGCGCGCGAGGGGCACGCCGACCCCGTCGCCGCGGCGGCGGAGGTTCTCGGCGGGCACCTGGTCTTCACCGGCAAGGTCGGCGACGTCCTCCGCAGCACCAGCGGAGGCTTCGCCCGGGGCTCCGCCCGGCTCGCCGGTCTGGCCGGGGACGCGGGATCGGCCCTGGAGCTCTCCTTCCAGAACGAGAATCTCGTGGCCACCCGCGACGGCGAGGTCGTCGTCAGCGTGCCCGACCTGATCTGTGTCCTGGACACCGACACCGGGGAGCCGGTCACCACCGAGACCCTCCGGTACGGCCTGCGGGTCAGCGTCCTCGGCGTGCCCTGCGACCCGCGCTGGCGCACCCCCGAGGGACTCGCCCTGGCGGGACCCGGCTATTTCGGGTACGAGCACGCGTACGTGCCGCTGCCGGCCGTCGAAGTGTGATGATCGAAGGGTGACGCCGCACCCCTCATCCCCCGGCCCCGCCCCGCACCGGCTGTCCGCGGACCAGGTGGGCGATCTGGCCGCCGGAGCCACCCTGCTCGGCTCCGGCGGCGGTGGCGAGGTCGGCACCGGAGCACTGCTGCTGCGGCGGCTGCTCGCCGGGGCTCCCCTTCCGTACGTACCGGCGGCGGCGCTGCCTCCCGGCGCCCTCGTGGTGCACGTCGGCCTCGTCGGCGCCCCGGACGTGCTCGCGGAACGGCTCGTCAACCCGGACGACTTCGCCGCCGCCGTGCGTACGGCGGCCGAAGCGGCCGGTGCCCCGGCCGGTGCCGTGGGGGTGCTGGAGATCGGCGGCCTCAACGCCGTCGTCGCCGCGCTGGCCGCCTGTCGCACCGGGCTGCCGCTCGTGGACGGCGACCTGATGGGGCGTGCCTTCCCCCGCATCGACCAGACGGTGGCCGCCCTGCACGGCCTGGCCCCGCAGCCCCTCGTGCTGGTGGGCCCCGGCGGCGACACCGTCGTGGTACCCCGGTGCTCCCCCAGGCTCGCGGAACCCCTGCTGCGGGCGAACGTGCTCGCCCTCGGCGGAGCCGCCGCGATGGCCGTCCACCCCGTGGAGGCGGGGCGGCTCGCCCGGATCGGGGTGGGCGGATCGGTCAGCGCCTGCCTGGAGCTGGGCGGCCGGTTCCGCGCGGCCGTCGAGGACCCCGGTCTCACCCCTCAGGGGCTCGCGGCCGCGCTCGGCGGGGATCTGCTGGCCGCGGGCCGTGCCGAGGAGATCGTTCCGCGTCACGGACAGCTGCCGGGCACGGTCACACTCATCGACCGGGGCAGCGGCGCGGTGGTGCGCGTGGACCTGCTCGACGAGTTCCTGGCGGTGACGGTGGACGGGGTCGTACGTGCCGCGAGCCCGCAGATCATCGCGGCCGTCGATCCGAGCGGGCGCCACACCCTGCGCTCCGACCAGATCCGTACGGGCCAGGACCTGACGCTGGTCCGTCTGCCCGCCCTCTACGACTGGCCCGACGCCGGTGCCGCGCTCGTCGGGCCCGCCGCCTTCGGACTCGATCTGGACATGGAACCTCCGCGTCCGCGCGGCCACGCGGACGCGGGGCGGGGAAGGTGACGGCCGTGACGGCGGGACCCACGGTGGCCGACCTGCTCGCCGACCCCCTGCTGAACGGCGCGCGGACCCTCGCGGGGCACGCCGGCCTGGAACGCCCGGTCACCGATGTGACGTCGCACCGGACCACCCCCTTCGACGTGGCCGGGCATCTGGTGGTCTGCGACGCGGGTGACACCACCCCCGCCTACCGCCTGGACTCGCTCGTCCGCCGGTCGCAGGAGGCCGGGGCCGCCGCGCTGTGCGTCATGACGACCAGCGCGGACAGGCCGCCGCTCTCCGCGATCCGTCTCGCGGACCGGCTGCGCATCCCGGTGCTGTGGGCGGTGACCGAGGACCCGTTCAGGCTGGCGCTCGACCTCACCCTCCGCGTCCGCGCGCCCGAGGTCCTGCGGGCCCGCGCCGTGGAGACCCTGGTGCGCCGGCTGGGCACCCGTACGCAGGGCCCCGACCTGCTGGCGGCGGCGCATGATGTGCTCGCGGCGGACATCAGCCTGCTCACCCCGGACGGCAGTGTGATCCTCGGGGACCCCGTGCCGCTGCTCGGAACCCTGCGCGCGGAGCTGGCCGTTCCGCAGCGCACCGCGCGTCTGGTGGCCCACCCCGTCCATCCGTCCGGCGGTGACGAGCCGTCACGCCCCGCCCCTGTCGGCGCCTGGCTGGTCTGGCCGTACGACCGTGCCGACCGGGCGCGGACCGACACGGTCGCGCTGGGTCTGGCGGTCCTGGAACCCTTCGTCCGGTCCTGGCTCGGTGCGGCACGCACCAGGGCGGACCACGACTCCGCCGCGCGCCTGCGGCTGCTGGAGGAGGTCCTCGCCGGTGGTGCCACCGTCAGCCGAGGGGTGGTCGAGCGGGCCGTCGCCCTCGGCTGGCGGCTGGAGGACTGGCATGTCGGGCTCCGCGTCCTGGCCGACGGCCCGGGTCCGCCCGGCACCGACGCCGCCGAACTGACCGCCGCACTCTCGCGGCACGGCCTCGACGCGCAGACCGTCGCCGAGCACGAGGGCGCCTGGGCGGCCTGGACGAGCAGCGTGCGGCGGCCCGCCCCGGACGACCCGCGCCGTCTGCTGCGCCTCGTGCGCCGCGCGCTCGCCGAACTCCCCTCGCGCGGACGGCTGGTGGCGGGCATCGGCTGGCCCCACCAGGGACCCGGCGGTCTGGCGGACACGCTCGACGAGGCGAACAACGCGGCCCAGCTGGCCCGGGCCAGGGAGTTCCGCCCGGCCGTCGAGCACACGGACGAGCTCGGCGTGAGCCGTCTGCTGGCGACCTGGCAACAGTCCGATGTCACCCGTGCCTTCGCGGAGACGGCCCTCGCGCCGCTGCGCTCCCCCGACCAGGCCCATCTGCTGACCACCTTGCGGGTGTTCCTGGAGAACGGCGGTTCCGCGACGGGCACCGCGCGGGCCCTGGGTCTGCACCGCAACACCGTGTCGGCGCGGCTGCGCCAGGTCAGGGAGCGGCTGGGCGTCGACCTCGACGATCCGAGCCGCCGCCTGGCCCTGCAGATGGCCTGCCGGGCGCTCTGAAGCGGGCCGTGGCACGGGAACGGGGGCCGTCGGCGGACGGCCCCCGTTGCGGGCGATGGGCAGCGGGCCGCGGTCCCGGCCGCTGCCTCCCGCTTTCCGGTCCCCGGAACTCCGGGGATCAACGGTCCCGGACGGACGCCGGGACCACGCCGTTATCCGGCGTACGTCTCGAACTCGGCGACCTTCGGGGTCCCCGTCGATCCGGTGATCTCGAAAGTGATCTTCTTGAGCGACGTCGCGGTGAACGAGATGGTGCCCGCGCCGCTGCCGGACTTCAGGACGGCACCGGTGTCACCGTTGAGGACCCGCCAGGAGCCGATGGCGCCGGTGGAACCCGAGGCCTCCCGGATGTTGATCTTCGATACGGAGGTGGCGGTGCCCCACTTGACGGAGACGGACCCGGTCGAGCCCGCCGGGGACCAGAAGGTGCTCAGGTCACCGTCGCGCACGTTGCCGTAGCTCGTCCCGTCGGCCTTGCTGGTGCCGTCGGCGCCCGCACCGATGCTGAGGTTGGTCCCGCTCGGCGTGGTCGGGTCCGGCGTCGGCGTGGTGGGGTCGGGCGTGGGGGTGGTGGGGTTGGGCGTGGTCGGCGTCGGGCTCGGCGTCTGCGGCGAGCAGCTGCCGTCCGAGACCTTCAGCCCCTTGTTGGCGCCGGCGGTCGCGGCCACGACGGAGGGCACGCAGTTCGTGGCGTCGAGCGCGAAGGGGTAGGGGATGCTGACGCTGGTGTTGGACGTGGGGTTCGGGCCGGCGGGGTTGTTGTCGGTGCCGCGGGCCGACCAGGTCACGTTGTCGAACGTGTTGCCGCTGACCTGCCAGTATCCGGCCGCGTCCGTGTAGAACGTACCCAGGACGTCCTTGGAGTCCTTGAAGTAGTTGTTGTCGACCTTGGCCTTCGCCCCGGCCCGGGAGTTGATGCCGGACTCGTTGAGCTTCACGTAGTAGTTGTTGTACATGTGGGCGATCCCGCCGCGCAGCAGGGGCGCACGGGAGTCGATGTTCTCGTACAGGTTGTGGTGGTACGTGATGAAGCCGTTGGAGAGCTCCGTCTCGCTGGACCCGACGAGGCCGCCACGCCCGGAGTTGCGCAGGGTGCTGTAGGACAGGGTCACGTACTGCGTGTTGTCCTTCATGTCGAAGAGGCCGTCGTAGCCCTCCGACTCACCGCCGGACGCCTCCAGGGTCGTGTGGTCGACCCAGACGTTGCGGACGTCGCTCTCCATGCCGATGGCGTCACCGCCGTTGGAGGTGGGCGAGCCCGACTTCTTGACGTTCTTGACGGTCACGTTCTGGATGATGATGTTGCTGGACTCACGGATGTGGATGCCCAGCTGGTCGAAGACGGCGCCGCTGCCGACGCCGACGATCGTGATGTTGCTGACCTGCTTGAGCTCGATCACCCCGGCCGCGGTGTTGCAGCTGTCGCCCGACACCTTGGCGGTGTTGGCGTGGTTGATCGTGCCCTCGACCTCGATGGTGATCGGAGTGCTGCTGCTGGCCCGGGTGCACAGGGCCGTGTGGATCGCGGTCCCGGTGGTGGCCCGCACGGTCTGGCCGCCCGCACCTCCGGTGGTCCCGCCGTTCTGCGTCGCGTAACCGGTGGCGCTTCCGCTCACCGCCGCCGATGCCTCGGGCATCGTCAGAACGACTGCGGTGGCTCCCGCCATGGCCAGGGTGGCCGTGGCCGCGAGAAGCCGCCGTGCGACTGGTCGTCTCATGTTCGTGTCCCCATTCGTCATTCGTCTTCGCATGCTGGGTGGTGCCGCTGAATGCGATCGGGCAACGAACGCACCGCTGCCCGGACGTGCGAGGCCGCCGGCGTCGGCCGCGCGATGACGTGTGCCATGCGTGGTGCGGCGAGCCGGCTTCCCTGGTGAAGCCCTGTGCCGGACCGGTGGCGGCTCATGCGCGACCGCCACGGGAGCCACCGCGTCGGACGCTTCCACCGGAACGGCGTTCAGGAAGGGGGAAAGCGCTTTCTGTCCGCGACAATAGATCGGCCCCGGGCGAGCTGACAAGGTTCATGACACGTAAGAAAGATTCGGGAAGCACGAGCAACCACCCGCCGGAAAAGGGCAGTTGACCCTTTCTGACGGGTGGTTTTGCGGAGAGGCGTCCCGGAATGGGGGGCGGCTCGGGGGTCAGCCCTTTCGGGTCATGAACTCCTCGGCACGCTGCGGGACGACACCGGCGACGCTCACGCGTCGAGCCCTCCTCGCTTGACCAGCTGGCTCGCGATGACGTTGCGCTGGATCTCGTTGGTGCCCTCGCCGACGATCATCAGCGGGGCGTCACGGAAGTAGCGCTCCACGTCGAACTCGGTCGAGTAGCCGTAACCGCCGTGGATGCGTACGGCGTTGAGGGCGATCTGCATGGCCGTCTCGGAGGCGAACAGCTTGGCCATGCCGGCCTCCATGTCCACCCGGCGTCCGGCGTCCGCCTCGCGGGCGGCGTACAGGGTGAGCTGGCGGGCCGCCGTGAGCGAGGTGGCCATGTCGGCGAGGTAGTTGCCGACGGACTGGTGCTTCCAGATCGGCTTGCCGAACGACTCCCGCTCCTGGGCGTAGGCGAGGGAGTCCTCCAGCGCGGCCCGGCCGACGCCGAGCGCGCGGGCGGCGACCTGAAGGCGGCCGGTCTCCAGGCCCTTCATCATCTGGCCGAAACCATGCCCCTCGACCCCGCCGAGCACGGCGTCGGCCGGCGCCCTGTAGCCCTCGAAGGACAGCTCGCAGCTCTCCACCCCCTTGTAGCCCAGCTTGGGCAGATCGCGGGAGACGGTCAGTCCGGGTCCGTGCTCGACGAGCAGGATGGAGATCCCCCGGTGCGCGGGGGACGCCTGCGGGTCCGTCTTGCACAGCAGCGCGATCAGCTGCGACCGGCGCGAGTTGGTGATCCAGGTCTTGGCTCCGTCGACGACGTACGCGTCCCCGTCCCTGCGGGCGACGGTGCGCATGGCCTGGAGGTCCGAGCCGCCGCCCGGCTCGGTCAGGGCCATGGTCGCCCTGACCTCCCCGGTGGCCACCCTCGGCAGGTAGCGCCGCTTCTGCTCCTCGGTGCCGAAGCGCAGCAGCAGCTTGGCGACGACGGTGTGGCCGCCCATGGCGC
Source organism: Streptomyces sp. NPDC002125 (assembly GCF_053593715.1). Lineage (NCBI taxonomy): Bacteria > Bacillati > Actinomycetota > Actinomycetes > Kitasatosporales > Streptomycetaceae > Streptomyces > Streptomyces sp. NPDC002125. The sequence continues at coordinate 53,329 of NZ_JBSFDD010000015.1, read as the reverse complement.
CGGCCAGGCTCATCCAGCCCCGGGCCAGCTCCTCGGTGATGAGGACGTAGCAGGGGGTCGACACCGGTGTGCCCCCGTACTCCTCGGGGACCGCGAGGCCGAAGATGCCGAGTTCCTTCATCTTCTCGATGAGGGCCTCGGGATAGGTGTTGGTGTGGTCGAGTTCCTGCGCGACCGGCTTGATGTCCTTGTCGACGAAGTCGTGCACCGTGCTGACGATGAACTGCTCGTCCTCGGACAGGATGTCGAGGGTGCTCATGTGGGGCGGCCTCCTTGGCGCGGTCCTGCTCGGGTGTCGGGGGGGTCAGATCGCGCCGTCGGCCCGCAGGGCGTCGATCCGGTCGGACGGGTGACCGAGCTGCTCCAGAACCGTTGCGGTGTGTTCGCCGAGGGCCGGTACGGCGCCCATGCGCGGGGCGGTCCCGGCCAGGTCGACCGGCGGCAGCAGGGCCGTCATGGTCCCGCCGCCGGGGAGCGGCACCTCGCGCCAGCGGTCGCGGCCTGCCAGCACGGGGTGCTCCAGGAACTGCTTCACGTCGTTGACCGGGGCGTTGGCGATGCCGATCGCGTCGAGCGCCTTCATCACCGCGTCGCTGTCCGACGCCCCGATCCGCTCGGCCAGCACCGCGTCGAGTTCCTGCCGGTGGCTCACCCGAGCCGATCCACTGGCGAAGCGCGGGTCACCGGTGAGGCCGGGGGCGCCGAGGAACCGCTCGCACAGGGCCGCCCATTCGCGTTCGTTCTGCACGGAGAGCAGGACGTCCTTGCCGTCGGCCGCGGTGTAGGTGCCGTACGGGGCGATGGTGGCGTGCCGGGTGCCGACCCTGGGCGGCTGGGAGCCGCTGTACGCCGTGTAGTAGGCGGGCTGGCTCATCCATTCGGCCAGGGCCTCGAAGAGCGAGACCTCCACCGCGCGTACGGTGCCGCGGGTCGCCCGGGTGAACAGCGCGGTGAGGATGCCGCTGTAGGCGTACATCCCGGCGGCGATGTCGGCGACGGAGACCCCGACCCGCGCCGCCTCCTGCGCGCTGCCGGTCAGCGAGACCAGGCCGGTCTGGCACTGCACCAGCAGGTCGTACGCCTTGCGGTCGGCCCACGGCCCGGTCGAGCCGTAGCCGGTGACCGAGCAGGGGATCAGCGTGGGGAACCGCTCGGCCAGGTCGTCGGCGCCCAGGCCCATGCGCGCGGCGGCGCCGGGTGCGAGGTTCTGCACGAACACGTCGGCCTGGGCCAGGAGTTCCTCCAGGATCGCCCGGCCCTGCTCGGACTTCAGGTCGAGGGTCACCGATTCCTTGGAGCGGTTCAGCCAGACGAAGTAGCTGGACTCGCCCTGCACGGTGGTGTCGTAACGGCGGGCGAAGTCACCGCCGCCCGGGCGCTCCACCTTGATCACACGGGCCCCGAGATCGGCGAGCTGGCGGGTGGCGAAGGGGGCGGCCACCGCCTGCTCGATGCTCACGACCGTGATGCCGGAAAGCGGCAGGGCGTCGGCGGACGCTGAGTTCTCGGCCATGCGTGGTCCTCCGGAAGGTGTGGGTGTCCCGAGCGGGAGTACCATCATGGGCACTCATATGAAGGCAAGGGAAATAACAATCCATGATGGCTCCATGCGGGCCGTGGATGCCGGGAAGGGGACGCGCCATGGACGTGAAGCAGCTCAAGGCGCTCATCACCGTCGCCGAGGTGGGCAGCGTGACGCGCGCCGCCGAGCTGCTGCACCTGGTGCAGCCCGCCGTGACGCGGCAGATCCGCACCCTGGAGGAGGAGCTCGGCGTCGCCCTCTTCCAGCGCACCCGGCAGGGCATGCGGCCCACCGAGGCCGGCGAGATCATGGTCGACCGGGCGCGCCGGGCCCTGAACGAGCTGGAGCGGGCGCGCGCCGAGGTGCAGCCCCGCCCGGGTGAGGTCACGGGCATCGTCACGGTGGGCCTGCTGGAGAGCACGAGCGAACTGCTCGCCGAGCCCCTGGTGTCGGCCGTCGGCGCGGCTCATCCGGGCGTGGAACTGCGCCTGATGACGGGGTATTCCGGCCATCTCCAGCAGTGGCTGGACGACGGCGACCTGGACCTCACCCTGCTGTACAACCTGGACAGCGGCCCCTCCCTCAACGCCCGGCCGCTGGTGCGGGAGCGCCTGTGGGCGGTGGCCCCGGCGGCGGCCGGGCTGTGCGCCGACCGCCCGGTCCCCTTCGCGGAGGTGGCGGCGCACCCCCTGGTGATGCCCGCCGCCGGCCACGCCCTGCGCACGCTGATCGACGCGGCGGCGGCGCGGGCCGGAAGCGCGATGGACATCGCGGCGCAGACCAACTCGATGCCCGTGCAGAAGCAGCTCGTGCTGGCCGGGCACGGCTGGACGGTCCTGCCCGGCGTCGGCATCGCCGAGGACGTCGCGAACGGCACGCTGAGCGCGGCGCCGCTCTGCGAACCCGACGTATGGCGGTCGATCGTCCTGGGCACCCCGCGCTACGGGCGCGTGCCCCCGGCCGTCGAGGTCGTCGCCCGTGAGCTGGTCCGGGCGGTCGGCATGGCCGTCGCGCAGGGGCGGTGGCCCTCGGCGGAGCTGCACGCGCCGAGCGAGCGGGCCCCGGACGCCTGAGGCCCGGCACACGGACGCCGCACACGGCACTCAGGGCGTTCCTCGACTGAGGCGGAGCCGTCCCGCGCGCCGGGGCGGGGTCCGGCGCCGGTCATGCGGACCCATCATGCGGGCATCACGGATTTCTATTGTTCATTCGACTCCATCACCACTCATGATGTGTGGCACTTGAGCCGCCGCGCCCACGGAGCCGCCGAGGGCGGCGCGGCACCGGGCAATCGCACCACCCCTCCCGCCAGGACCCCCCGGCGCGGGGCCGTACCCCCACCCGGCCGCCCCCGCCGTCCCGTTCCGGAGGGACCGCCCGAGCCGCAGCATCCCTGGGCGACGAAAGCAACGGAGCTTCCCCATGCCGCAGAGCCGCACCCCTGCCCCGCCCTCGCCCGGCCGTTCCCGTGTCACCGCCAACGTCGTACGCGGCTGTCTGGGCAACCTCGTCGAGTGGTACGACTGGTTCGCCTACGCCACGTTCAGCATCTACTTCGCGTCCGTGTTCTTCCCCGAGGGCGACCAGACGGCCCAGCTGCTCTCCACCGCCGTCGTCTTCGCCGTCGGCTTCTTCATGCGTCCCCTCGGCGGCTGGCTGCTCGGCGCGTACGCCGACCGCTTCGGCCGGCGCAGCGCTCTGACCCTCTCGGTCACGCTGATGAGCGCCGGCTCCCTGACCATCGCGTTCGCCCCGGGCCACGACGCCATCGGCCTCTGGGCCCCGGCCCTGCTGGTCCTGGCCCGGCTCGCCCAGGGCCTCTCCGTGGGCGGCGAGTTCGGCTCCAGCGCCTCCTACCTCTCCGAGGTCGCCCCAGCGGGACGGCGCGGCTTCTACTCCAGCTTCCAGTACGTCTCGATCGTGCTGGGCCAGCTCGCCGCCCTGCTCGTGGCGATCGTCCTGCAGAACGTCCTCACCGAGGACCAGCTGCACGGCTGGGGATGGCGCATCCCCTTCGTGATCGGCGCCGTGGCCGGGCTGGTCGTGATGTATCTGCGCCGCACGATGGAGGAGTCGGAGCACTTCGAGCAGGAGCGGGCGCGCACCGCGGCCCAGCGGCCCGAGGAGCGCGAACGCAAGGGCCTCGTCGCGCTGTTCGCCGAGTACCCGCGCCAGCTCCTGGCGGTCTTCGGCCTCGCCATCGGCGGCACGGTCGCCTTCTACACGTACACGACGTACCTCCAGAAGTACCTGGTGAACACCGCCGGTATCCCGAAGGCGACGGTCACCCTGATCGGCTTCGCGGCGCTGTTCGTCTACATGCTGATGCAGCCGGCCGTGGGTGCGCTGTCCGACCGCATCGGCCGTCGGCCCGTCATGTTCGCCTTCTCCGGCGGCTGCATGCTCCTCACCGTGCCGCTCATGACCCTGCTCGGCCGCACCAGCAGCCCCTGGATCGCCTTCCTCCTGATGGTGGTGGCCCTGACCTTCGTCACGGGCTACTCGGCGCTGGCCGCCATCATCAAGGCCGAGATGTTCCCCACCAAGGTCCGGGCCCTGGGTGTCGGCCTGCCGCACGCCCTGGTCACCGCCACCTTCGGCGGCCTCACCGAGCCGATCGCGCTCGCCCTGAAGGACGCCGGCCAGGAGAACCTCTTCTTCTGGTACGTCACCGGATGTGTCGGCCTCACCTTCCTGGCCACCCTGCTCGTGCGCGAACCGTCCCGTGACTCCCAGCTGGACACCGCGGACGCGCCCCTCGCCCCGCAGCGGCCGAAGACCGCACCGCTCGTCTGAACCAGGAGGCCCGATCCGTCATGCAGCCCGCCACCCCACCCCTGAGCTCCTACGTCGAGGACTGGCACCCCGAGCCCGTCACCGCCGTCGATCCGATGGACCCGGGCCCCGCCGCCGCGGTGTCGGCCCTGCTGGACCTTCCCGCGCCCGCCGCGCGCGAAGGCGATCCGCTGCCCCCGCTCTGGCAGTGGTTCCACTTCCTGCACTGGCCGGCGCAGCGGGAGCTGGGCCCCGACGGGCATCTGCGCGACGCGCGCTTCCTGCCGCCGCTCCCCGACCGTCAGCGCATGTTCGCCGGAGGCCGCTGCCGGATCGTCGAGCCGCTGCGCCTGGGCGAGCCCGCCGAGCGCGTCAGCAGCCTGGCGGCGGTGACGCCGAAGCACGGCCGCAGCGGGGAGCTGCTGTTCGTGACGGAGCGTCTGGAGTTCCGCCAGGCGGGGCGGACCCGCGTGGTGGAGGAGCAGGACATCGTCTACCGGTCCGGCCGCGGCGGCGGCGCGCGGCACCCGGACACCATCGACGACGCCACCGCCCCGGACACCCGGGAGCCCTGGCGGCTGCGCCTCCGGCCGGACCCCACGCTGCTGTTCCGGCTGAGCGCCCTCACCGCCAACGCGCACCGCATCCACTACGACGCCCCGTACTGCCGCGGCACGGAGGGATATCCGGGGCTCGTCGTCCACGGCCCGCTGCTCGCCCTGCTGATGCTGGACGTGGTCCGCCGCGAGGCGCCGGGCCGGCAGGTCGGCGAGCTCTCCTTCCGGCTGCGGAAGCCCGCGTTCTCCGGCGAGCACCTCCTCGCCGAGGGCGCCCCCGACGGCGCGGGCGCGCGCCTGCGCACCGCCACCCACCGCGACGCCCTCCACGCCACCGCCGAGGTGACCTTCGCATGACCACGCACGACGAGATCGCGGCGGCCCGCACCCTGCTCTTCGTCCCGGGCGACCGCCCCGACCGCTTCGGCAAGGCCGCCGGTTCCGGCGCCGACCTGGTCGTCATCGACCTGGAGGACGCTGTCGCCGCCGAGGACAAGGAGCGGGCGCGCCGGTCCGCCGCCGGCTGGGCGGGGCTCGGCACCCGTACCGTCGTACGCGTCAACGCGCCGGGCACCCCGTGGTTCGAGGCCGACCTGCGGATGGCCGCCCGCCACGGCTGCCCGGTGATGGTGCCGAAGGCCGAGGACCCGGCGGTCCTCGGCCGGATCGCCGCCGACTGCGCGCTGATCGCACTGATCGAGACGGCGCTGGGCGCCGAGCGGGCGTACGAGGTGTGCTCCGCACCGGGCGTCGTGCGCGCCGCGTTCGGCAATGTGGACCTCTCCGCGCAGCTCGGCGTGGCCCACGACGACACGCTCGCCCTGGCCCACGCCCGCTCCCGGGTCGTCCTCGCCTCGGCGGCGGCCGGTATCAGCCCCCCGGTGGACGGTGTCACCACCGCCGTACGCGACCTGGAGGCCCTGGCCGCGGACACCGCCCACGCCCGGCGGCTGGGATTCTCGGCCAAGCTGTGCGTCCACCCCGCGCAGATCGCCCCGGTCGCGTCCGGCTTCGCCCCCACCGAGGAGGAACTGCGCTGGGCACGGGCCGTCCTGGAGGCCGGGGACTCGGTCACGACGGTGGACGGTCACATGGTCGACAAGCCGGTCCTGGAGCGTGCCCGCAGGGTCCTTTCGGGGGCCCCGGTCAGGAGCTCGTGAGGATGACGAGCTCCTGGGTCGCCCTGGTCATCGCGACATAGCGGTCGACCGCCCCTTCGACGCCCTCGCCGAACGTCTGCGGGTCGACGAGGACGACCAGGTCGAATTCGAGCCCCTTCGACAGCTCCGGGGCCAGCGACCGGACACGGGACGTCTCCTCGAAGGCGGGATCGCCGATGACGCACGCGATCCCGTCGGGGTGCGCCGCGAGCCGGCTTTCGAGGACCGCCGCGAGGTCCGAGGCCGCCCCGCGGACGACGGGGAGGCCGCTGCTGCGGACGGAGGCCGGCACGTTGGCGTCCGGGAGCACGGCCCTGATGACCGGCTCGGCCTCCGCCATGATCTCCTGTGGCGTGCGGTAGTTGATGCCGAGCGACGCCAGGCTGATCCGGTCGAGCCCGACCCGTTCGAGACGCTCTTGCCACGACTCGGTGAAGCCGTGCCGCGCCTGGGCACGGTCCCCGACGATCGTGAAGCTCCGGGAGGGGCATCTGAGCAGCAGCATCTGCCATTCCGCGTCGCTCAGCTCCTGTGCCTCGTCCACGACGACATGGGCGAACGGTCCCGCGAGCAGGTCCGGTTCGGTGCCGAGCGGCACGGACCCCTCGGCCAGGGTGTCCTGGAGGTCCTTGCCGCGCAGCATCGTCACAGCGCCCTCCCCGTCGGCGTCGGCTTCGAGCAGGACGTCGATGACCTCGGCCATGTGCGCGCGTTCGGCGGCGAGGGACGCCTCGTGCCGGCGCCTGCGCCGTGACGCCTCCGGATCTCCGAGCCGCTGCCGTGCCGCGTCCAGGATCGGCAGGTCGGACACCGTCCAGGCCTGGGGCTCCTCGCGTTGCAGCAGCGCCACCTCGTCGCGGTCGAGCCAGGGAGCGCAGGTGCGCAGGTAGGCGGGCACGGACCACAGGTCACCGACGAGGTCGGCGGCCTCGATCAGCGGCCACGCCCGGTCGAAGGCGGTCAGAAGGTCCCTGTTCCGCCGCAGGGACCCGCGGAGCTGGTCCTCGGACACGTCGCCTTCGTGCTTCTCGGTCAGGATCGTGAGCAGTTCCTCCCAGACCTGGTCGCGCGCCTCGTTGTGCGGGGTGCCGGGGTCCGCGGCCTCGAACGCCACGGCCCAGTCGGCCGCGCTCAGCCAGATGTCGGACCAGTGGGTCTCGACCCTCGTCCCCCGGGCCGGCGGCTCCTCGTAGAACCTGACGGCCTTCTCGACCGCCTTCACCAGACGCGCGGACGACTTCAGCCGGGCCACCTCCGGATCGGTCTCGGCCGTCGCCGCCGCCCCCTCGGCGACGAGATCCCGCAGCGTGCAGGTCTGTACGCCGTCCTCCCCGAGGCTGGGCAGGACATCGGCGACGTAACCCAGATAGGGCTGGTGCGGACCGACGAACAGCACACCGCCCCTGCGGTGTCCGAGCTGCGGGTCGGAGTGCAGGAGATAGGCGGAGCGGTGCAGGGCGACGACGGTCTTCCCCGTGCCGGGACCGCCGTCGACGACGAGCGCGCCCTTGGCTCCCGCGCGGATGATGGCGTCCTGGTCGGCCTGGATGGTGCCGAGCACGTCGCGCATCTTCGCGGAGCGGTTGCTGCCCAGGCTGGCGATGAAAGCGGACTGGTCGTCGAGGGCGGCGTGGCCGGCGACGCCCTCGGGGGTGAACACCTCGTCCCAGTAGTCGCTGATCCGGCCCCCGTTCCACCGGTATCTCCGGCGGCTCGCCAGGCCCATCGGGTTGGCGTGGGTGGCCCCGAAGAACGGCTCGGCCGCCGGGGAGCGCCAGTCGAGCAGCAGCCTGCGGCCCGTGCTGTCCGTGAGGCCGAGGCGGCCGACGTACAGGGGCTCGGAGCCGTCCGCGCCGGCCATGTGCCCGAGGCAGAGGTCCAGGCCGAAGCGCCGCAGGGTGCGCAGCCTGGCGGTCAGCCGGTAGATCTCCGCGTCCCGGTCCATGGCCTGCCGGCCGACGACCCCGGGCGCCCTGCGCTCGGCGTCGAGGCGGTCGGACAGTTCGGCGATCAGCTGGTCGAGGCACTGGGCGACGGCCGCGAAGTGCTGCTCGTCGCCGGCGATCAGTTCCGGTGCGGCTTTGGAGGCGAGACGGTCGGGGAGGTCGAACACACGGGTGGTCAGGGGGGTCACAGCATCAGCTCCGGGTCGGGATCGCCGTACGGCCATGGGGTGCGGCGCGGCGTGGGGGCGGACGTGGCCGCGGTTCAGGCGGACGCCGCCGGCCGTTCCGGGACGATCGCCCCGGCCAGCAGGCGCGCGGCCGTGGACGTGCCGTCCCTGAGGACCGTCTTCGCCACGGCGGCGGCTCGCTCACGGGCCCCTGGGTCGAGGGCGGTCGCGAGTGCGGCGGACAGGGATGCGAAGGTCGGCGCCTGACCGTCGTGGGCGGCGCCGATGCCCAGTGCGACGACCCGGTCCGCCCAGTAGGGCTGGTCGGCGATCTGAGGGATCACCACCTGGGGCGTTCCGGCGCGGGCCGCCGCCGTCGTCGTACCCGCGCCGCCGTGGTGCACGACCGCGGCCAGCCGGGGGAAGAGCGAGGCCTGGTCGGCCTCGCCGACGACGAAGCAGTCCTCCTGCCCGTCGGCCAGGGCCAGGTCCGCCCAGCCGCCGGAGAGGATGACCCGGCGGCCCTGGGCGCGGACGGCCTCGACGGCCACCCTGGCGACCTCCTCCGGATCGCGCACGGGCATGCTGCCGAAGCCCACGTACACGGGCGGTGTCCCGGCGTCGAGGAACGCCTCCACGTCGTCCGGCAGCGGCAGCGGCTCCGGCCGGAACCACGCGCCGGTCTGTACGACGTCGAGGCCGGCGGGCTCCTTCCACGGGGCCAGGACCGGATCGGCCGCCAGCCACGGCCTGTCGGTGAGGACATGGGCGCGGACGTCGTCCACCGGGGGCTGGCCGACCGATGCCCGGTGGCTGTTGACGCCCTCGCCGAACATCGCGTTCATGTTCTCGGCGTCCAGGTCCCACAGGTCCTGGTTGCCGGTGGCGCCGGGCGGGAAGGGCCGGCCCGCGAAGGCGAGCGGCGGGTGGTGCGGGGACGGCAGGTACGTCGGGAAGAAGGCCGCCCAGACGTAGGGGATGCCCAGCTTCTCGGCGACCGAACGCGCTCCCGCTCCGGCCGGGATCAGGCCGGTCGCCACGATCGCGTCGCACCCGTCGGCCGCCGAGGCGACCGCTTCGTAGGCCGAGGCGGTCAGCGCCGCCGCCCGCCGGGGCAGGTCCTCGGGCGGCAGCGGGGCCGTCCCGCTCACCTCCCCCTGGACCATCGGCCGCAACGGCCGCCATACCGGCACCAGCGGGAGACCGACCGCGTCCAGCAGTCCCTCGAAGTCCGGCGGTGCGCACACCCGCACGTCCCACCCGGACTCCCGCAGACGCAGCGCGAATCCCACCATCGGTTCGACGTCCCCGCGTGACCCGTAGGCCATCAGCAACACACGCACTCGTGATTCTCGATTCCCCTGGACGACGGTTCGGCCGCCGATTCTGCGGCACCACGGGGGCCTTGCCGCAAGCCCCCCGTTGCGCTATACCTTGGGAGTGGAAAGGAGTGGGTACTCCTCCTTCCCCCTCTCCTCGTCCCTCCCGGACGGGCCTCCTCCCCACGAATCCACGAAGCTCCCGGCCGCTGCCGCGTGCGCCGGAACCCGCCTGCCTCCCGGACGCCCGGCGGCCGACCGCCTTCGCCCGAAGGCCCGTTCACCCCCTGGCCCGCCGCCCTGGGGCCCGCTCGAACCACGCCCGCCGAGCTCCGGCCAAGGGTGCCCCGCCCCCGCGAAATCCCCCTTCTCCCTACGCGCACCGTTGACAGGGCGGGCCCGCGCTGGCTTCATGAGCACGTCCGTGGAAGCGCTCCCACGCCCGTCGCGCCGGACGTCGCTCCGGGCTGCCGACGCTTCCGTGTGGGCCGGTGCCACCCCGCACCGGCCCCGTCGCACGAGCCGCACACCGCACCGTTCAGCACCCGCGCACGCCGCACTCCCGCACGAGCCGCACCACCGCCCCGTCGGCCCGGTCCGGCATGTCTTCCGCCGGTCCGGTACGACGACGGGCTCCACACGCCGCCCGCCGCACCGAAGGACGATCCGTTGCGACTGCCCTCCCTCCCCCGCGCGTTCCACAGATCGACATCCCGCCACTCCCCGCCGGGCACCACCGCCCGCTCCCGCCTGGGAGTCACCCTCGCCGGCGTGGCCGCGCTGCTCGCCGCCGGACTCACGCCACTGGCCGCCGGCCCTGCCCAGGCGGCCCCGGCGTTCGCCTACGGCGAGGCCCTGCAGAAGTCGCTCTTCTTCTACGAGGCCCAGCGCTCGGGCGAGCTTCCCGAGGACAACCGTGTCTCCTGGCGCGGCGACTCCGGCATGGACGACGGCAAGGATGTCGGGCTCGATCTGACCGGCGGCTGGTACGACGCCGGCGACCACGTGAAGTTCGGCCTGCCGATGGCCTACAGCGCCACGGTCCTCGCCTGGGGAGGTATCGAGCAGAAGGACGCCTACGCCGCGTCCGGGCAGCTGGCTCGCCTGAAGGACAACCTGCGCTTCGTCAACGACTACTTCATCAAGGCCCACCCCTCCGCCAACGTGCTCTACGGGCAGGTCGGCAACGGCGGCGACGACCACAAGTGGTGGGGCCCCGCCGAAGTGATGTCCATGGCCCGGCCCGCCTACAAGATCGACGCCTCCTGCCCCGGCACCGACCTGGCCGGGCAGACGGCCGCCGCGATGGCATCCTCCTCGATGCTCTTCACCGACGACGATCCGGCGTACGCGGCGAAGCTTCTCACCCATGCGAAGCAGCTCTACTCGTTCGCCGACACCTACCGCGGCAAGTACAGCGACTGCATCACCGACGCGAAGTCGTACTACAACTCCTGGAGCGGCTACCAGGACGAGCTGGTGTGGGGCGCGATCTGGCTCCACAAGGCCACCGGTGACGCGTCCTACCTGGCCAAGGCCGAGACGTACTACGACGGCCTGTCGACGGAGCCGCAGACCTCCACCCGCTCCTACCGGTGGACGCTCTCCTGGGACGACACCTCGTACGGCTCGTACGTGATGCTCGCCAAGCTCACCGGGAAGCAGAGGTACATCGACGACTCCAACCGCTGGCTCGACTGGTGGACGACCGGGGTGAACGGCGCCAAGGTGGCGTACTCCCCCGGCGGCCAGGCCGTGCTGGACTCCTGGGGATCGCTGCGTTACGCGGCCAACACGGCCTTCGCCGCGCTCTCCTACAGCGACTGGCTCACCGGTGACGCGACCCGCAAGGCCCGCTACCACGACTTCGCGGTGCGCCAGATCAACTACGCCCTCGGGGACAACCCGCGCAAGGCCAGCTATGTCGTCGGCTTCGGCGCCACCCCGCCCACCAAGCCGCACCACCGGACCGCGCACGGGTCGTGGACCGACCAGATGACGAACCCCGTCGAGACCCGCCATGTCCTGTACGGCGCGCTCGTCGGCGGACCGGGCGCGGCGGACGACTCCTACACCGACGACCGGCAGAACTTCGTCAACAACGAGGTCGCCACCGACTACAACGCCGCCTTCACCGGCGCGCTCGCCAGGCTGTACGCCGAGTACGGCGGTGCCCCGCTCGCCTCGTTCCCCCAGGCCGAGTCACCGGACGGGCCCGAGGTGCTGGCCCAGGCGTCGGTGAACGCGTCCGGGGCGAACTTCACCGAGATCAAGGCGTACCTGGTCAACAAGTCGGCCTGGCCGGCCAGGCCGCTGACCAGGGCCTCACTGCGCTACTACTTCACCCTGGAGCCCGGGGTCCAGCCGGCGGACATCACAGTGACCACCAACTACAACCAGTGCGGCACGGCCTCCGGCGCCCAGCGGTACGAGGGGGATGTCTACTACATCAGCGTGGACTGCTCGAACACCGTGATCGCCCCGGCCGGGCAGTCGGCCTACCGCAAGGAGGTGCAGTTCCGGGTCGCCTCCTCGGGCGCCTGGGACCCGTCGAACGACTGGTCGTACGCGGGCCTGCCGACGACACCGGGCTCCACCCCGGTCGACGCGCCGAGGGTGGTGCTGCTGGACGGAACGTCACAGCAGTGGGGTGAGCTGCCCGACGGCGACCCCGGTGAGTCCCCCTCCCCGACCCCGACCCCGACTCCCACGCCGACTCCGACACCCACGCCCACGCCCACGCCGACTCCGTCCGCCGGTGCCGCCTGCTCGGTGGCCTACAAGGTCGGCTCGTCGTGGGGCAGCGGGTTCACCGCCGATGTGACCGTCAAGAACACCGGCAGCACATCCGTGGACGGCTGGCGACTCGCCTGGACCTTCAGCGGTTCCGAGAAGGTGGCCAGTGCCTGGAACGCCACCGCCACCCAGTCCGGAGCCGTCGTGACCGCCACCAACGCCGGTCACAACGGAAAGATCCCGCCCGGCGGTTCGGCCTCGTTCGGCTTCCAGGGATCGGGGACACCCGGTTCCGCGCCCACCGGGTTCACCCTGAACGGCGTCAGCTGCTCCTGACGGCCCGAACCGTGCGGGGCGGAGGCCGACGGGACGGCCTCCGCCCCGCACGCTCGCGGTCTCAGGGCATGCGGTGCACCGAGACCGCGTAGTCCCCGCCCGAGAAGGGGCTCCGCTCCCAGGTCGCGTAGCGTGCCTCCAGGAGGAGTCCGGCCGCTCGGCAGTGCTCGTCGTAGGCGTCGACGCTGTAGCCGCGGTCCAGCGAGAACCCGGCGACGAGGTGTCCGCCGGGGCGGACGTGGCGCGCCACTCCGGCCACCAGGTCCGCTTCCGTACCGGGCGGGGTGAACAGGGGCACGTTCCCGGCCATCACCACCACGTCGAAGGTCTCCCCCAGATCCAGCCGCACGAGATCGCACCGGTGCCACGGGATCTCCGGGGCGAGACGCCGGGCGACGGCCAGCATCGACTCGTCGACGTCCACCCCGGTCACGGCGAGTCCGTGCCGGGCCAGCTCGACGGCCACCCGCCCGGTGCCGCATCCCGCGTCGAGGACCGTCGCGGGACCGAGGGAGCGCACGAGATCCGCTTCCCCGCGCACGTCCCCTCCCTCGCCCTCGATACGGTCGAACCGCCGCTGGTACTCCTCGCCGTTCCACTTCATGGGGCCACGGTGCCACAACCGGCGGCCGGGTCACCCGGGGCGTCCTGACGGGCCCGGTGGCGGAGCGGTCCGGAGGCCGCATGTTCCACTTTCACCTGCACACATCGCACATCACACAGAATCACCTGCACACGCCGCAGCAAGCCGAAGCGGAGAACGTCCATGGCCAACTCACCCTCCGGGGAGACCCTCACCGAGCGGATCGTGCGCGTCCTGGAGACGTTCGACACGGACCGTACGGTGCAGACGGCATCGGAGATCGGGCGGCGCGCGCGGCTCCCCTCGTCCACCGCCCACCGGATGGTGGCCGAGCTCGTGGAGTGCGGGCTGCTGGAGCGCGACGAGGACCAACGGGTGCGTCTGGGCATGCGGCTGTGGGAGCTGGCCCTGCGTGGCTCACGCGCGCTCCGGCTGCGGCAGGCGGCCCTGCCCTTCATGGAGCGCGTCCAGGCCCGCGTCCGGGAGCACACCCAGCTCGCGGTGGTGGAGAACGGCGAAACGCTCTTCGTGGAGCGCCTGTCGCACCCGAAGGCCGGCGCGAACATCACCCGGGTCGCCGGCCGCCTGCCGCTGCACGCCTCCTCGTCGGGGCTCGTACTGCTCGCGTACGGCCCCGAGGACCTCAGGGAACGCGTACTGGCCGGACCGCTCGAAGCCGTGTCGCCCGAGACGGTGACCGACCCCGCGCGATTGCGCCGCGACCTGGTCCGCATCCGCCGCGAAGGGGTCGTCGTGGCCCCGGGCTCGGTCGAGGGCGTGTCGACGGGGGTCGCCGTGCCGGTACGGGAGCGGCCCGACCACGTGATGGCCGCGCTGTCGGTCGTACTGCCCCGCGACGCGCCTACTGGCACCGCGATCGAGGAGCTCCGCGCCGCGGCGGCGGGCATCACCGCGGCGTACGGCGCACAGCGCCCGTAGCGACTTTCGGGGGCACCCACCGCACCCCTCCGCCGCGCGCTCTCCCGAAAGTCGCTTCCCGTTCAATGGCAATCGGCGTCGCCAGCGGGGGCTTACGGCACCAAACTCCCTGTACTCCCCGCTTGTTGCGTCCCACCCCGCGTCAAAGGAGACGTCATGCCCGAACGCACCCGCGTCGCCATCATCGGCGCAGGCCCCGCCGGCCTGCTGCTGTCCCACCTGCTCGGCCGGCACGGCATCGAGACGGTCGTCATCGACTCCCGCACCCGCGAGCAGATCGAGACCACCATCCGGGCCGGCATCCTCGAACAGGGCACCGTGGAGATCCTCACCGGGACGGGCGCGTCGCAGCGTGTCCTCACGGTCGGGCAGAAGCACGAGGGCATCGAGCTGCGCTTCGCCGGCGAGGGCCACCGGATCGACTTCGCCGACACGGTAGGCCGGGCCGTGTGGCTGTACCCGCAGCACGAAGTGCTGAAGGACCTCGTGGCCGCGCGTCTGGCCGCCGGGCAGGACCTCCGCTTCGGTGTGACCGCCACGCGCGTGGAGGACGCGGAGACGGCCCGGCCGCGGATCGTCGGGAAGGACGCCGAGGGCAACACGGTCGAGATCGAGGCCGATGTCGTGGTCGGCGCCGACGGCTCGCGCAGCGTCGCACGCGAGGCCGTGACGGGCGCGTACGGAGGCTACTTCCGGGAGTACCCGTTCGCCTGGTTCGGCATCCTCTGCGAGGCCCCGCCCAGCTCCGAGGAACTCATCTACAGCAACTCCCCCGACGGATTCGCCCTGATCAGCCAGCGCAGCCCCGACGTGCAGCGCATGTACTTCCAGTGCGACCCGGACACCGACACCGAGGCGTACACCGAGGAACAGCTGTGGGAGATGCTCCAGGCGCGGGTCCCCGGCACCACGCTCCACGAGGGCACCGTCTTCCAGCGGGACGTGCTGCGCTTCCGCAGCTTCGTCGCGCACGAGATGCGCCGCGGGCGGGTCGTCCTCGTGGGCGACGCGGCGCACACCGTGCCGCCCACCGGCGCGAAGGGCATGAACCTGGCGGTCGCCGATGTCGCGCTGCTCACCGAGGCGCTGCGGGCGCTGTTGCTGGACCACGACGAGACCCTGTTCGACGCCTTCCCCGAGACCGCGCGGAAGCGCATCTGGAAGGCGCAGCACTTCTCCTGGTGGATGACGAGCATGCTGCACCTCCAGCCCGGGGCGAGCGACTTCGACCGTATGCGCCAGATCGGCGAACTGCGCTCGGTCGTCGAGTCACGCGCCGGCCGCACCTACCTCGCCGAGGCGTACACCGGCTGGCCGCTCCCGGGGGCCGTGCCGGCCTGACGGGCGCGCCGGGCGGGTGGCGGTCAGAACCGGGGCCGTGTGTCGTGCGCGGGCAGGGGGCGCAGTGCAGGCCGGCGCTCCAGCAGGCGGGAGGCCAGGGCCGAGCAGAGACGGCCGAGCGCGTGCAGACGGTCGTGGTCGCGGGTCAGGCCGGCCACCGCGCCGAGCCGGTGGACGAGCCGCTCCTGGGCCGAGACGTAACCCCACGCGAAGTCCTCCACCGGCACCCGCGCGAGGTGGTCGACGGATTCGCGGTGGGCGCGTTCGACGAGTGCGTCGCCACGGATCAGCCAGCCCGCGCAGGCGTCTGCAAGGTCGCCGGGGACGTCGCTGCCGGTGAGACTCCGCCAGGTGGAGCGGTAGACGTCCTCGACCTCCGCCAGAGGAGCGGCCGTCACCGACATCGCGCACCAGCAGGTCGGGAACCCGATACGGAAGTAGGCGAGTTCGACCAGGCCGTTGCCGAGCGACGCCTGCTCGAAGTCGATGAACCGGACACCCGTGGCGGTGCGCAGGTCGTTGCCGGGGCAGGGGTCCCCGTGCAGCAGGGCGTGGTGGGGCGCGGGGTCGAGCCGGTCGATCAGGCCCGCGAGTTCGTCCGGCGCCGTGGGTGGCACGGGGACGCCGAGCGCCTGCGCGAGGGCGAGGAAGGACTCGGCGTCGGCGGCCGTCGGTCCTGACCAGGCGGGGAGCGTGCCCGTATCGGCGGGCCCGGTGAGCGCGTGCAGCCGGGCGAGGGACTCCGCGTGGCCCGGCATCCAGTCGTCGGCCGCGCCGAGATCGTCCAGATGCTCCAGGACCATCACACGCGACTCCGGGTCCGTGCCGAGCAGCGCCGGCGCGACCACCGGCCGCGTCGCCCGCGCGGCGAGCCGCAGCGCGGCGACCTCCCGCGCATAGCGCTCGTCCCCGCCGGCCCCGGCCCCGCCGCCCTCGGCGATCTGCTTGACGATCACCCGCTCACCGCCGCGCAGGCGGACCCGCCACACCCGGGAGCGCGGACTGCTCTCCAGGAGCGTGGCCTCCGTGGGGGAACCCAGCACGGAACGCAGCTCGTCGCTCATCGGCACACGGGTCGCCATGACGGTCAGCGTAGGGCGCCCTCGCTCACGGTGGGGCGGCACAGTCCGTCAGGGCTCCCGGCGAACCGCCCGCCGCGCCCCGAGGCAGGGTGCCGCCGGGGTGGCTGAACGCACTGCGGGCCCGGTGCGGTTGCCGGAGGACGTACCTCCGGCAACCGCACCGGGCCCTGGAGACGCCCTTCCACCGGTTCACGGGGCGGCTTCACGGAAGAGGGCCAGGAGGGCATGCGCCTGCGGGGCTTCCGCGTCGAAGAACTGCGTGGCCAGTGCGGGTGGCACGGCGGTTCCCTGTATGCGGACTTCATGGCAGCTAAAGCAGAACGCCGCCTCGAACAGCGTCAGGTCGAGCGTGTCCGCGTACGCCCGGATGCTCCAGCCCGGCGAGAAGCCGCAGCGGTGCTGCTCGCCGGCGGGCAGGCTCCCGATCAGGGCCAGGGCGCCTGCCGCCTCGTTCCCGGTCCAGTGGGCGCCCACCCTGCCGGGATACGGGGCGCCCCGTTCCGTCGGGAGTGCGGAGATCCTGACGACCTCGAGCAGTACGGCGGTGGTCAGGGCGTCGGCGGGGAGCTGCATGTGCGCAGTCTGCCCGACACCGCGAGCCCGGCCCGATCCGGCGTGGAGACTCAGCTCGGGTCGCGGTCGAAGACCGACTTGGACCAGACGTAGCCCAGCGCGGCCAGGGCCACGCACCAGACCACGGCGAGCCATCCGTTGTGGCCGATCTCGGTGCCGAGCAGCAGCCCGCGCAGGGTCTCGATGGCCGGGGTGAAGGGCTGGTACTCGGCGATCGGCTGGAACCAGCCCGGCATCGCGTCGACCGGGACGAAGGTGCTGGAGATGAGCGGCAGGAAGATCAGCGGCAGTGCGTTGTTGCTGGCCGCCTCCGCGTTGGGGCTGATCAGGCCCATGCCGACCGCGATCCAGGTGAGCGCCAAGGCGAAGAGCACCAGCAGTCCGAAGGCCGCGATCCACTCCAGGGCCGAGGCGTCGACGGACCGGAAGCCGATGGCCACGCCGACCGCACCGACGACGACCACACTGGCGACGGCTTGCAGGACGCTGCCGACGACATGCCCGACGAGCACGGAGCCCCGGTGGATCGCCATGGTGCGGAAGCGGGCGATGATCCCCTCCGACATGTCGTTGGAGACGGACACCGCGGTGCCAATGACGGTGGAGCCGATGGTCATCAGCACGACGCCGGGCACGAGGTAGGCGATGTACTCGGCGCGGTCGGCTCCGCCGCCTCCGATGCCCGCGCTCATCACGTCGCCGAAGATGTAGACGAAGAGCAGCAGCATCATCACCGGGGTGAGCAGCAGGTTCAGGGTGAGGGACGGGTAGCGCCGGGCGTGCAGGAGGTTGCGGCGCAGCATGGTGGACGAGTCGCGCACGGTGAGAGAGAGGGTGCTCATCGGACGGTCTCCTTGGACTGGGTGGTGCTCTGGGCGGGGACGCCGGTGCCGGTGAGGGCGAAGAACACGTCGTCGAGGTCGGGGGTGTGCACGGTGAGTTCGTCGGCCTCGATGCCCGCGGTGTCGAGCCGGTCGAGGATGGCGCGCAGCTCGCGCTGACTCCCGTCACTCGGGATCTGAAGCGCCAGCGTCTCGTCGTCGCGGGTGGCGTCGGCCAGGGCGTCCGCGGCGGAGCGGTAGGCGTCGGGGCCGGTGAAGCGGAGGCGCACGTGTCCGCCGGGGATCAGCCGCTTGAGCTCGTCGGCGCTTCCCTCGGCGGCGATCCTGCCACCGTTCAACACCGCGATACGGTCGGCGAGTTCGTCGGCCTCCTCCAGGTACTGGGTGGTGAGGAAGACGGTGACGCCGTCGGAGACGAGCTCGCGGATGATGCCCCACATGGTGTGGCGGGCGCGGGGGTCGAGGCCGGTGGTCGGTTCGTCGAGGAAGATGATCCGCGGGCTGCCGACCAGGGTCATGGCGATGTCGAGGCGGCGCTTCATCCCGCCGGAGTAGGTGGACGCGGGCTTCTTCGCGGCCCCCACCAGGTCGAAGCGTTCGAGGAGTTCGGTGGCGACCCGCCGCCCCTCGGCCTTGGAGAGGTGGTGCAGATCGGCCATGAGGAGCATGTTCTCCTCGCCGGTGATCAGACCGTCCACGGCGGAGAACTGCCCGGTGACGCCGATCGAGGCACGTACGGCCTGGGGATCGGCGGCGAGATCGTGGCCCGCGACCTGCGCCTGGCCGCCGTCCGCACCGATGAGGGTGGAGAGGATCTTGACGGCGGTGGTCTTGCCCGCCCCGTTCGGGCCGAGCAGCGCGAACACGGACCCGGCCGGGACGATCAGATCGATGCCGTCGAGCACGGTCTTGTCACCGTAGGACTTGCGCAGGCCGATGGCGGAGACGGCCGCCGCCGAAGGGTGACCTGCACCCTGATTAGACATGGGCATGACAGAAGAAGCCATGGTGTCCTCCCGTTCGAGGAAGTGGTGGGCGGAGAAGTGGCGTTGCGTGCCGGGAAGCGGTGCGGGTCAGACCCGGGCGCGGCGGATGTCGATGTTGCCGAACTTGGTCCGGGCGCGGACCTCGACGGTGTCCTCCGACATGTCCGGGGTCTCGGAGGCGCCCAGCGCGTTGCTGACCTGCCCGGAGCCGGAGTTGACGTCGAGCCAGGCGGCCGTGCCGGGGCGGATGCCGATCTCGATGGCACCGTACGAGGTTTCCAACTGGGCTACACCCCGGGCGACTTCGGCGAGACGGAGGGTGCCGTGAGCGGTGGTGGCGACGACCGAGCCCTCGGCCCGCTCGATGCTGATGTCACCGTGGGAGCCGCTCACCCGGAGATCGCCCGTCACCTGGCCGACGGTGGTGGAGCCGCTTGAGTTCTTCAGGACGGCCGGGCCGTCGACCGAGCCGACGCGCATGCTGCCGGAGCTGGTGGTGACCTCGGCGGACCCCTCGACACGGTCCACGGTGATGCTGCCGTGGGACGCCGTCAGATGCAGGGGCCCGGTCGTCTCGAGGCGCACATCACCCGACGAGGTCTTCACACGGACCTCCCCGAGCCGGCCCTCGCCGTACACCTGGGCCCAGGCGCCGGTCACCTCCACCTGAGAGCCGGTGGGCAGCTCGACGGCCACGTCGACGGTGCCGGTGCGCCCGATGAGATAACGCTGCTTGGGCGTCCTGATCGTCAGCAGGCCGCTCGCGTACCGCACTTCGGTCTGCTCGGCGGCCCGTACGTCCAGGTCCTTCTTCGGATCGCGGGGCTGCACATCGACGAGTGTGTCGGTCCGGTCCGCGGCGCTGAACCTGATGGATCCGGCCTCCACGTGAGCGGTGGCCGAGATCGTTGCGGGGGTGTCGAAAGAAGGCATGGCTGTCCCGTCCTCTTGGGTCTTCGTGGCGTCCCTGCTGGTGGGGCGTGATGTGGGTGGAACTGGGCGGGCGAGGCGCGGCTAGCGCACCCAGCCCGTGAAGCTCTGTCCGACGGCGCGGGAGGCGCGGGGCATCTCCGTCGTACGCGACTGGGTACCGCCGTCGACCGCGGCCGACACGGCGCGCACCAGCCACGCGTTGACCGACAGCCCCTCGCGGCTCGCGGCCTCCTCGGCGCGGGCCTTGAGATGGGCGGGCAGACGCAGATTGACGCGAGCGGTGCCGCCCTCGTCGCCGTCGGCCGGCGCGGGGGCCGGGGCCTTGAGCGGCTCGGCGGGCCCGCTCCTGTCCTCGTACGCCTCGTACGCCTCGCCACCCGTCGGCCGTGTCACCACGAAGTCGGGGTCGAGCCCGCGCAGCCGTACGTCGACCGAGCCCGGGGCGAGTTCACGGGTGATCTCGTCCATCGCCGCGGAGAGCACGTTGAGCATGGTCAGGCGGGTCGCCGACTCCAGAGGTGCGGTGAGCCGCTCGGCCAGCTCGCGGGCTTCTTCACCGCCGGCTTCGGCGGCCACCGAGAGTTCGCGGCGGAGGTTGTCGACATACGGCGTGAGGTCCATGACGCCATGATGGCACCACGATGGCGCCACACGCAAGCCCATCAGGGGGTCACTGACGAACCGACCTCCACCCCACACCCATGACCTGCCGAAACATGCCGACACACAGGCGCAGCACCTCGGCGCCACACAGCCCACCGAGCCCCTCCGGCACACGGAATGGCTCACATGGCACCACGGGCGCACCACCGACGGGGCGGGTGCACCGAAGCCGCAGAAGCACCGCACGCCCGGGAAATCCCCGCACGCCCACTCCGGGCCCGCGCCCCAGCCAGCACGTTCACGGCCCTCTTCACCACCAAGGCGCCGTCGACATCAAGGATGGCACCTAATCCACTCCCCATAGCGCCAAACATGTGCCACCATGGCACCATCAACGACGCCAAGCCGTCGGGCTCACACGCAGCCGAGGCGTGCGCATCACGGAGCGAGACACCACAGGGGGGCGGATCATGGAGTCACCGCAGAGCCAGGGGCAGACCGCACCCGGAGCCTTCTCCGCCTTCGCGCGCTTCGTGCTCTGCGGCGGCGGGATGGGAGTCGCCTCCAGCTTCGCCGTGGCGGGCCTCGCGGCCTGGGTTCCCTGGATCGTCGCCAACGCACTGATCACCGCGGCTTCCACCCTTCTCGCCACCGAGCTGCACGCCCGCTTCACCTTCGGCGCGGGAGCCCGTGCGACCTGGCGCCAGCATGTGCAGTCGGCCGGCTCGGCGGCTGCCGCATACGTGGTGACCTGCGCGGCGATGTTCATGCTGCACCAGCTGGCGGCGGCGCCCGGCGCGGTGCTCGAACAGACCGTCTACCTGTCGGCCTCCGCGCTCGCGGGTGCCGCGCGGTTCGCGGTGCTGCGCCTCGTCGTCTTCGCGCGCACCCGCACACAGCCCACCACCGCCTCGGTCACCACCACACCCGCCCCCAGGCCCCTGCCCCGGACCTCGGCCGCCGCCGAGCCGACGGCGCTCTGCCACGCCGCTTGACCGTCCGGCCGGGCGGGGCGCCGGGCGCCCCGCCCGGCGCCGGCCCCGCAGTCAGACGAGGGCCGCGACCAGCAGGGTGAAGGCGGCGACGATGACGGCGACGCGGACGTAGTGGTAGCGGTCCCAGCGGTTCGCCTGCTCCTTCCAGTCGGCGGGCCGGTTCTCCGGGGTCCACGTCTTGCCCCGGTTGTTGATCGGGACGAGCACCAGCAGCGACATGATCACGCTGAGCAGCAGCAGTCCGCCGGCGGTGACCGTGAGGCCGGCGCCGCCCTGGTTCCGGCCGGCGATGGACCAGATCACGACAAGGACGAGAGAACCGATGTACCAGAACGGCATCACGGCGCCGAGCATCCGGCCGCCGTGGGCGCGGCCGAGTTGACCACTGTCCTCGGGCAGGGCGTCGAAGATCCGGTTGATGACGAAGGCCACGGAGAACTCCACCCCCACCATCAGGCCGACGACCACGGTGGTGAACACCTCGAGTGCGTTGAGCATGATGACTCCTCCACAAATCTAGCGGCGCTAGAAGATGAGGCAACGCTAGAGCTATCACCGCTCACTTGTCTAGCGGTGCTAGAATCGAGCCATGTCGGTACAGGAACGCAAGCAGCGCGAACGGGCGGAACGCGAGCGCCTCATCGTGGCGAGGGCCCGCGAACTCGCCGAGCAGCAGGGCTGGGAGGCGGTCACCACCCGCCGGCTCGCCGAGTCCATCGAGTACAGCCAGCCCGTTCTCTACAGCCACTTCCGCGGCAAGCGCGAGATCATCGGCGCCGTGGCCCTCCAGGGCGCCACCGAACTGGCCGCGGCGGTGCGGGCCGCGGCCTCCGACGCGAACGGTCCACGCGAGCGGGTCGCCGCCCTGGCCCGCGCCTACCTCGACTTCGCCGAACGCCATCCGGCGGTCTACGACGCCATCTTCCAGCTCGACGGCGGTCTCGCGTACGCACAGGAGGACACCCCGGAACCGCTCAAGGACGCTTTCGCCGCGCTGCTGGAGTGCCTCGGCGAGGTCGCCGGGGACGGCGTCCACCCGGGGCTCTTCACCGAGACGTTCTGGGCGTCCCTGCACGGGCTGGCGACGCTGACCCGAGCGGGACGGCTGCCCCCGGGGGACACCGGGCCGAGGGTGGAACTGCTGGTGAACCGGCTCACCGTGGTCTGACACACCGCCCGGGCCGGCGCGCGGAACTGGGCGCCAGGCTGGCCGGCTTCACCGAGGAGTGGAACAGCGGATCCCCCGCCCGCAGGCAGGCCGCGCTCCGGAAGCTCGACGCCTACGCCGATGTGCCGGCCGGAGCTCCCGAGCGGATTCGCGCCGGTGTGAAGGACCCGGCCTTCCTGGCGCAGACCAAGCCGTGGCTGGACGCCCTCGACCTGTGGGGCAGCTCGCTGAACGCCACCCTGGCCGGACTGCGGGACCGGCTGCACGAGGGCGACGGCCAGGCGGAGTTCGCCGAGGCGGCCGACCTGGCGAAGCGGGCCGCCGCGATCACCACCATCCCGGGGACGACCCGGCCGCAGGGAACGATCAAGGTGGCCGACGGGGTCCTGGACACGTTCATCGAGCAGGCGCCGACGCTGCGACACCCGCCCCGGGCGCCGAAACGCGGCGCCCGGGGCCGTTCTCACGACCGGGCAGCCAGTTCGCAGAGCGCGTCAGCAGCGTCCGGCCGGGACGGGTGACCCCGCCCACACCACCCGGACTCAGTAGGGCAGACCCTCGGAGGCCGCGCGCAGAGCGACCAGGATGCAGGTGGCGATCTCGCTGCCCGCCGCCTCGGGCTCTTCCGCGTACCGGCGGGCGAAGTCCTCCGACGCCGCTCGCAGGGCCCCGTTGAGGGTGGCCGCGTGCACCCTGGTCCGCAGGTCGTCGGCGCTGCCGTCGGACCGCTCGGCGAGGAGCTGGGCGAGGACGGGGAGGGCCTCGTCGTGGGCCTGGAGCCAGACGGCGCGCAGCGCCGGGTCGGTGGTGGTCATGCGGATCAGGTCGAGGATGACCGGGGCCACGGCGGGAAGTTCACCGGCCCGCAGTGATCGCGTGATGAAGTCCAGCAGGCCCATGTCCGCCGGCCAGTGGCGCAGTTGGGCGACGGCGAAATCGAGCCCGGCGGAGAGCAGCGGCAGGACGCAGCTCTCCTTGGTGGGGAAGTGGCGCCACAGGGTGCGCGAGGAGATGCCGACGGCGGCGGCGATCTGTTCGCCCGTGGTGCCGGTGACACCCTGTGCGGCGAACAGGCGGACGGCTTCGGCGGCGATCTCGAAGCGGAGCGCCTCTTTGCGCCGTTCGGCGAGCGACGGCCTGGCTTCCGGTCGAACTACTCCCGCGTATACCGCCGTTGGCGCTTCGCGCACCTTCGCCCCCTCCGGCCTCCGTCTGTCGTCGCAGCATAGCGAGCCCCGTGGAAATGACGTACGCAGACGTCTTGTCTCTCAGTGACACACAGACCTACGCTGCCGTAAGTGACCAGCGAGTAACCGCGCTGCTTCACTCCTCTTTTGGCATGCGCGCGTCATCACGCTGCACCCGTCATCGCATCAAGTCCGGTCAACACCAACGCAATCCGCCCCGCCCGTGCCACTCGCATGGTCGGCCGACCGGACGGCACCCCGCCCCCACCCGAGGAGACGCACATGCCCACTCCCAGCAGGCGCGCCCTGCTCACCGGCACGGCCGGGCTCGCAGCCGCGAGCGTTCTCCCCACGGCCGCCGCGCCGGCGGCATCCGCATCCTCCCGGGTGGGACTGGCCCGGGAGGAACACCGGGCCGTCATCATCGGCTCGGGCTTCGGCGGCGGCGTGGCCGCACTGCGGCTGGCACAGGCCGGCGTGCCGGTCACCGTGCTGGAACGGGGCCGACGCTGGCCGACCGGTCCGAACGCGGAGACCTTCCCCCGCGTCTCCGGCCTCGACAAACGGGCACTCTGGTACGGAACCCTCCCCGCGGCCGTCCGCCCGCTCGCCCAGCTCATCGGTACCCCGCTGAACTTCGGGCCGTACGCGGGACTGCTGGAGCCGGTGCTCGGGGAGAACATCCTGGGCGTCTGCGCGGCCGGAGTCGGCGGCGGCTCCCTCGTCTACCAGGGCATGACGCTGCAACCGTCCGAAGCGGTCTTCGACACCTGGCTGCCCCAGGATCTCGGCTACCGGCGCATGAACGAGATCCACTACCCGCGCGTCGCCGCCATGCTCCGCACGGCTCCGGCGCCGGACGAACTGGTCGGCTCCCGCACGTACTACGCCGCCCGGGTCTTCGCCGAGCGGGTGCGCCGGGCCGCGTACGGCCTGGAGAAGATCCCGATGCCCATCGACTGGGACTACGCCCTGGCCGAGCTGCGCGGTGAGATGAAGGCGTCCTACACGAACGGGGACTGCGCACTCGGCGTCAACAACGGCGGCAAGCACTCCGTCGACGTGACCTACATCCGCGAGGCCGAGGCGACCGGGAGAGTGACGGTCGAGACCCACCACAACGTCACCTCCGTGGCACGGGCAGCGGACGGCCGCTGGGAGGTGCACGTCGACCGGACCGACGACACGGGCCGGGTCCTGGAGCAGAAGATCCTCACCACCCGCGCCCTGATCATGGCCGCGGGCAGCATCAACACCAGCAAGCTCCTCGTCCGCGCGGGAGCGACCGGCGCCATCCCCGACCTGCCCGACGGACTCGGAGAGGGCTGGGGAACCAACGGCGACCGCATATACGCCTGGACCAACCTCCAGGAGGACTTCGGGGCCGAGCAGGGCGGCCCGGTCGTCTACGGCAGCAAGGCGTGGGACGACCCTCGCACCGCGAACACCGTCATCCAGGCGTCGCTTCCCCCGCTCGGCCTCAACTCCCGTACGACCATGCTGGTCGGCTTCGGGGTGAGCGCCGACCGCGGCCGGTTCCGCTACGACGCCGCGACCGACTCCGTGTCGCTGCACTGGCCCCTCGGCGGAGACGCCACCAGCCACCGCGCCATCCGGGGCCGCGTCACCAGGGTCGCGAAGGGGATCGGCGTACTCACCGACACCAACGCGCTGGTCAACAGCACCTGGCACCCGCTGGGCGGCGCCCCGATGGGCACCGTCTGCGACCTGGAGGGACGTGTCCGGGGCCAGCGCGGTCTCTACGTCCTCGACGGCGCCCTGATCCCCGGCACCACCGGCGCCTGCAACCCCTCGATGACCATCGCCGCCGTGGCCGAACGGGCCATGGACCACATCACCGCCACCGACATCGACACCATCATCTGAGCGACGAACGAGGAGCACACCATGAGCCGCAAGAGAGCCCGTTCCCGTTCTACTCTCCCGGCACCCGCCGGGACCACGGGCCGTGGCGAGAGGATCGGTCGGCGTCTGCTGGCCGGCGTCGTGGCCGCCGGCACCGTCTGTGCCGGCCTGTCGGCCGTACCGGCGTCCGCCGCCACGCCGGAGCCCGTCGTCTCCCGTGGGGTCACCATCCCCGCGTTCTACACCCCGCCGACCCAGCTTCCGGCGACGAACGGCGCGCTGATACGCACCGAGGCCCTGCCGCTCGGACTGAGTATCCCCGGCCTGGACGGCCGCCCGATGCCCGGCACCGCGACCCGTCTGATGTACAGGTCGACCGACTCGGCCGGCCTGCCGGTCGCCGTCACCGGCGCGTACATCGAGCCCACGGCCGCCTGGAAGGGCACCGGGCCGCGCCCCCTGGTCGCGCTGGCGTCGGGAACCATGGGCCAGGGCGACCAGTGCGCCCCGTCCTTCGCCCTTCAGCACCCGCTCACCCTCAGCGGCGACACGGTGTCCGTGGGGTACGAGGCACTGGCGATCTACCGCCTCCTGTCCACCGGGGCGGCCGTCGTCGTCACCGACTACGTCGGCCTCGGCGCCACGGACCGCCTGCACACCTACGTCAACCGCCTCGACCAGGCCCACGCCCTGCTCGACGCCGCCCGCGCCGCCCGCTCCGTACCCGGAGCGTCGATCACCGCGGCCTCCCGCACCGGCCTGTACGGGTACAGCCAGGGCGGCGGAGCCAGCGCCGCCGCCGCCGAACTCCAGCCCTCCTACGCCCCCGACGTCCCGCTCGCCGGCACCTACGCGGGCGCACCCCCGGCCGATCTGACCTCGGTCATGAAGGGCATCGACGGCAGTGCTCTCGCCGGCGCGCTCGCCTGGTCCATCAGCGGATTCGCCCAGGCCGACCCCGACCTGCGCGCGGTCGTCGACGCGAACATCAGCGCGACCGGAAAGGCCGCGCTGGCGGACGCGTCGACCATGTGCGTCGGCGACGCGCTCTTCGGCTACGGCTTCACCAAGAGCAACAAGTGGACCACCAGCGGAAAGTCCATCGGCGACATCATCGCCGCCGACCCCCGGGCGAAGGCCGCCCTGGACAAGCAGCTCATCGGCACACTGAAGCCGGCCGGACCCGTGCGGCTGGCAACGGGCGTCCAGGACGACATCGTTCCCCACTCCCAGGCCCGAAAGCTCGCCGTCGACTGGTGCAAGAAGGGCGCGAACGTCACCTACGACGCCATCGTGCTGCCGAACCTCGGCGACAAGATCCTCACCAACCACCTCGTGCCGCTCATCACCGACCAGGGAGACGCCGTCTCCTGGCTGACCGACCGCCTCGCAGGCAAGGCCGCCGACTCCAACTGCTGGACGATGCCCCTCCAGCCCTGACCCCACCTGTCCCACGCGGATCACCCCGCGCCCGCTGGGCCGTCCCGGCGGGCGCGGCGTGATCGTGAGGGCAGGGCCGGCCGGGGCGGATACGGCGGAGTCGCAGCGATACGGAACGGACCCGGGTCGAGTGCGGTGACCAGCCATGATCTTGCTAAACGGCGGGCCCCGCCATATCGTACGGAGTGCGAAACGGCGGGCCCCGCCGTTTTGCGTGTCCGATCCGCGAGGAGCAGCAACCATGCCCAGCAGCAATATCGTCCTGGTCACCGGCGCCACCGGCCAGCAAGGTGGAGCCACGGCTCGCGCACTACTGGCCGCCGAGGTGCCCGTACGTGCGCTCGTACGCGATCCGGGATCGAAGCCCGCCCGGGCTATCGAGGCACTGGGCGCCGAACTGGTGCGGGCAGATCTTTCCGACCGGGCTTCCCTCGAACCGGCGGTCGAGGGAGTCCGCGCGGTGTTCTCGGTACAGACGCCGCCGATGACCGGGACCAGCGTGGACTTCGCGGGCGAACTCGCCCAGGCCACCCACCTGGTGGACGCGGCGAAGGCGGCGGGGGTACAGCAGTTCATACAGTCCTCGACCAGTGGAGTCGGCGCACACACCAGGGCCGCCGGCTGGGCCGAGGGCCGGTGGGCGGCGCTGGCGGACTACTTCCACACCAAGGAGGCGATCCTGGAGAAGGTGCGTCGTGCGGGTTTCGCCCGCTGGACGGTGATCAAGCCCGCCTTCTTCATGGAGAACCTGCCCCAGCTGGCACCCAAGGGGCCCCACGGCGGACTGCTGACAGTACTGAAGCCGGACACCGAACTCGCCCTGGTGGCCGTGCGGGACATCGGCACGGCCGCCGCGCACACCGTCCTGGACCCCGCCCGGTTCCACCAGGTGGAACTTGAACTGGCAGGTGACCTGCGCACGATGAAGGAGATCGCGCGGACCTTGTCCGCCGCCTGGGGAGTGCCCGTGACCGCGCCCTCCATGACCGTGGAAGAGGCTCTTGGCGCGGGGATGCCCGCATGGGGAGCGGGACATGAGTGGAACAACGCGGTCCTCCAGCCCGCCCGACCCGCATTCGCCCGGGAGCTGGGCCTCCCGCTCACCACCTTCGCCGAATGGGCGGATGAGGAGTTGACACCGGTGTCCGGCCAGGGGCATCCGGCGCCGTGACCTTCGGCAGCGCCGGCCAGGTCGGACAGGTCGGACAGGTCGGACAGGTCGGACAGGAACGAAAGCGGGGAGTGGCTTCCCCGGCATTCCCGCCGCGGTGGTCGACCGACCTCCGCATTCCGGACCAGTACGTCGTGACCCTCTCCGTCGATCACGGCTGAGGCGCGCCTCACCTCGTCGTCGGTGCTCCGGGCCAGGAGCGCCGGTCCGGCGCGGTCCCGGGGACCGCGCCGGACCGGCTTCGCTCCACGGTCGAGTCAGGCGTCCAGGACTGCCAGGGCATCGATCTCCACGAGCAGTCCCGGCGGGAGCTGCATGTAGACGGTGGTGCGGGCGGGGAAGGGTTCGCCGACAGCCTCCGCGTACGCCTCGTTCAGCTCGGGCAGGTGGGCGGGGTCGGTGAGGTGGACGCGGAGCATCACGACGTCCTCCGGCCCGGCGCCGGCCGCTTCGAGTACGGCGGTGACGTTGCGCAGGGTCTGCGCGGTCTGCTCGGCGACCGTGGTGCCGACGACCGCGCCGGTGGCCGGGTCGAACGGGAGCTGCCCGGAGACCTGCACGATCGGGCCCTTGCGGATGCCCTGGGACAGCGGGGCCGGCAGGGCGGGTGCGTTCTCGGTGGTGACGACGGTTCTTGTCATGGTGTGTCCTTGACGGAAGGGTGCACGGGGCAATCTGTGCAAGGGGTCAGGCCCAGGCCTGTCGTTCCTGGCCGCGGGGATCGTCGACCTGGGTCCACTCGGCGTCGATGCGCAGAGTGGTCCGGCGTGTGGTGTCGTACTGGTCCCAGCCGGGGCTGCCGGTCCTGGCGAAGCGGACCCAGGCCTCGTGCGTGCGGGCGGCGAGGTCCGCGGGAGGCTTGTCGGGGCCGAGCAGGGCACTCTCACCCTCCAGCTGCGGCAGGTCCGCGAGGTCGAAGACGAAGGGGAGCTCCATCGCGTGGGTGGCACCGAGGTCTCCGCCCAGGGCATGGGAGCGCCAGGCGAACTCGTAGCTGTACGTGGCGGACCGGGGGTGCGCGGCGTGTGCGTCGGCCAGGGCCCAGCTGCCCGCGCCGAACAGCGCGTCGCCCATGATGGCCGACCGCAGTTCACCGAAGGACGCCTCCGGGCGGGTGTCGCGGTACGTCTCCACGAGCTGCGCGGGCTTCGGGTGCGCGCGCGCCGCGGTGTCGTCGACGTCCCTCGCGGTCGAGGTGGCGTACTTGTCCACGGGGACCAGGTAGAGATTTCCCTCCTCGGTGTTGGTGCCGACGAGCAGGTCGACACCGGCGCTCAGGCCGGCGGCGACGGATACGGCGGGCTGCGTGTCGAGCACCAGGCTGAAGGGGCTGAGGCCGATCAGCGGGTCGTGGTGGGTGGGGGTGTGCAGGTCGATGCCCGCGAGCTCGGAGGCTGCCGCCACCAGGCGCTCGTCGGAGATGGCTGCGAAGGCGTCGACGTGCGGCTCGATGCCCAGCTCCTCGGCGGTGGCCCTGGTGACACGGGCGGCCTGCTCGGAGGTGAACGCGCCCAGCCCGCTGCCGCTCTGCACGATCGCCCGACGGAACAGGCCCGCCGCCTCGGGGGTGGCGAGGACGCCGCCGACGACCGTCGCCCCGGCAGACTGGCCGAACAGGGTGACATTGCCCGGGTCACCGCCGAAGGCGGCGATGTTCTCCCGCACCCAGCGCAGCGCGGCGACGACATCGAGCAGGCCGCGGTTGGCGGGCGCCCCGGGGACGTCGAGGAACCCGGCTATCCCCAGCCGGTAGTTGAGCGTGACCAGGACGACACCGTCCCGGGCGAACGCGGAGCCGTCGTACAGCGCGGACCGCGTCGAACCGGCGACGAAACCGCCGCCGTGGACGAACACCATCACCGGCAGGTCACCCTCACCGGCCGCGGGCTGGAAGACGTTGACGGTGAGGAAGTCCTCGCCGCGGCTCCAGCCGGCTCCGAAGTAGGGGGCCATGTCGATGCTGCCGAGCTTGCGCTCGGACTGCGGGGCGTTGGGGCCGGGCGCGGTGGCGTCCCGTACGCCGTCCCAGGGCTCGTGCGGCCGCGGCGGGGCGAACCGGCCGGCGCCCAGGGGAGGAGCGGCGTAGGGGATGTTGAGAAAGGTGGCGGTGCCGTCGTCCTGACGGAGCCCGCGGACTGCTCCCTGTGCGGTGGTGACGACGGGGTCGGGTCGGTTGCTCACAGCTGTGCCTTTCGGGGGTTGTCAGCCCTGCTCGGTGTACGGGGCGAAGGGCGCCCAGCCCTTGATGTCGAAGGTGGTGCCGTTACGCGCGATCTCGGCGGCACCGTGACCACCCAGGTGTGCGGGGATCAGAAGCGCGTTGTTGTCGGCCGCCCAGCCCAGCACCTTGCGACGGGTGGCGCGGGCGCCCGCGGGGTCCTCGCAGAAACAGCTGTTGGCGTCCGGTTCGACGATCTGCACCGGGTTGTGCAGCATGTCACCGACGAACACCGCGCGGTCGGTCCCGGAGCTGAGGGTCAGCACGGAGGAGCCGGGGGTGTGTCCGGGAGCCGCGTCCAGGCGCAGGTCGGCGTCGATCCGGTGGCTGTTCTCCCACAGCAGTGTCTGGCCGGCCTGGTGCACCGGGGCCACGCTGTCCTCGAAGACGTTCTGGTTGCCGCGGCCGAGCAGCGGCTGATGGCCGTTCGCCGGGTTCCAGAAGTCGAAGTCGTCCTTCGGCATCAGGTATGTGGCGTTGGGGAAGGTGGGAACCCACTGCCGCCCGTCCAGGTATGTGTTCCAGCCGACGTGGTCGACGTGGAGATGCGTGTTGATCACGATGTCCACGTCTTCGGGCTGGACACCGGCCCGGGCGAGGTTGGCCAGGAAGTCCGTCTCCAGGTGGCTCCAGACCGGCGAGTACGGGCGCTCCTTGTGGTTGCCCACACCGGTGTCGACAAGGATGGTCCTGCCGCCGCTGCGCAACAGCCAGGTCTGGATCGCGGAATTCACGACGTTCGTCTCGGCATCAAGGAAATGCGGGGCCAGCCAGTGAACGCCGTCCTTCCACACCTCCTGTGAGCTTTCCGGGATGAAAGCGTGAGGCTCCATTTCGACGGAACCGTAATATTCCCGGATTCGAGTGATGGAGACATTGCCGAGCGTGATCTGTTCCATGGGGCTTCCCTGAGGATTCGGAGGCATGACCAGAACGGTAGGAGGGCCCCGGCGGGCGCGGTATCCGTCAGGTGACTGCACCCGTGTGCCGTACGGCTCCGGCCAAGGCTCTTCCTCTTGCGAGCGCGGGGAAAGGAAAGGCGGCTCGCCGTCGCGAGTTCGACTCCCGGATACCTGCCTCGCCGCGTTCAGGAGACGGCAGCCGGATTCGTACTCCCGCTTTTCGGCCGTACCGTGTGCGGTGGCCGTCACGGCCTCTCACACGGGGTACCAACACTCTCGGAAGGAACCACGGTGGTGCGCCCGAGGTCCGGGACGAGCGGGTCCAGGGCGCACACAAGCGCGGTCAACGTCGCGTCGAGGCGATCGATGTGCAACAGCAGGCGATGCTCCGGCGACAGCTGGCCGCGGCTGCCACGCCATTCCTCCGAGAGCAGGGACAGCGCCCCGACGACTCCGGGACGTGCCGTGCGAGAGGAGATCACCGGTCGGTGACCGGTGACACGGATCAGGTGGGCCACGGTCTCGCGCGCACGGTCGGCCGCGGCAGCGAAACGGGGGGCGCACTCCGGGACATGGCCCGCTGGGAGACGCTCAGCCACGGCAGCCAGGCTCCGTGCGTGGTACGCACCGGCCTCAAGAAGTTCCAGCAGGTGGCGGGCGTGATGACGTCGGGCGCGCTGCGGATTGAGCGGATGGGTGAGCGGCAGACATGCCTCGCGGAGGGACTCCAGTGCCTGGTCGAGGTCGTGTGCCGCGCGGACCCAGCTGCGGAAGCTGGTCTGCGCGGGCCTGGGTGAACTGGGACAGCAGGAACGCCATGAAACCGAAGATCCCCAGGCCAAGCCCTCGTGGACCGAACCGACGGGCCTGAACGGCGAGGTGGATCACCACCAGGGAGATCAGCTTGGCTGCCGTCGGGTACGGCGTCAGCCAAGCTCCGGCGGCCAGGGACGCGAGAGAGAGCGGAGCGCCGAGCCCGAGGGTGATGAGCTGGTTGCGCGGATGCAGGTCGCTGATCGCCAGTGACGTCGACATCGCGGTGAAACCGGCAACCACCAGCGCCGTCTCGGGTGCGCGCAGCGCTGCCAGCACGGCCAGGGCCCCGGCTGAGCCGAGCACGGCGTGCATCGCGGAGGTCAGGCGCATGAGCCCGGGGTCAGAGGCGGCGAAGCGGTCCCACAACGATGCCGTTGCCCTTGCCACCATGGTGATCTCCGTAGGTCCTTTCGCGGGGGCACGGCCGCGAGAGGTTCTCGGTGCTCTGGCCGGCCACCGCCCGCCGCGCCAGTCTCAGTGCGCGAGGGCTCCGTCCGGTATCCGTCAGGTGACTGCTCTCGGACGGGTCCGGGACCACTCCTGCGGACATTGCCGCGATTCCCCCGCGCGCTACTGTCTGGGGGTGATCTCGATTTCTTGGAGCATCCGTGGAAAACGATGAAAGGGCTCGTGGGGACCAGCGCTCGACGCGGAATTCCGGTCCGGCGGTGGTGGGCAGAGAAACCGAGACCGCGGACATCGTCCGGCGTGCGGGCGCCGGCCGGTCCCACAGCGACGTCCTGATCGTCACGGGTGATCCCGGTGCCGGAAAGAGCACCCTGCTCGGCCTAGCGGCCGATCGCGCACGGGGCTCGGGTGGCCGGGTGCTGCGGACGGTGGGGAGCGAATCCGAGACGCACCTCGGATTCGCCGGTCTTCATCAGATGCTGCGCCCGGTACTCAGTGAAGCCGAGGGCCTGCCGTCGCGGCAGCGCTCCGCACTCCGTGCCGTCCTGGGAATCGAAGAGTGTGGGGAGACTCCCGACGCGATGCTCGTCGGTCTTGCGGTTCTGACCTTGTTGTCGGACCTGGCGGAAACGGCCCCGCTGCTGGTGGTGGTCGACGACGCCCAGTGGATCGACCGCGGATCACTGGACGTTCTCGCCTTCGTGGCGCGACGCATGGACAGTGAGCCCGTCACGCTGCTGATCGGAGTCCGCGCCACGGACGCGCTGCCCGGCTTCGACAAGGGATACGAACGGATCGAACTCGGCCCGCTGGACGCGGGGGCGGCCAACCGGCTGCTGGACCAGCAGCCCACTCCCCCCACCGGCAGAACCCGGGTGCGGATTCTCGAGGAGGCGGCCGGCAATCCGCTGGCCCTGGTGGAACTCGCCCACGCCACCGCGATCCGGCACCCCGAGGGCAGTGGCGTGGAAGGCCCGCTGCCGGTCACCGACCGGCTGGAGCGGATCTTCGCGGGGCAGGCGGCGGACCTGCCGGAGCCGACCCGCCGCATCCTGCTGCTGCTCGCGGCCGCCGACGCGGCGGACGCCCGGGCGGCTGCCGTGGGACTCCCGGAGGCGGACGACGAGGCATGGGTACCCGCGGACCGGGCCGGTCTCGTACGCCAGGACGGGTCCGGGATCTCCTTCCGTCACCCGCTCGTCCGCTCCGCCGTCTACCAGGCCGCGTCGTTCGAGGAACGCCGCCGGGCTCACCTCGCCCTCGCGGAGTTGCTGCGCGAGGAGCCTGACCGCCGAGCCTGGCACCTCGCCGCCGCGACCATACGCCCCGACCAGGACGTGTCGGCCGCCCTGCAGCAGACGGCCGACCGGGCCCGGCGCCGGGGTGGCTTCGCGGCCGCTGCCGCGGCCCAGGAGCGCGCCGCGGAACTCAGCCCGCGCCGCGAGGACCGGGCGCGTCTCCTGACCGAAGCCGCTGCCACCGCCGTTTTCACCGGTCAACTCGGCTGGGTGGAGCACCTGGCCGCCGCGGTCCTGGAGTGCACCGGCGACCAGGCGCTGCTGGACAGGGCCGCTCTGGCCACCGGACAGCTCATGTCCCTGGGCCCCCGTCACACAGCGGCCTTCGCCCTTCTCATCCGTGTCGCCGACGAGGCGGCGGACGCCCGGTCGCCCCTCCTGCTCGACGCGCTGGCCGCGGCTGCGGTGGTGCGTTACTACTCGGGCGACGAGTCCCAGCATCGACAGATCCAGGGCCTGCTCCCACGCGTGCCCGACCATGCCGCCGGAGCGGCCCTGCACGCCTGGGTACTGGCCGTCTCCGACCCCAGCAGCGCAGGAGCCTTCCTCGCTCCGGCGCTTCCTGGGCTCATCGCCGAGGCCAAGGGCGACGCCGGTCGCCTGACCGCGCTGGCCATCGTCGCCTGGCTGCTCGACCAGACCACGCTCGCCGCCAGGACCTTCGACGAGGCATTCGACCAGTGGCAGGCTCGTGGACCTCTCCCGGACGGACTGGGAAGCGCGGCCGGCTGGACCCGCCTGGAGCAGGGCAGATGGGCCCAGGCCCGCTCGGTGGCGGCCGACATCGCGGCCATGGCGTCGTCGGCCGGACTCGACCACGCCGAGGCGTGTGCTCACACACTCGACGCCACGGTGCTCGCGCTGCTCGGCGAGCCGGCCGACGCGCGGCGGAGAGCCGAGCAGGCGCTGACACTCGTCGACCCACTGGAAAGCAAGTCCGTCGCGGTATTCGCGCGTCGGGCCCTGGGCCTGGCGGCGGTGGCCGAGGGCGACTACGACACTGCCTACACGCAGTTCCGCTCCGCGTTCACCGACGAGGGCGACCCGGTCCACTACCACGTCTCCTACACCCTCCTGGCCGAACTCGCTGCGGCGGCCGTCCGCCGAGGCCGGCGGGAGGACGCCGCCGAACTACTGGAACGATCGGCGCGGCGCCTGGGTACGGGCATGTCGGCGCGGCTCACCGCGCTGCTCGGCCGAGGCCGCGCCCTGGTCGCCGAACCGGAGCACGCGGAACCGTACTTCCGGGCGGCGCTGGCGGACGATGCAGGTGAGCAGTGGCCGTTCGAGCGGGCGCAGACACGGCTGGACTACGGTGAGTGGCTCCGGAGGCGGCGGCGCATCGCCGAGGCCCGCCCGCTGCTGACCACGGCACTCGACACCTTCCAGCGGCTTGGCGCACGGCCATGGGTCGAGCGGGCGAAGGCAGAACTGCGAGCCGCCGGCATCGAGGCCGCCGACAGCGTGGTGCCCGGTGCCTTCACCGAACTCAGCCCTCAACAGCAACAGATCGTCCAGCTCGCGGCCCGCGGCCTGACGAACCGTGAGATCGGGGAGAAACTGTTCCTCTCCCCGCGCACGGTCGGCTCCCACCTCTACCGGGTGTTCCCCAAACTGGGCATCACCGCCCGCTCACAGCTCCGCGACGTGGCCGGCTGAGCGGGTCTCGGCGAGGCGAATGCCGGGGTTTCGGAGCCGGGGGCCGAAGACGGTCGGGCTGCGCCAACCGAGGCTGGCGCAGCCCGCGTTGTCGTACAGGTTCAGTGCGACGCGAAGGCGAGGAACGTCGCCCACTGCTCCGCGTCGAAGCTCAGCATGGCCCGAGCTTTGTTCTTCGAGTCGCGGACGTGGACCGAACCGACGGCGCTCGCCACCTCCACGCACTCGCCTCCCTCGCCGCTGCTGTAGCTGCTCTTGAACCAAGCCGATTCCGGCACGATCCGCACAGACTCTTCGACGTTCATGTCTCTCCCAGCAGCTTCTCGATGACGGCCAGCGATTCGCGCGGAGTGAGGGCCTGCGCCCTGAGAAGCCCGTACTGCTCCTCGATCTCCCGCACCGAGTTCCGATCCGTATGAAGGCGGCTGTCCTTGAGCACCTCCACGTAGGCGATCCTCCGTCCTTCCCTCGTCTCGATCAAGGTGAACGGACCCGCCAAGCCAGCGTGGTCCTCACGCTCTGTTGGCATCACCTGGATCGCCACGTTGCGGCGATGTCCCACGAGCAGCAGGTGCTCCAACTGCCCTCGCATCACGTCCCGCCCGCCCAGGGGGCGACGCAGCACAGACTCCTCAATCACGAAGCTGATGGTTGGCATCGGCGTGCGCGAGAAGATCTCATGCCTGGCCAGTCGGGCCGCGACGCGTTCCTCAACGATCGCCTCATCCAGCAGGGGCCGCCGCATCGCGAACACCGCCCGCGCGTACTCCTCCGTCTGCAACAGCCCCGGCACCGCCTGCACCGCGTACACATGCAGCTCCACCGCCTCCTTCTCCAGCTTCGCCGCACCCCGGAAGAACGCCGGGTACTGAGCCCTCGCGACCTCCTCCTTCATCTCCTTCAAGATGCCGCGCGCACCCAGCAGCTCATCCGCCTGGTCGATGAACTTCGGCGGCGGGATTCGCCGCCCCTGCTCGTACGCCGCGATGGTCGCCGCCGAGTACCCCGTCCTCGCCCCGAACTCCGCCCGGTCCAGGCCCGCCCACTCCCGGAACCGCTTCAGCTGTCGCCCGAACACCTGAAGGATGCCCGTCGCCCCCTGCTCGGCCTCGTATCCGGCTTCCACTTCCCGATCGTCCATGATCCGCGCCTCCCGCACCCAACGCCCCGGCCGTCCCGCCGGTCACGCTCCTCATCGCCGACACCCTCCGCACCAACGCATACAGCCCACACGCGTCCGCGCGTCACTCCTGGTCAACGGTACTCACGCAACGCCACCGTTGGCGGCATGAAGTCCACAACTCACCCCACCAAGCCCGCCCACGAACTCCGCTCCCCCGGCCAGGAGTTCGACATGCGCTTCACCTCCACCCCCCGCGGTGCCCGGCTCGCCCGGCGCCTCGTCTCGCACCGGCTCCACGAATGGGGCCACCCGTACGACACGACCGCCAACGACACCGTCACCCTCATCGCCGCCGAGCTCGCCGCGAACGCCGTACGCCACGGCCACGTCCCCGGCCGGGACTTCCGCCTCCGGCTCACCGCCGTCACGGGGTCCGACGCCACGACCCTCCGCATCGAGGTCACCGACACCCGTACCGAGCGGATTCCTGTCCTCTCCTCCCCCGCACCGGACGCCGAGGCCGGCCGTGGCCTTCTCCTCGTGGCGGCCCTCGCGACCCGCTGGGGCACCACGCCCCGCACCGCCGCCCCCGGCAAGACCGTCTGGGCCGAGGTGGACGTCCGAGCTCTTCTCCCTTGACCGCGGTTTCACTCTGTATTACTCTCACTCCAGAGAGAAAATAGACAGAGGAGAAACCGTGAACCTCCCCCCTTCCGGCGTCAGCCTCCACACCCTCATCTCGCGCGGGCTCCTGCGCCCCGGTGCCACCCTCCACTGGACGCGCCCGCAGTCCGGCGAGACGCACACCGCCTTCCTGCTCGCGGACGGCACCCTCGCCCTCATCGACGGGACGCGCCACACCACACCCTCAGGGGCCGCCAGTCACGTCGTCGGACGCCCCGAGAACGGCTGGGACGCATGGAAGACAGCGAACGGGAAGGCCATTTCCACGCTCCGATACGGGCTGACCGTGTAACCCGCCCACCTCGGCTCCCCCTCTCCGGCAAGGTCGAGGTAGACTCTCCAGAGAGAAAATAGTGGAAAGAGGTCCTTCTCGATGGACAGGGAGATCCAGGTCGACGAAGAGGTGTACGCCCAGCTCCAGGAGAGGGCCGAGCCGTTCGTGGACTCGCCGAACACGGTTCTGCGGCGACTGCTCGGCTTGTCCGACAAGGGCGGCGCCAGCGCCTCCAAGGGCAAACGCGTCGTCCGCGTGAAGCGCGGAGCTCTCCGTCCACTGATCGAGGAAGGCAAGCTCGCCGCGGGCCAGTCCCTCGTGTGGAAGCGCCGCAACCACGGCGACGCCTTCCACGCGACCGTTCTGGCCGACGGCCGGCTGGAGCTGGACCACGACGGTTCGCGCCACGGGACGCCGTCCGCCGCCGCCGCCGGTGTCGCCGGTTACCCGGTCAACGGATGGACGGTCTGGGAAACCGAGGACGGAACCGCCCTCTCCACGCTCCGGAGCTAGGCACGATTCGCTCTCGGCGATTTCGCCGGCACGGTGGGCTGGGCGGGGGACTCTCTCGTCACCAGGCCGTCAGGAAACCGCGTCAACCAGCCCCTGGTGAATGCGTACCCGCCGTGGACGGGTACCAGCGGCTGAGCCGTTACGGCTGCTCGTACAACCAACCGGCCCTCTTGTCTGTCTTGTTCGGCGACGTCTGACCACCTCGGCGCCGAACAGGAATGAATGACTTGATGAACCCAGCCAGACGCACGACCGCCACCGCCTTGGCTCTGGCCACGGCAGGCGGAGTGCTCTACACCACCGCCGTGCCTGCTTCTGCGGCGGTGAACTGCACTTCCCCCGTCTTCACACGGCAGTTCTTCGCGAACACAACGTTCTCGGGCACGCCGAAGAAGACGGACTGCGATTCCACGATCGACCAGAACTGGGGCAGTGGGGCCCCCGTTTCCGGCGTGCCCTCCAACAACTTCGGGGTGCGCTGGTCGGTGACGCGCGACTTCGGCTCCGGTGGCCCCTTCACGTTCACGGCATCCGCCCTGGACGGAATGCGCGTCTACGTCGACGGTGTCCGCAAGATCGACGTATGGAGGAACGTCTCCGCCACCGTCAAGAAGACGGTCAACGTGACGATTCCCGCGGGCAAGCACACGATCCGCTTCGACTTCGTCAACTGGACGGGTTCCGCGAGTGTCAGGTTCGCCTATACGCCGCGTACCTCCGCCGCCTACGACAAGGTCAAGCCCCTCATCCCGACGGGCATGACCGTCTCGTACAACTCCGCCACCGGCGCCGCCAAGCTCACCTGGACCAGGAGCAAGGAGATGGACCTGGCGAGTTACAGGGTCTACCGCCGGCTGAAGGGCGCGCCGTACGGCAAGCAGCTCGCGACGACCACCGCGACGTCGTACACCGACAGCGCGTTGCCCAGGAGCGGAGCGGCCTACTACTACGAGGTTCGGGCCGTCGACAAGGCGGGCAATGTCTCCGGCGGCACCCCCGACAAGCTCGTCACCACCGTCGACAGGACGCCGCCCGCCGCGCCCTTCGTCGAATGGGACGCCTGCCCGGCCGACCAGCCCTACGCGGCGCCGCAGCTGGTCACCACCGCGCAGAACGCCGCCGACATCGCCCGGTACGAGATGCAGCGGCTCGACGCCACCACGAACCGCTGGATCACCGTTTACTCCGGCACCAAGGGGGCGATCTGCGACACCGGCTACCCGGCCGACGGCAGCAAGGTCACCTACCGGGGGCGGGCCCAGGACGCCGCCGGGAACTGGTCGGCGTACTCGGCCGCCACGACCTTCACCACCCCCGACCTGACCCCGCCCGCCGCCGTCACGGGGCTCCGCACCGAGTACCGGTCGGGCGTTCCGCATCTCGTGTGGTCGCCCGTCACCGGGGCCGCCTCCTACCAGGTCCTCCAGTACGACCCGGCGACCGGCGGCTACACCGACGCTCTTCCCGAGAAGGGCACCACCACCCTGACCGACGTGGTGCCGCTCCAGTCGGCCGCCGTCGCCGACAGCTACCGGTACGCGGTGCGCTCACTGGACGCCAAGGGCAACCCTGCCGCGCCGGTGGAGATCACTCTGAGGATGGCCGACCGGCCGGAGGCGATCCCCGCGTTCAAGACCACTGCCGACAGGTTCGACGAGGGCGTGATGGTCGCGTGGAGCAGCGTCGACCCGTGGACCGTCGACGAGCAGCCCCTTCCCACGTACAAGATCATCCGGACCGACACCGCGACCGGCGAGACCGACATCGTGGACCGGTGCAAGCCGAACAGCTCGGTGGACCAGCCGCTGGATGACCCGGACACGTACTGGACCTGGGCGGACGCCGACGCTCCTCTGTCCGCCCGCAAGCAGGTCAACGGCACCTGCTGGGATGTCCAGGGCAAGTCGGAGACGACGTACGAGTACCGAGTCGTGACGACCGACCGGTACGGACATGTGTCGAAGGCGGGCCCGTCCGCCACGGAGACCACCCCGGACACGCGGCGTCCTGCCCCGGTCCAGGACCTGACTGCGGAGCGTGTCCCGCTCGGCGTCCGGCTGACGTGGACGCCGCCCGCCGATGCGGACGTCACCGGTTACCACGTATGGCAGGGCGTCATCGACGCGGAGAGCGGTGAGACGGTCTGGAAGGAGAACTGCTGGTCCGGCAGCTCCCTGGCCGGGACCGAGATCCTCTGCCCGACGGTTGCCGACGGTGCCACCCACGTCTACAAGGTGGCGGCCACGGACGACCGGCTCATGCACGACGACGAGGCGCTCGACGTACTCCACCCCGCAGAGGTCTCGGTCACCCTGCCTGACACCCGCCCGCCGGGCTGGACGGAGTCCGAGGTCCGTGAGGGTCAGTACCCGGAGCTGTACGTAGGCTGCTCCGAGAGCTCCGGGCTCGGGGACTGTTCCCGGTTCGCGAGCTACCGCGTGGAGCGCTGGGACCCTGCCACCGCCGCCTACGTCGCCCTGGCGGAGGGCACCATGGGTGACACGTCGTTCTACATGGACACCACGGTGCACGAGGACCTGCTCGGCCTGTACTACTACCGCGTCGTACGGCTCGACGCCTCGGGCGCCGAGGCGGAGACCCGATCGACGGCGTACGGCATCTGGGACTCCTGGCTCTGACCGGACGTGGGAGACATGGGGAGGGGACCGAAGGTCGCTTCAGTCA
Organism: Streptomyces sp. NPDC002125; assembly: GCF_053593715.1. Lineage (NCBI taxonomy): Bacteria > Bacillati > Actinomycetota > Actinomycetes > Kitasatosporales > Streptomycetaceae > Streptomyces > Streptomyces sp. NPDC002125. The sequence goes on along the minus strand of NZ_JBSFDD010000015.1, from coordinate 12,522 downwards.
GGGCCATGTCGACGGGTGTCCAGCAGCAATCACTGCCAGAGAGGAGACGTTCGGCCGGTGGTGAGCATGGCGGCGAGGGCGGCTCGCCGGTTGCGCGACGTTCTTCGCGGCAGGAGTGGCACGGACTCTCCTCATCGATTTCCACGCATGCCGGGGAGGCGAGCGTGGGTGCTCGCCCGAGGCGTGCGCCGGGGGCGGGAATCTCCGAACCGCCTCTCACCAGCGGTGACTGACGGGCGGTTCGGGATGAGTGAACGGAATTTCCTCCCTTTACGAGGCGATTTGGCCTGCCGGGGAGACATTCACATCTAAACTGTCATGCACGGGGCAGATAGGTAGATGGTGTTGAACACACTGGACGACCCGCGGAGTGGGAACCGGTCCGCCCCGTGCATGCGCAGCTCCTGCGGCCGGAGCGCCCGGGAAGGGGATCCGGCCGCGGGAGTGCGCGGGGTGAGGGGAGCCGGTCAGCCGATGGCGATGCCGTCGAGCAGGAAGACGGTCGCCAGGTAGGTGTCTTCGGTGCCGGCGAACTCCAGCTTCACCGACTGGCCCTTGTAGGCGGACAGGTCGACGGTCTTCTGGACGTATCCGGAGCTCGCGTTGGCGTTGGAGTAAGTGGCGAGCGTGGTGCCGTTGATCTTGACCTTGAGGGTGTCGTAGGCGGCGTAGCCGGACTCCTGGGTGGAGACCTTCAGCCAGAACGTGAGCTTCGGGGCACCGGTGGCGGGCACCGCGATATTCGACTGGGACACGGACTCGACGGCGTCGGCGCCATAACCCATCATCCAGGCGTACCAGGACCCGTCACGGGCCGGCTGCAGGGACGAGTTGGTGATGATGTTGTCGCTCTGGGTCCAGCCGCTGGTGCCCTGCTCGAAGCTGCCGTTGGCCAGCGCGTTTCCGCTGGGGGGATCGGTCGGATCGGGGGTGGGGGTGCCGTTGCCGGGGTCGGGCAGGGCGGCGCCGACGCTGACGGCCGCCCACGCCTTGGAGACGAGGTACCTCTCCTGGGAGTTGGTGCCGTACAGGTCGGCGGCGGCCTGCAGGGTGGCGGTGCGGGCACCGGCGTAATTGGTGGTGGAAGTCATGTAGGCGGTCAGTGCCCGGTACCAGACTGCGGCGGCCTTGTCCTTGCCGATACCTGCGAAGGTGTCGTTGTTGCAGGTGGTTCCGCTGTGCGAGCGTCCACCGATGGTCTTCGCACCGGTGCCTTCGCCGGCCAGGTAGAAGAAGTGGTTGGCGATGCCGGAGGAGTAGTGGACGTCCACCGAGCCCGCGCCCGAGTTCCAGCAGGAGAGCGAGTTCCCGTCGGCGGAGGGGTTGTCCATCCGGCGCAGGTAGCCGCCGGACATGTTGAGCTTCTCGCCGATGTAGTAGTCGCCCGGATCGGCGGCGTTGTTGGCGTAGAACTCGACCATGGTGCCGAAGATGTCGCTGGTGGCCTCGTTGAGGCCGCCGGACTCGCCGGAGTAGTTGAGGTTGGCGGTGGAGGCGGTGACGCCGTGGCTCATCTCGTGGCCGGCCACGTCGACCGCGGTCACGGGCGTGTTGCCGTTCTGCGAGGAGCCGTCACCGAAGTACATGCAGAAGCAGGTGTCGTCGTAGAAGGCGTTGACCAGGCTGTTGTCGACGTGGACGTAGGCGGGGGCTCCGCGGCCGTCGTTGCGGATGCCGGAGCGGTTGAAGGAGCCCTTGTAGTAGTCCCAGGTCTTCGCCAGGCCGTAGGAGGCGTCCACGGCGGCGCTCTCGCGGCTGGACGCGGTGCCGTTGCCCCAGGAGTTGGAGGTCTTGGAGAAGGCCCTGGCGTTCTGTCTCGGGTTCGACTGGGGGCTGTTGTAGGAGTCGTAGACGATCGTACCGCCGTGCGCCGGGTCGGTGAGGGTGTAGCCGCTGCCGGTCTGAGTGGTCTCGATGGAGACCTGGCCGACGGTGACGCCGTTGCCGGTGCCCGTGACGCTCTGGTGCAGTTCGAACTGGTCCAGCAGCGCACCGCTCGCGGCGTCCAAGATCACCGCCTCGCGCGAGGCCGGGCCGGTCTTGCCCGCGCCGGTGACGGTCGAGCGGTAGGCGAGGACGGGGATCTTGCCCGCCGCGTACACCACCAGGGTGCTGTCCTTGCTGCCGGCCTTCGCCTTCCTCACGTGCTTGGCGTGCTTCACGGCCTTGGCCGAGGCGTCGGCAGCCGTCAGCTTCGGCGTGATGCCGACGGCCTCGATGGCGCCCTGGTGCGCCAGGTCCGAGCCGGTGATCGCGCCGTTCTTGGCCAGATGGACGACCAGGTCGCCGCCGATCACGGCCAGGCCGTCGTAGGTGCGGTCGTAGCGCACGTGCCGGGCGCCGTCGGTGTCGATCAGCACGTCCTTGGCCACCAGGTGCTCTTCGGGGCCCAGGCCGAGCGCGCGGGCGGTCGCGGACGCGTTCCGGCCGGCCTCGCGTATCGCCTCGCCGCGCGTGTCGGCCGTCATAGCCCGGAAGCCGGCGCCGGGCTGGGCGGCGGAGGTGCCGACGGCGGCGGACTGGGGGACGGCGGTGGACTGGGTGGCCACCGTGGTCACTGAGCCCAATGCGAGGGCTGCCGCGACACCGGCCGCCAGGGCATTTTTGCGGTACATGACAATCCTTCCGCCGGGCCTCGTCGGGGAGTTGCCGCAGGACGGCACCTGGAGTGCGGGGGGTGTTCGGCGGCAGTTGGCCCGGCTGTGGCCATGAGGCTAGAGACGAGGGGGGCTGCGGACATCGGGGAAACCCCTTGACCTGGACGGGGAGCCCCGGTGGGCGCACCATGGCCCGATGCCAGACACTGCGATGTGGACGAACGCGTCCCACGAGACCGGCCTGCTGCTGCCGGAGGTGTCCGAAAGCGGACACGGCACCCGCCGGGTGGTTCTGTTCGGGCCGCCCGGAAGCGGCAAGACCACCGCGGCCGGTGTCCTGGGACGGCAGTCGGGCCTGCCGGTCCTGCGGCTGGCCCCGGGCCCGCAGGACGCCCGGGTCGCCTGTGCCGGTCTGCTCGAACTCGCGCTGGCGCTACCGGCCCTGCCCGCCGCGCGGGAGCTGACGGCGGCACTCGCCGAGACCGCCGGCCGGTCCGGTTCTCCGGACGATGCCGGTCGGGCGCTGCGGCTGCGCCGCCTGACCGCTGCCCTGCTGAGGGAGGCGCCGCCCATGACGCTGGTGGTGGACAACGCCCAGTGGCTGGACCACGCCAGTGCGGCCGTCCTGGGCTGGGCGCTACGCCTGACCCCGGACCTTCTCGTCATCGCGGCCGAGCGCGCCTGGCGCCCGGGAGCCGCGGGCCACTGGTGCGGTGAGGACACGTACGCGGTGCCCGTCCCGCCTCTGACGGCACCTCAGCTTGTGGCCCTGCTGTCCCCGTACGGGCTCGCCCCCCGCGAGGTCACGCGCGTCCACGCCCACAGCGGTGGGAACCCGGCCCTGGCTCTGGCGCTGGCCGACGCCCCGTGGCCGCTCGTGGACCGGGAGGATGAGAGCGAGCCGGCTCTGCCGCCGACGGCCCGCCGGCTGGTGGGCGAGTGGCTGGGCGAAGTACCGGCCCAGGTGCGGGAACTGCTGACGTTCGCCGCGCTGGACGACCGGCCCGACCTCGAACTGCTCGGCCGCCTCGCCGGCCCGGCAGCCGAGGCCCTCCTCGCCCAGGCCGAGGCAGCGGGACTGCTCGACATCGGACGGGCGGACGGGAGCGTGCGGTTCACCGCCTCCGCGATCGGCACGGAGCTCGCGACGCGGCTGCCGGGCGACGCGCGCAGACTTCTGCACGCCCGCCTGGCCGAGGCCAGCCCCGACAGCGTCCGCCGCGACCGGCACACCGTGCTGGCGGCCGACGGCGCCGACCCGCGCTCGGCCCACCGCGCCGCCCGCGCCGCCGTACGGGCCCGGCAGCGCGGCGACCACGCGCTGGCCGCCGAACTCTCCCTCCTCGCTGCCCAGCGCACCTCGCACGACCACGGCGAACTGCTCACCGAACGGGCCCTGACCGCCGTACGCGACGCCGCCCACTACGGCGACCTCCCCCGCGCTCGGGCCGCTGCCCGCCTCGTCCTGGGCCACGACACCACCCCCGATCAGCGCGTCGACGCCCTCATCGCCCTGATCGACGCAAGCGGCCAGCACCTGTACAGCGCGGACGAACTGTTCGCCGGCGCACTCCGCGCGGCGGCCGGACGACCCGACCTCACGGCCCAGCTCCTCATCCGCCAGTCCGTCTGGGCCAACGTCAACGAAGGCGACCCCCACCGGGCGTGCGCCCTGGCCGGCCGGGCCACCGCCCTCGCCGAGACCGCCGGTGACATGGCCACCACCGCCATGGCCCTCACGATGCAGGCTCGCTTTCAACGCGTCCTCGGTCACCTCGACGCCGGGACCACCCTCAGCCGTGCCCTGTCCCTGCCACGCGCCGCCTCCATCCCGGTCAACGGCACACCTCAGCACCTCGCGGCCCGGCACGCCCTCTTCGACGACCAGCCGGACGAGGCCCGCACCACGCTGCTTCCCCTGCTCGTCGAAGCCGAGCGGACGGGAGACGCCGAGGCGACCGTGGACATCCTGCGCAGCCTCGCCGAGGCCGAACTCCGCGCCGGACGGTGCACCAGAGCACTCGACCACGCCCACCGCGCCCAGGCACTAACCGACGGGACCGCACTGTCGGCCGCACCGGCCTGTTACACCTCCGCTCTCGTCGAGGGCGCCGCCCGCCGCACCGATCTCGCCCTCGCCCACGCACGCCGCGGAGTCGATACCGCCCGGCGAGAGGACAACAAGGTCTTCCTCTCCCGCAACCTCTTCGCCCTCGGCCACCTCCTCCTGGCCACCGGTCACCCCAAAGAAGCCCTGGAGGCCCTGGAGGAGGTCCGCGCCCTGGAGCGGTTCCAGCAGGTCCGCGACCCGTCCATCCTGCGCTGGCACCCCGAACTCGCCGAGACCCTCATCGCCCTCGGGCGCCTCGACCAGGCACAGAGCCTCCTGGACGACACCCGCCGCACCGCGACCGACCTCGGTAGGGACACCGTCCTTCCCCCCCTCGAACGCTCCCAGGCACTTCTGGACGCCGCCCGCGGCCACTACGACACCGCGGCCCGACGCCTCAACGATGCGGCCGACCGGCTCCGCCACCTCCCCCTCGAACGCGGCAGGACCCTCCTGGCGCTCAGCCACACCGAACGACGCGGGCGCCGCCGCGCCAGCGCCCGCGCCGCCGCGCAAAGCGCCGCCGACCTCTTCACCGCCCACCAAGCACACCCGTGGGCCGAAACCGCCGCGCACACCCTCCGCCGGCTGGAAGCCGTCCCCACGGGTGGAGACGCCCACCCCCGCCTCACCTCCGCCGAGCAGCGCTGCGCCGAACTCGCCGCCGCCGGAGCGAGCAACCGCGACATCGCCACCACCCTCACCGTCAGCGTCAAGACGGTCGAGGCGACCCTCACCCGCGTCTACCGGAAACTCGGCCTGCACTCACGCTTCCAACTCGCGCACACCGTCACACCAGCACGTGAGTAACCCGCCCGACAGCCCGGAATCCACCGGGTTCAGTCGTGTACCGGGCGACGACGTCGGGCCCACACCACCGATAGAGTCCGCGGTCGGCAGGCGGACGACCCGGGCCACGGCACGACGTCGTTTCGGGATTACGGGGTACCGGCCTGTTCGGTCGCGCGTGTCCAGGTGTTCATGATGATGAAGGTCCTGGTGCCCTCCACCTTGCCGGTCCGGCGTACGGCATTGATCACCTGCTGAAGATGCTTCACGTCCCGGACCCGGAGCCTGAGCAGGGCGTCGGAGGTACCGGCGATGCTGTGGCTCTCCTCGATCTCCGGGATGCTCTCGGCGATGCCCTGGATCTCGTCGCTGTCGGTCGCGCCGAGCAGACGGATCTCGATGAACGCCTGAAGCATGCCCGCCCGGCTGTCCTCGATGACCGCCGTGTAGCCGCGAATCACGCCCTCCCTCTCCATGCGCTCGATGCGGCGGGCGCACGGAGCCGCCGAGAGTCCCACAGCACGCGCGATCTCAGACACGGGCGCTCGCCCGTCCTTGCGGAGGATGTTCAGTATGTGACGGTCGATCGCGTCCACGGTCAACTCTCCAAATCATGCGTGCCACGCACGAGTCAAGCGCCGAAAGCTCCGTTGCTCCTTGCAGGTCGAGTGAACCACGCTCGACATGTGCGTGATGATGCCCGGCCTGTCGCTTGCGCACCGTCGCCCTGTCATCGTCGTGGTGGCCGGGTGATCCCCGGCAGGAGGCCCGCACCGGCCAACCCCTACGGCGCGGACTCAGACCAGGTGACAGGTGCACGGGTATCCCCAGCATCCCGCGGCCGGCCCCACATCCTGGGGCCGGCCCCCTCCCTCCGCAACCCCCGCCCACCCGAGCGCAGGAAATCCCGGCCGCCAGGCGAAAAAGCCGCGCCCTTTCCCACAGGCGCGTTCTCGGAACAGCTGTTGCAAGAGCTCGCGGAGGCGGGCGGTCGGATCGTGAAGACCGGCAGCGGCCCGGAGTTGGAGAAGTGGCCCTACCGCGTCGCCGCGGCACGCAGGTTCGGGAGGATCCCGGAGACGAAGGAACTGTACGAAGGCTGGTGCCGTGGCGGGTACGAGATCAAGCTCGTCGACATCCCCGCCTGGCGCCTCGCGGCCCTCAAACCACCCGACTCGCGGAGTACGTAAGCGCCGTACGCACCCGGGTCGAGGCCATGCCCCCAGGCCAGACCAGGACCGAAGCCGACACATGGATCAACTGGGCAGCAGCACGCGTGGAGCACCTCGCCCCGCTGAACACGCCGCCCCTGCTGCCCGACAATCCCGAGCCACGAGCCGACGACCTCAGGCCCTTTCTCGAGCACTGGAGCCCGTACGGCCGCTGACGCAACACGGAACGGCCACCTCACCTAGCCTCACGGAACGTCACTACCGAAATGTGGATGGGGCAAGGGCAGCCAATCGCGCGGCAGCCAGTGCCCCGGCCACCTCAAGGTGTCTCCGACCGCACAGCTGAGGACTCCACCTGGCGGCCGTCAAGCACATATGACGGCCCATCAGAAACCGAGCCATCCGTGCGTCAAACGTGCGTCACGTGCGTCGAATATGCGTCAAGATATCGCCCGTAACGCCCACAGTGCACATAACGCACATCACCCAAACCCGCAGGTCAGGCACCCTTTGCGATGGGTTCTAGGATCGCGACGCACTCCACGTGGTGCGTCATCGGAAACAGATCGAAAGCCCGCAGCGTCCGCACCCGGTACCCCCCGTCCCGGAAGTAAGCGATGTCCCGCGCCAGCGCGGCAGGGTCGCAGGCCACGTACGCGATGCGGCGGGCGCCCAGGGCGACCAACTGCTTGACCGTGGCCTTGCCCGCGCCCGCACGGGGCGGGTCCAGGACGATCAGGTCGCACTCCGTGATGCCCGTGCGCGGCAGGACCTGGTCGACCTTGCCGTGTTCGATGCGGACCCGGTCCAGGTCCTTCAGGTTGTGCCGGGCGTCCTCGACCGCGCGCTTGCCCGACTCGATGCCCAGCACCGCGCCCTTCTCGCCGATCCGCTGGCCGATGGCACCGGCGAACAGGCCGACGCCGCAGTAGAGGTCGAGGGCGGTGTCGTTCTTGCGGGGCAGCAGCCCCTGCATGACCGCGCGGACCAGGGTGTTGGCCGCCTGCGGGTGGACCTGCCAGAAGCCGCCCGAGCCGACGCGGTACGTACGGTCGTCGGCGCGCTCGCGCACGAAGGCGCGGCCGTGGACGCGGTGCACGCCGCCGTCCTTCTCGTCGACGCGCATCACGGAGACCGGCTTGTCCAGCTCGACCAGCGGGAGCCGGCCGCCCTCGCGCGGGGTCAGGATGACCTGGCGGTCGTGGGAGCCGGTGGCGGAGATGGCCTCCACCGTGGCCATCTGCGGCCAGTCCTGCTTCTCGATGCCGAGCTCGGAGACGCCCGGGGCGGCGATCATGCAGTGGTCGACCGGCTGGACCTCGTGCGAGCGGTGCTTGCGCAGTCCGACCAGGCCGTCCGCGTCGACGGCGTACTGGACGCGGGTGCGCCAGGCGGGCACCTCGCCGGGCGGGAGCTTGTCGCCCTCGGCGGGCATGACCGTGCCGTCCCAGCCGGCCTCCTCGGGCGTGAGGCCCGCGAGGCGCTGGAGCTGCTCGGCGATCACCTCACCCTTGAGGCGGCGCTGCGCGCCGGGCTTGGCGTGCTGCCAGTCGCAGCCGCCGCACTTGCCGGGGCCCGCGTAGGGACAGGGGGCCTCGACACGGTCCTTGGACGCGTCGATCACCGTGACCGCGTCGGCGCGCAGGAAGCGCGAGCTGGCCTCGCCCTCGGTGACCCGGGCGACGACCTTCTCGCCGGGCAGGGTGTGGCGCACGAAGAGGACCTGGCCCTCGGAGGTGCGGGCGATGCAGTGGCCGCCGTGGGCGACGGGGCCGACCTCGACCTCGTACTCCCGGCCGACGAGCGACTCCCCGCCCTGCGGCTCCCCGGTCTGCGGCTCCCCGGTCTGCGACGAGGTGGATTCGTTCTGCATGAGGGGGTGGCTCCAGAGATCAAGGGGAAACGGGAAAGCGGCCGGACAACAACCTACGAGTCTACGTGGGTGCCGGCCGACCGCTTACCACGAGCGGTGGAGCGCGTCAGCTCTGGCTCTTGGTGCCGGACTCCTTGTTGTGCCGCCGCTCGACGGGCCCGCGGCGCACCGAGCCCGGCGCGTTCCAGTCCGCGCGGCGCCTGGCGCGCACCTTCGCGGCCTCGGAGGACTCCAGCTGGTACGGCACCGAGGTCACCATCACGCCCGGAGTGAACAGGAGCCGGCCCTTGAGCCGCAGCGCACTCTGGTTGTGCAGCAGGTGCTCGTACCAGTGGCCGACCACGTACTCCGGGATGTAGACGCTGATCACATCGCGGGGCCGGTCCTTGCGGAGGCTCTTCACGTACTCGATGACCGGCCGGGTGACCTCGCGGTACGGCGAGTCGAGGATCTTGAGCGGGATGTCGATGCCGCGCCGCTCCCAGTCCTCCCGGAGCGCCTTGGTCTCGTCCGGGTCGACGCTGATGGACAGCGCCTCAAGCTGGTCCGAGCGCACCAGCTTCGCGTACGCGAGCGCGCGCAGCGTGGGGCGGTGGATGCGGGAGACCAGGACGATCGAGTGGACCCGGGAGGGCCTGGCCGTGTCGTCGGACGGGGTGTCGGCCGCGGCGATCTCCTCGGCGACCCGGTCGTAGTGCTTGCGGATCGCGGTCATCGTGCCGAAGAAGATCACCATGCCGAGCAGCGCGACCCAGGCACCGTGGGTGAACTTGGTGGCCAGGACCACGACCAGCACCAGGCCGGTGAAGAACGCGCCGAAGGTGTTGATCGCGCGGGAGCGGATCATGTGGCGCCGTGCGGCCGGGTCCTTCTCGGTGCGCAGATGGCGGTTCCAGTGCCGCACCATGCCGGTCTGGCTCAGCGTGAAGGAGACGAAGACGCCGACGATGTACAGCTGGATGAGCCGGGTCGAGTCGGCCCCGTAGATCCATACGAGCAGGATCGCGGCTCCGGCCAGCAGCACGATGCCGTTGGAGAAGGCCAGCCGGTCGCCGCGGGTGTGCAGCTGGCGGGGCAGGTAGCGGTCCTGGGCGAGGATCGAGCCGAGGAGCGGGAAGCCGTTGTACGCGGTGTTGGCGGCGAGGAAGAGCACGAGTGCGGTGGCCGCCGCCAGGAAGACGAAGAGGAAGGTCCCGTCGCCGAAGACGGCCGCGGCGACCTGCGAGATCACGGGGTCCTGGACGAAGCTCGCGCCGACGGCGGCGCCGTTGTGGATGAGGTCCTTCGCCGGGTTCTCCGCCATCTTCACGTCGGTGGCCATGGCGAGGCCGATGATGCCGCAGAACATGGTGACGGCCAGGAGCCCCATCGCCGCGAGGGTGGTCGCGGCGTTCTTGCTCTTCGGCTTGCGGAAGGCGGGGACGCCGTTGCTGATCGCCTCGACGCCGGTGAGCGCTGCACAGCCGGAGGAGAAGGCGCGCAGCAGCAGGAACACGAGTGCGAAGCCGGCAAGGCCCTGGTGCTCCGGCTTGATCTCGTAGTCGGAGGTCGGGGCGTGCATGGTGTCGCCGAGGACCAGCCCACGGAACGCACCCCAGAGGATCATGGCGAAGACGCCGACCACGAAGAGGTACGTCGGGATCGCGAAGAGCTTGCCGGACTCCTTGACGCCCCGGAGGTTCATCAGGGTCAGCAGCACGATGGCGCCGATGGCGCAGAACGTCTTGTGCTCGACGACGAAGGGGATGGCGGAGCCGAGGTTCTCCACACCGGAGGAGATCGACACGGCGACGGTGAGCACGTAGTCGACGAGGAGGGCGCTGGCGACGGTCAGGCCGGCCTTGGGCCCGAGGTTGGTGTTGGCGACCTCGTAGTCGCCGCCGCCGCTCGGGTAGGCACGCACGTTCTGCCGGTACGAGGCGACGACCGTGAACATCAGGACCACGACGGCGACCGCGATCCACGGGCTGAAGTGGTACGCCGACACGCCCGCGATGGAGAGCACCAGGAGCACTTCTCCCGGGGCGTACGCAACGGAGGACAGTGGGTCGGACGCGAAGACGGGGAGCGCGATGCGCTTGGGGAGGAGCGTTTCCCCCAGCTTGTCGCTGCGCAGCGCCCGGCCGATCAGGATCCGTTTGGGCACGTCGGTCAGTTTGGACACGGGGAGGATCGTAAGCGCTCGCGGGACACGCCGCCGAGGCACCACCCCCTCCGCGCCCGGAAAACCTTCATAATTACCCGCCCTCACCGGAAAAGTCCATGGAATCCTTAACGAAATCCTTGCGGTCCGGGTGGGTGGACACCCCCGGATCGCCTTCTCCCGCCTCCTCGGGCGGGTCCCCCTTTTGCTCATGGGGCCCTCGGATACGCACACTCGGATGAGGCGGTGCGGATGCCGCCGCATAAGCTCATCCCCGGGCAACGCCGACGGCGCTTGCCCCGTTGTTTGCCCCGCAAGCTGAGAGAGAAGTGTGAGCAGGGTGTTTTCGCAGGTCATCCGGATGACCAGGACGGCGAGGTAGGCGCAAGGTGCACATCGTCATCATGGGCTGCGGGCGTGTCGGAGCCGCTCTCGCGCAGACCCTGGAGCAGCAGGGGCACACGGTCGCCGTGATCGACCAGGACCCCACGGCGTTCCGCCGCCTCGGTGCGGGGTTCGGCGGACGGCGGGTCAGCGGGGTCGGTTTCGACCAGGACACCCTGCGCGAGGCGGGTATCGAGGAGGCCGGGGCCTTCGCCGCCGTCAGCAGCGGCGACAACTCCAACATCATCGCCGCCCGGGTGGCGCGCGAGATGTTCGGCATCGAGAACGTCGCGGCGCGCATCTACGACCCCCGGCGTGCCGAGGTCTACCAGCGTCTGGGCATCCCCACGGTGGCCACGGTCCGCTGGACGGCGGACCAGATGCTGCGGCGGCTCCTGCCGTCGGGCGCCGAGCCGCTGTGGCGTGACCCGAGCGGTGGTGTGCAGCTCGCCGAGGTGCACACGACGCCGTCCTGGATCGGCCACAAGATCAGCACACTGCAGGAGGAGACGGGCGTACGGGTCGCCTTCCTCACCCGCCTGGGTGAGGCCATACTGCCCACGTCGCAGACGGTTCTGCAGGAGGGCGACCTGGTCCACGTGATGATGCGTACGGACGAGATCGCGAAGGTCGAGGAGGCCTTTGCCGAAGGTCCCGAGGAGGGCGGTCACTGATGCGCGTGGCGATTGCCGGGGCCGGCGCGGTGGGCCGTTCCATCGCGGCCGAGCTCCTGGAGAACGGGCACGAGGTGCTGCTGATCGACAAGGCACCGACCGCCATCTCGGTGGAGCGGGTCCCGATGGCCGAGTGGCTTCTCGCGGACGCCTGTGAGATCACGTCCCTCGACGAGGCCGCGCTCCAGCGGTGCAACGTCGTGATCGCCTCGACGGGCGACGACAAGGTCAACCTGGTCGTCTCGTTGCTCGCGAAGACCGAGTACGGCGTGCCGAGGGTCGTGGCGCGGGTGAACAACCCGAAGAACGAGTGGCTGTTCAACGAATCCTGGGGCGTCGACGTCGCGGTCTCCACGCCGCGTCTGATGTCCGCCCTGGTCGAGGAGGCCGTGAGCGTCGGCGATCTCGTGCGGCTGCTGCGGTTCAGCCACGGCGACGCCAACCTGGTCGAGCTGACGCTGCCCCCGGAGTCGGCGATGGCCGGCATCCGGGTGAGCGATGTCGCCTGGCCCGAGGACACCTCACTCGTCACGATCATCCGCGGTACGCGGGTGCTGACCCCGAGCCCCGAGGAGACCCTGGAGGCCGGTGACGAGCTGCTGTTCGTGGCCGCCCAGGCGCGCGAGGAGCAGCTGGAGGACCTGCTGTCGGTCCGCCGGGAGCCGGCCGAGGACTGAGCGGGCGCATGAGAGAGGGGCCCCGGGTACCACCTGCGGAGTCCTGAGAGGATCGCGACGTTCCTCGACGGCCTGGAGCCGGTCGAGCCGGGCGTGGTCACCC
>NZ_JBSFDD010000014.1:0-212286 GCF_053593715.1 Streptomyces sp. NPDC002125 | reverse complement strand
CGCCCGGTTACATTCCGAACCCGGAAGCTAAGCCTTTCAGCGCCGATGGTACTGCAGGGGGGACCCTGTGGGAGAGTAGGACGCCGCCGAACAATCTTTCAGGACCCTTGGTCCCAGCGTTCATGCTGGGGCCAAGGGTCCTTTTTTTGTGCCGAAGCGCGTCGGATGGTCGGCTGCGCGAGAATGTCTTGTGGTACCCGATGACAGGAGTCACCCCCCATGTCCACCAACTCTTCCGACGACCGTCCGGAGCGCGAGCCGCGTCGCCGGGACGGCGGTGACAGGGGCGGCTTCCGAGGCGGCCGTGACGACCGGTCCGGCGCACCTCGCCGTGACAGCGACCGTGACCGTGGTCCCCGCCGCGACGACAGCCGTGGTGGCGGTTTCCGTCGTGACGACCGTGCCCCGCGTCGTGAGGACGACCGTGGTGGCTACCGCGGTGGTCAGCGCGATGACCGTGGTGGCCGTCCCAGTGGTGGTTTCGACCGTCGTGACGACCGTGGCGGCAGCCGTCCGACTGGTGGTTTCGACCGTCGTGATGACCGGCCCCGTGGCCCCCGTCGTGATGACGACCGTCCCGGTGGCTTCCGTCGCGACGACAGCCGTGGCGCCGGCACCGGTGGCGGCTTCCGCCGTGATGACCGCGAGCGTGGTCCGCGCCGTGACGACGACCGCTCGGGCAGCTTCCGCCGTGACGACCGTGCCCCGCGCCGTGATGACGACCGTGGTGGCTACCGCGGTGGTCAGCGCGATGACCGTCGTGACGACCGAGGCGGCCGTCCCAGCGGTGGTTTCGACCGTCGTGATGACCGGCCCCGTGGCCCGCGCCGTGATGACGACCGTCCCGGTGGCTTCCGTCGCGACGACAGCCGTGGCGCCGGCACCGGTGGTGGCGGTTTCCGCCGTGACGACCGTGCCCCGCGCCGTGAGGACGACCGTGGAGGCTACCGCGGTGGTCAGCGCGATGACCGTGGTGGCCGTCCTAGCGGTGGTTTCGACCGTCGCGACGACCGTGGTGGCCGTCCCAGCGGTGGTTTCGACCGCCGTGACGACCGGCCCCGTGGCCCGCGCCGTGACGACGACCGCCCGGGTGGTTTCCGCCGTGACGACAGCCGTGGCGCCGGCACCGGTGGTGGCTTCCGTCGCGATGACCGCGAGCGTGGTCCGCGCCGTGACGACGACCGCTCGGGCAGCTTCCGCCGCGACGACCGTGCCCCGCGCCGCGATGACGACCGTGGTGGCTACCGCGGTGGCCAGCGCGATGACCGTCGTGACGACCGAGGCGGCCGTCCCAGCGGTGGCTTCGACCGTCGTGACGACCGAGGCAGCCGTCCCAGTGGTGGCTTCGACCGTCGTGACGACCGTGGCGGCAGCCGTCCCAGTGGTGGTTTCGACCGTCGTGATGACCGGCCCCGTGGCCCGCGCCGTGATGACGACCGTCCCGGTGGCTTCCGTCGCGACGACAGCCGTGGCGCCGGCACCGGTGGTGGCGGTTTCCGCCGTGACGACCGGAGCCGTGACCGGGACCGTGGTCCCCGTCGGGACAACGACCGTCGCGACGACCGCGGTGGTTACCGTGGCCGCGACGACCGTGGCGGCTACCAGGGGCGCGACGACCGCGACCGCGAGCCCATCAAGCGGCTCCCCATCCCCGACGACGTCACCGGCGACGAGATCGACAAGGACGTTCGCCAGGAGCTGCTGAGCCTGCCGAAGACCCTGGCCGAGGACGTCGCACGGAACCTCGTCATGGTCGCCCGTCTGATCGACGAGGACCCCGACCAGGCCTATGCGTACTCCCGTATCGCCCTGCGTCTGGCGTCGAGGGTCGCCGCAGTGCGTGAGGCCGCCGGCTTCGCCGCGTACGCCACCCAGAAGTACGCAGAGGCGCTGGCCGAGTTCCGTGCTTCGCGTCGGATGACCGGCTCCGTGGAGCTCTGGCCCGTCATGGCCGACTGCGAGCGCGGCCTGGGCCGTCCCGAGCGGGCCATGGCCATGGCGGGTGAGCCCGAGGTGCAGAAGCTGGACAAGGCCGGACAGGTCGAGATGCGTCTGGTCGCCGCGGGTGCCCGCAGGGACATGGGGCAGATCGACGCCGCGATCGTCACGCTGCAGAGCCCCGAGCTCGCTTCCAGCGCGGTTCACTCGTGGACCCCGCGTCTGCGGTACGCCTACGCCGACGCGCTCCTCGAAGCGGGACGCGAGGACGAGGCCCGTGAGTGGTTCGGCAAGGCGCTGGAGGCCGACAAGGACGGCGCGACCGACGCGTCCGACCGTCTGGCCGAGCTCGACGGTGTCGAGTTCGTCGACGCGCTCGGTGACGACGACGAGCTGTCCGACGCACCGGCCGAAGCCGAAGTTGCCGACGCCCGGGACGAGCAGGATGACGAGGACGACGGGGACGACGAGGACGAGCAGGACGACGCGGACGGATCCGCGAAGGCCTGATCGCTGCTGACACGGCGTCATGAAGAAGGGCGGTACCCACCACGGGTGCCGCCCTTCTTGCGTCCGGCGCGGTTCGGCGCGGTTCGGCGCCGTCACCGCGTGCTGTCCGTCAGCCGATGTCCAGGCTCCGCAGGACCAGGCCCGTCGCCGGCTTGGGGCCGAACGAGGTCGACTTGCGGGGCATCGTGATGCCCTGCCGGGCCAGGTCCCGCACGACGTCCTCCCGTACCGGATGCATCAGGACCGCGGTGGCGCCGTGCCGCTCCGCCTGCTCGACCGCCGCCGACGCGTCGTGGAGGTAGGCGATGTGCTCCGGGGCGTCGGGGATCTCCCAGACGTCGTCCAGCAGCGTCGAGTGCAGCACCGTCGCGTCGAGCGCGCGCCATGCGTCGGGGCGGTCGGTCCGGACCGTGCGGGCCAGCAGGCGCTCGTCCGGCCGGTCGGCCAGATGGAAGCGGCCGTCGCCCGCGAGGAGAAAGGCGTTGCCCTCCGACGCGGCCTCCGCCAGAGCGTCGAGTGCCCGGGGCAGCGGCCCGTCGACCGGCCGCACGCGGAAGCGGCCGTCGAGGGCCCTCAGCGCCCGGGCGACGGGCAGCCGGTGCAGCAGCCGGTGGATCGCGCGGACCTGGAGCGGATAGCGGGCCGTGTCGACGAGCAGGACGAGACCGAAGTCCCAGGGGCCGGGGGCGGTCTGTTCCCCCTGGAGCCTGAGATAGGTGGCCCAGCGGTGGTGGCCGTCGGCGATCAGGGCCTGGCGGTGGGAGAGGTCGGACTCGATCTCCGCCCGCTCCGCGGGATCGGTGACCGCCCAGAGCCGGTGGCCGACGCCGTCCTCGGTCCTCGTCGTGAGCAGCGGAAGACGCGCCACCACACGCTCGATGACGGCCGTCGCTCCCGTCGGCCCGCCGTCGCCCGCGTAGCTGAGCAACAGCGGTTCGAGGTGGGCCGCTGCCGCCCGCATCAGGTCGGCGCGGTCCGCCACGACATCGGCCATGACGTCCTCGTGCGGCAGCACGACGCCCTCCGAGGCGGGCGACAGTCCCAGGGCCCCGATCACTCCGCGCTGGAGCGTGTCGCCGGTCCGCTGCTCGTAGACGTAGAGCGCGGGCACCGGATCCGGGGCCAGGATGCCCTCGGCGAGCCAGTGCTTCAGGGTGTCGGCGGCCTGCCTGTTGCGTTCGGCGGCGGTGCCGGCCTGCGGGAGGATCAGCCGCACGATGTTGTGCGGGTCCGAGGACTCCAGGTGATGGAGCCCGTCGGGCCGCACCACCACGTCGTACGGGGGCGAGGTCACCGCCGCCAGACTGCCGACCCGTTCGGGGACGTACCGCAGACCGCGGAAGGGGATCAGCCGCAGTCCCTGGTCGAGGGCGGGGCCGGTTGTGTTCATTCGGGCATCGTATGTGCGCTCGCGTGATGCGCGATGATCGGGGGAGAAGCATGGAAAGAGGAGCGCAGGCATATGAGTCAGCAGTACAGGTCCCGGCCGCTCGGGAGCAGCGCGGCGCTGAGCGAGGCGTACGACACGGCCCTGCTCGACCTCGACGGGGTGGTGTACGCGGGCGGGCACGCCATCGCCCACGCCGTCGAGTCGCTGGGCACCGCGCGTGAGGGCGGCATGCACCTGGCCTACGTGACGAACAACGCCCTGCGCACCCCGGACGCGGTGGCCGCGCACCTGACGGAGCTGGGGGTGCCGGCCGAGCCCTCCGATGTGATCACGTCGGCGCAGGCGGTCGCCCGGCTGATGTCCGATCAGCTTCCGGCCGGGGCCAAGGTCCTCGTCGTCGGTGGTGAGGGGCTGCGGGTCGCCCTGCGCGAGCGCGGTCTGGTCCCCGTGGAGTCGGCGGACGACGAGCCGGTCGCGGTCGCCCAGGGTTTCGGCGGGCCGGACCTCCCGTGGGGGCGGTTCGCGGAAGCCGCGTACGCCATCGCGGGCGGGGCCGTGTGGTTCGCGTCCAACACCGACCTGACGATCCCGGGTGCCCGTGGCATCGCGCCGGGCAACGGCGCCGCGGTGGAGGTCGTCCGGATCGCCACCGGCGCCGAACCCCAGGTCGCGGGCAAGCCGCTGCCTCCGATGCACCGCGAGACGGTCCTGCGGACCGGGGCCGAGCGGCCGCTGGTCGTCGGGGACCGGCTGGACACCGACATCGAGGGCGCGTTCAACGGCGGTGTCGACTCGCTGCTCGTGCTCACCGGGGTGACCGACGCGGCGCAGCTGCTGGCCGCCGAGCCCAAGTACCGCCCGACCTATGTGGACAGGGACCTGCGGGGCCTGCTCACCGGTCAGCCCGAGGTCACGGAGGAGGGCGGGGCGTTCCGCTGCGGCGGCTGGACGGCCCTGGTGCGTGACGACGCGCTGGAGCTGGAGGGCGAGGGTGACGCGCTGGACGGTCTGCGTGCCCTGTGCGGGGCGGCCTGGACGCACGCCGGGGAAGGTTCGTGCGGCCTGGACGCGGGGAAGGCGGTGGCCAGGCTGGGGCTGTAGGGCCCGCCGGCCTGCGGCTCCGGAGAGTGGGCGCAGTGGGAGGATAGGCTAACCTAACCGCGTGTTGGTCGACAGTCCCCCCGAATCCGAACCCGGCCCCGCCGCCGCTCCGGACAAGCCCGCTCGCGCCCGGCGCCACGCGGTCCGCGCCGCGGGCCTGCTGGTCGCCGTGGGCGTGCTGGTGCTGGTGTGCCTCGCGAGCGTCGCGGTCGGCGCCAAGGCCCTTCCGCTCTCCGAGGTGTGGCACGGCCTGTTCCACTACTCCGGCACCGGTGGCGACGTACTCGTCCGGGATGTACGGGTACCGCGCACCGTGCTCGGGCTGATCGTCGGAGCCGCGCTGGGGCTCGCGGGTGCGGTGATGCAGGCGCTGACCCGCAACCCGCTGGCCGAACCCGGACTGCTGGGTGTGAACGCGGGCGCGTCGGCGGCGGTCGTCTCGGCCATCAGCTTCTTCGGCGTCACCTCGCTGACCGGTTACGTCTGGTTCGCCTTCGCCGGTGCCGCGATCGTGTCCGTCGCGGTGTACCTCCTCGGCGGCAGCCGGTCCGCGAACCCCGTGCGGCTGGCTCTCGCCGGTACGGCGGTCACCGCGGCGCTCTACGGCTACGTCAACGCCGTACAGCTGCTGGACGCCGCCGCGCTGGACCGGCTGCGCTTCTGGACCGTGGGGTCGCTGGCCTCCGCGAACCAGGAGACCGTCGGCAAGGTCTGGCCGTTCATCGCGCTCGGCGTGCTGCTGTCCCTGCTCATCGCACGGCCGCTCAACGCGCTGGAGATGGGCGACGACACGGCCAGGGCGCTCGGCGCGCATCTGACCCGTACCCGCGTCCTGGCGATGGTGGCCGTCACCCTGCTCTGCGGGGCCGCGACCGCCGCCTGCGGGCCGATCGTCTTCATCGGGCTGATGATCCCGCACCTGGTCCGCACCATCACCGGGCCCGACATGCGCTGGATCCTGCCGTACGCCGCCGTGCTCGCCCCCGTGCTGCTGCTCGGCGCCGACGTGGTGGGCAGAGTCGTCGCCCGGCCGTCCGAGCTCCAGGTCGGCATCGTCACCGCGCTGCTCGGCGGGCCCGTCTTCATCCATCTCGTACGACGCAAGAGGATGGCCCAGCTGTGAAGGCCGCGCAGGACACCACCAGGACGGTCCGCGCCGTGCGGACGGCCGGAGGGTTCTCCTTCCGGGTGGACGCGCGGGCGTTCACCGTGATCGCGCTGCTCGTCGCCGCCGCCGCCTTCATGGCCGTGGTGCTCATCGGCAGCGGCGACTTCTCGATGTCACCGGGCGAGGTCGTCAGCACGCTGTTCGGGAACGGCACCTTCCAGCAGGAGTTCATCGTCACGGAACTCCGGCTGCCCAGGGTCCTGGTCGCGCTCCTCGTCGGTGCCGCGCTCGGCATCGGCGGCGCCGTCTTCCAGAGCGTCTCCCGCAACCCGCTCGGCAGCCCCGACGTCCTCGGCTTCGGCCAGGGATCGGCGGTCGGCGCCCTCGTCGTCATCGTGCTCTTCCACGGCGACCCCACCGCGGTCGCCCTGGGCGCTGTCGGCGGCGGCCTGCTGACCGGCGTCGCCGTCTATCTCCTCGCCTGGAAGCGGGGCGTGCACGGCTACCGCCTGGTGCTCGTCGGCATCGGAGCCGCCGCGATGCTCACCGCCGCGACCCACTACCTGATCACCAAGGCCAACCTCGTCGACGCCACCCGCGCCGTCGTCTGGATGACCGGCTCGCTGGACGGCAGGGACTGGGCGCAGGTCTGGCCCCTGCTGGCCGTCTGCTGCGTACTCATCCCCGTCGTCCTGGGGCACGGCCGCCCGCTGCGGATGATCGAGATGGGTGACGACTCGGCGCACGCCCTGGGCGTACGGGTGGAACGCACCCGCCTCGTCCTGCTGGGCTGCGCCGTGCTGCTCGTCGCCGTCGCGACCGCCGCGGCGGGCCCCATCGTCTTCGTCTCCCTCAGCGCCCCCCAGGTCGCCCGCAGACTCACCCGCGCACCCGGCCCCAACCTGGCCGCCGCGGCCGGCATGGGCGCGGCCCTGCTGCTCGTCGCCGACTGGACCGCGATGAACGCCTTCGGTGACCGCCAGCTCCCCGTGGGCGTGGTCACCGGTGTACTCGGCGGCTGCTACCTGCTGTGGCTGCTGGTGTCGGAGCGCAGAGCGGGACGGATATGAGACCGGGCACCCCGCACACCACCCCCATCGATTCCGGGAGTACGACCATGCAGCGCCTCACCGCAGAATCGGTGACCCTGGGCTACGACCAGCGGACCATCGCCGAGAACCTCTCGGTCGAGATCCCCGACAACTCGTTCACGGTCATCGTCGGACCCAACGCCTGCGGTAAGTCCACCCTGCTGCGCGCGCTCTCCCGGATGCTGAGGCCGAGCAGCGGAGACGTCCTGCTGGACGGGCAGTCCATCCACCGGATACCCGCGAAGAAGGTCGCGAAGACGCTGGGCCTGCTGCCCCAGTCCTCCATCGCCCCCGACGGCATCACCGTCGCCGACCTCGTCGCGCGTGGCCGCTACCCCCACCAGGGAATCCTGCGCCAGTGGTCGCCCGAGGACGAGCGGATCGTGAAGGAGTCCATGGAGTCGACCGGTGTCGGCGAGCTCGCCGACCGTTACGTCGACGAACTGTCCGGCGGCCAGCGCCAGCGGGTCTGGATCGCCATGGCGCTCGCCCAGCAGACCCCGCTGCTGCTGCTCGACGAGCCGACGACGTATCTGGACATCCAGCACCAGATCGACGTGCTCGACCTCTGCGCGGAACTGCACGAGACCCGGGGCCGCACGCTGGTCGCCGTGCTGCACGACCTCAACCACGCCGCCCGGTACGCCACGCACCTCATAGCCATGCGCGAGGGGACGGTCGTGGCCGAGGGCGCGCCCGGCGACATCGTCACCGCCGAGCTGGTGGAGGAGGTCTTCGGGATGCGGTGCCAGATCATCGACGACCCCGAGACGGGAACCCCGCTCGTGATCCCGGCCGCCCGCAGGAAGCGCGCCGGGGCCGCCGCCTGAGCCGGGCGCACCGAGGCCGTCCCGGCCCGGCCCACCGAGGCCGTCGTCCGGGCCGGGCAACGCCTACAGCAGGGACTTCAGCTTCAGGAGATCGCGGAAGCCCGCCTCCAGCCTGACGCGGCCGGACCCCCAGGCCTTCGCGAAGTTCAGCTCGCCCTCGACCATGGCCACCAGGTCGTCCCCGGTCATCGCCAGCCGGATCTCGGCCTTCTCCCTGGGCGGGCCCTCCAGCGTGTCCAGCACCCGGATCCTGCCGTCCGCCAGCCGTCCGGTGAACGTGACGTCGAGATCCGTGATGTGGCAGCTCAGCGAGCGGTCGAGGGAGGCGGCGCCGCGCACGTCGCCGTCCGCACCCGCCAGATTGTCGGAAAGTGTGTCGAGTGCGCTGCGGCACTCCTCCAAGGTCGCCATCGTCACCGACCGTACACCGGCCCTTCGAGGTAGCGTTCCCGCATGAGCGACTGGATGCCGGAGCCGGACACGGCGCAGCGGGGCGAGGCGGAAGCGGCCGAGGGGGCGCCCGCCGCGCCCGAGGGGCCCTCCTTCGACCCCGCCCCGCCCGCACCCCTCGGTGTCACGCGCACCCCGACCGGGCACGCCGGTGTCGACGCCCGGCTGGACCGGCTGGCCGACGCCGACCACCTCGCCGCGGACGGTCACCACGAGGTGTACGAGGATGTACACCGTGGGCTGCGCGACGAGCTGACCGCGCTGGACGCCCGGCCCGCACCCGCACCGACGCCCGCGCACGACAACAGGAGCTGACGAGAAGTGGCAGGAGTGGCACGTCGCCGCCTCGACGCCGAGCTGGTACGCCGAAAGCTCGCCCGCTCGCGCGAGCACGCGAGCCAGCTGATCGCGGCGGGGCGGGTGACCGTCGGCGGCAACACCGCGACCAAGCCCGCCACCCAGGTCGAGACCAGCGCCGCCGTCGTGGTCGTCAAGGACGACAGCGACCCCGAGTACGTCTCGCGCGGCGGGCACAAACTCGCGGGCGCCCTCGCCGCGTTCGTCCCCCTGGGACTGAAGGTCGAGGGACGGCGGGCACTGGACGCCGGAGCCTCCACGGGCGGCTTCACCGACGTACTGCTCCGGGCCGGGGCCGGCCATGTCGTCGCCGTGGACGTCGGCTACGGGCAGCTCGCCTGGTCGCTCCAGTCGGATGAACGCGTCACCGTCAAGGACCGTACCAACGTACGGGAACTGACGCTGGAGCAGATCGACGGGAAGGCGGTGGACCTGGTGGTCGGCGACCTGTCCTTCATCCCGCTCGGCCTGGTGCTGCCGGCGCTCGCGCGCTGCGCCGCGCCCGACGCCGACCTGGTGCTCATGGTCAAGCCGCAGTTCGAGGTGGGCAAGGAACGCCTCGGCAGCGGCGGTGTGGTCCGCAGTCCCGAGCTGCGGGCCGAGGCGGTACGGGAAGTGGCGCGCCGGGCCGGTCTGCTGGGCCTCGGCGTCCAGGGCGTCACGGCGAGCCCGCTGCCCGGACCGTCGGGAAATGTCGAGTACTTTCTGTGGCTGCGGGCCGGAGCACCTGAGCTGGATCCCGCGGACGTCGACCGTGCAGTGGCGGAGGGGCCCCGTTGACGACGCATGCGGCACAACCAGGGAACGCGGAACGGACCGTCTTCCTGCTGGCGCACACCGGCCGCCCGGCCGCGATCCGCAGCGCCGAGCTCGTCGTCCAGGGCCTGCTGCGCAACGGTCTGGGCGTGCGGGTGCTGGCCGTGGAGGCCGAGGACCTGCCGCTGCCGCCGTCCGTGGAGACGGTCACGGACGCGACCCCCGCGGCTGTGGACGGCTGTGAGCTGCTGATCGTGCTCGGCGGGGACGGGACGCTGCTGCGCGGCGCCGAGATCTCCCGTGCCTCCGGCGTCCCGATGCTCGGCGTCAACCTCGGACGGGTGGGATTCCTCGCCGAGGCCGAGCGCGACGACCTGGACCAGGTCGTCGACCGGGTCGTGACCAAGGCCTATCAGGTCGAGGAGCGGATGACGCTCGACGTGACCGTGCGGAGCAACGGCGACATCGTGCACACCGACTGGGCGCTCAACGAGGCCGCCGTGCAGAAGGTCTCGCCCGAGCGGATGCTGGAGGTCGTCCTGGAGATCGACGGCCGCCCGGTCACCGGCTTCGGCTGCGACGGGATCGTCTGCGCCACCCCGACCGGATCGACCGCGTACGCCTTCTCGGCGGGCGGCCCCGTCGTCTGGCCCGAGGTCGAGGCCCTGCTGATGGTGCCGATCAGCGCCCACGCGCTCTTCGCGAAGCCGCTGGTGACCTCGCCCACCTCCGTGCTGGCCGTGGAGGTCCAGCCGCACACCCCGCACGGGGTGCTCTGGTGCGACGGGCGCAGGACCGTGGAGCTGCCCGCCGGGGCCCGGGTGGAGGTGCGGCGCGGCGCCGTGCCCGTACGGCTCGCGCGGCTGCACCAGGCCTCGTTCACCGACCGGCTGGTCGCCAAGTTCGCGCTGCCTGTGCAGGGCTGGCGGGGTGCTCCGCACTGATGCGCGGGACGTCCGCGGGGCCGCTGCTCACACCCGCGTGAGTGAACCGGTCACCGGGGTCCGTCGCACACCGGGCCCCGGACCTCGTAAGGTCATGTCCGTGTTGGAGGAGATGCGGATACGGTCGCTCGGAGTCATCGACGACGCGGTGGTGGAGCTTTCACCCGGTTTCACCGCGGTGACGGGTGAGACCGGCGCGGGCAAGACCATGGTCGTCACGAGCCTCGGGCTGCTGCTCGGCGGGCGCGCGGACCCCGCCCTGGTGCGGATCGGTGCCAAGGCCGCCGTCGTCGAGGGGCGCATCACGGTGTCCCCGGGCGACGCCGCGGCGGTGCGCGCCGAGGAGGCCGGGGGCGAGATCGAGGACGGTGCGCTGCTCGTCAGCCGCACGGTCTCCGCGGAAGGGCGCTCCCGTGCCCATCTCGGAGGCAGATCCGTGCCTGTGGGCGTACTCGCCGAGCTCGCCGACGAACTCGTCGCCGTACACGGCCAGACCGACCAGCAGGGGCTCCTCAAGCCCGCACGGCAGCGGGGGGCGCTCGACCGGTACGCCGGCGACGGCGTGGAGGTCCCCCGCACCAAGTACGCCGCCGCCTACCGGCGGCTGCGCGCGGTCGTCACGGAGCTCGACGAACTGACCACCCGCGCCCGGGAGCGGGCCCAGGAAGCGGATCTGCTGCGCTTCGGCCTCGACGAGGTCGCCGCCGTGGAGCCGCTGCCCGGCGAGGACACCGAGCTCGCGGCCGAGGCCGAGCGGCTCGGTCACGCCGAGGCGCTCGCCTCCGCCGCCGCCCTCGCGCACGCGGCGCTCGCGGGCGATCCGGAGGACCAGGAGGGCGTGGACGCCACCACGGTGGTGGCCGCGGCCGGACGGTCCCTGGACTCCGTTCGGGCCCACGACCCGGCGCTCGCCGCGCTCGCCGACCGGATCGGCGAAATCTCGATCCTGCTCGCCGACGTGGCCGGGGAGCTCGCCGGATACGCCGACCAGCTCGACGCCGACCCGCTGCGCCTGGCCGCCGTGGAGGAGCGCCGCGCCGCGCTCACCGGGCTGACCCGCAAGTACGGCGAGGACATCGGCGCCGTGCTCGCCTGGGCCGAGGAGGGCGCGGGCCGGCTGACCGAGCTGGAGGGCGACGACGACCGGATCGGCGAGCTCACGGCCGAGCGCGACGCGCTGCGCGCCGAACTCTCCGTCCTCGGGCAGGAGCTGACCGACGCCAGGACGGAGGCGGCGGCGCGCTTCGCCGGAGCCGTCACCGAGGAGCTGGCCTCGCTCGCGATGCCGCACGCCAGGGTCTCCTTCTCCATCGGCCAGACCGAGGCGCCCGACGAGGCGTCCGGCATCGACATCGGCGGCCGGAGCGTGCTCTACGGGCCCTCGGGGGCGGACGAGGTGGAGCTCCTGCTCGCCCCGCACCCCGGTGCCCAGCCCCGGCCGATCGCCAAGGGCGCGTCCGGCGGTGAGCTGTCCCGGGTGATGCTCGCCGTCGAGGTGGTCTTCGCGGGCTCCGATCCGGTGCCGACGTATCTCTTCGACGAGGTCGACGCGGGCGTGGGCGGCAAGGCCGCGGTCGAGGTCGGCCGACGGCTCGCCAAGCTCGCGAGGTCCGCCCAAGTCGTCGTGGTGACCCACCTCCCGCAGGTCGCGGCCTTCGCCGACCGGCAGTTGCTGGTCGAGAAGACCGTCGACGGATCGGTGACCAGGAGCGGTGTCACCGTCCTGGAGGGCGAGGACCGGGTGCGGGAGCTCTCCCGGATGCTCGCCGGCCAGGAGGACTCGGAGACCGCCAGGGCACACGCGGAGGAGCTGCTGGAGACCGCGCGGGCCGACGGATAGCTGGCCGACGGACGTCAGTACGGCGCCGCCCTGCTCACTCGAACGAGTGGGGCGGTTCCGCTCGTCGGCGACGTGAGGACGGGAAGAACGTTTCGTCGGTCCCGGAACGCGCGTACGGACTGGCATCCTTGGCGCTGTACATACCACCGAGTCGGGAGCCCCGGGAGCCGATCAACGTGTCACAGCTGCGTACGGTCCAGGTACTGGGCGGCGGTGCCGGAAGCAGCGCTCATGTCAGCTCGCTCGCCGCGGGCCTGATCGCCCGGGGGGTGCAGGTCACCGTCTGCGCGCCCGCCGGCGCCGGCCGCGCCCACGGCCTCCCCGCGACCGGCGCACGCTTCGTCCCGGTCCCCCGGCGCAGTGACCCCGCGGCCGTCGCCGCTCTTCGTACGGCGTGCACCGGCGCGGACATCGTCCACGCCCACGGCCTGCACGCCGCTCTGCGCGCCGGTATCGCGCTCAGCGGCCGGGGGACCCCACTGGTCGTGACCTGGCACCACCGCTCCCATGCGGAAGGCGCCAGGGGGCGGCTCCAGCGGCTGCTGGAGCGAAGGGCCGCCCGCGCGGCGGCCGTTGTGCTGGGCACCTCCTGGGACCTGGTCGACCGGGCTCGCCGCAGGGGAGCCAGGGACGCCCGGCTCGCCCCTGCGGCCATCCCGGCGGGCCGCTTCGCCGGCACGGCCGACGGCGGCAAGCTGCGTGCCGAACTGGGCGCGGTGGGCAGGCCGTTGCTGGTCTCGGTGGCCCAGCACGGCCATGACGCGCTGCTGGACGCCGCTCGTGAGTGGCGGGAGCTCGACCCCGTACCCCTGCTCGTCGTCGTGGGGGAGGGGGCCAGGACCGGCGCGTTGCGGCGCAGGGTCGCGGAAGAGGGGCTCCCCGTCGTCCTCTCCGACGGCCCAGGCGGCATCGGTGACCTCCTCGCCGCCGCCGACCTCGCGGTGCTGGCAGGCCGGGGCGACGCCGGACCGCTCCTCGCCCAGGAGGCCTTGCGGCTGGGCGTCCCGCTGGTCGCGGCCGGCTCCGGCGGCCTGCCCGAACTCGTGGGCGACGCCGCCGAGCTGGTCGCGTACGGGGACGCCGCCGCGCTGGCCGATGCCGTCACCCGGCTCCTCGGCGACCCCGGGCGGCGCGAACACCTCGCCGACGCCGGGCGCGAGCAGGCGGCCGGATGGCCGACCGAGGACGACACCATCGCCCATGTGCTCTCCGTGTACGACGAGCTGGCGACGCCCGTGCCGGTCGGCTGACCCGGGTCCGGCGGCTCCCGGCCCCGGCGACCGGGAGCAACGGCGTCAGAAGGTGTGGCGGCGGGCCCGCAGGGCCAGGCTCAGGGCCAGCACCGATTGCGGGTCGTCCAGATCGGTGCCGAGCAGCTCCCCGATCCTGGCCAGCCGGTTGTACAGGGTCTGCCGGTTGAGATGCAGTTCGCGGGCGGCCTCCGCCTTGCGGCCGGCGTGGGCGAGATAGGCCTCCAGCGTCGGCAGCAGCGGCGGTCGCGAGGTCCGGTCGTGCTCGCGCAGCGGCCCGATCGCCCGGTCCACGAAGGACGCCAGATCCGGGTGGTCCCGCAGCCGCCACAGCAGCAGGTCGATGTCCAGACTGCGCGCGTCGTACCAGGGGCGCTCCCCGAGCCCCTGCGCGGCCGTAGCCGCCTCGGCCGCGTGCCGCAGCCCCGCGCCCGCCGCCGCCCAGCCGCCCGCCGCCCCGACGACCACGACCACCGGCGTACGGTCCCCGGCCCGTTCGAGCCCCGCCCGCTCGGCCCCGGCCCGCAGTGCCGCCGCCACCCGGTCACCGAGCGCCGCCCGGTCCGTGCCCTCGCGCAGGGCCAGCAGCAGCGGAACCCTGCCCTCCACCGGGCGGACCCCCACCAGCACCGGGACGCCCACCGCCGTGAGCTCCTCGCCCACGGCACGGGCCAGCAGCGCCCAGCTGCCCGAGGGTGCCGACTCGGGGGCCAGCCGCATCACCACGGGCAGCAGCGCGTCGGAGCCCGGCCTGAAGCCCAGCACCCCGGCCTGCGCGGGCGCGTCACCGGGGGCGATCCGGCCCTCGGCGAGATCCGTGAGGAAGTCACCGCGTCCACGCGCCGCGACCTCCTCCTCCTGGCGGGCCTGCATCAGCACGACAGCGATGATGCCCGCCGCCCGCTCGGCGGCCATCCGGTGCACCGCCGCCAACGGCCCCGACACGGCGAGCAGCGCCAGCCGGGCGCGTACCGACCCGGTGCCCGGCCCGCCTCCCGGCACATCCACCAGGACCGTGCCGGCCGGGGGAGCCTCCCGGGCCGCCCGCCCGCCGCGCAGCCCCTCCCAGACCTGGAGCGGCTCGGCGCCCACCGGGCCGGTCCCGGAGCCCGCCGCGTACAGCAGCCTGCCGTCCGGGGTCTCCAGGAAGACCGGGTTGGCCGCGAAGTCCGCCAGAATCCCCAGGACCTGAGGCACTCCGCCGCCGCCGAGCACGGCCCGCGTACACCTGCTGTGGACCTCGTCGGCCCGCTGGAGCAGCGCGTAGTGGCCGTTGACGATCTCGGTGTGGATCGCCTCGGTCACCGCCACGAACGGCACCTCACGGTGCAGCTGCACGAGCGGCAGCCCCGCCGTCCGCGCCGCGTCCACGATCGCGGCGGGCAGCCGGGTGAAGCGCGGACCGAGCTCCACCACCAGGGCGGCGATGCCGCTGTCGGCCAGTCTGCGGACGAAGGCACGCTGTTCGGCGGGGCGTGATCCGATGCCGATCCCGGTCGTGAGCAGCAGCTCCCCGCCCTTGAGCAGGGCGGGGAGGTTCGGCGCCTCGCCCGCGTGCACCCAGCGCACCACGCGGTCCAGCTGGTTCTCACAGGTCAGGACCTCGGGTAGCCCGGCGCGCAGGCCCGGCAGCTCCAGCGCCTGCCGCACGGTGATCCCGCCCTCTGTCTCCACTGGCCCCGGCCTCGTGCTTCCACTCGTGTGCGTCGGGCGAACGCCCTGGCCAGGAAGCTACCGTGCGGGGACCGGCGCGTCACACCAGGGCCACCGCCGGCCTGATGTTGTGGTTCAGGTGGAAGACGTTGTCGGGGTCGTAGCGGGCCTTGACCCGGGACAGCCGCTCGTAGGCCTGCTCGCCGAAGCCGGCGACGACCCTCTCCTGGCCCTCCCGCCCGATGAAGTTGAGGTAGACGTCCCCGCTGGCCCACGGCATCGCGGCGGAGCGCACCCCGCGCACCCACTCCTTGACCCGCTCGTCGTCGGCCGCGTCCTCCCAGACGCCGAAGGGGTGCACGGCCCAGGGCGAGGAACGCCAGGGCAGCGGATAGTCCGAGGCCCCGCTCGCCACCGCGCCGCCCATCGGGAACAGCACGTGCTGCGTGCCGGTGGGCACCGGCATCGTGGCGGCAGCGGCGCAGTAGGCGGCCGCCGCCTCGTCGGGGAAGCCGTTCAGATACTCCGCCGACCAGTAGTTCCGCATCCCGGGCGGGTCGTCGAGCAGGCACTGCAGATCCGCGTACGGGATCTCGTCGATCACTTCCGCCTCGTGCTCCAGTGCCAGCACCGGTGCCATCACGTCGCGGAGCTCCGCCAGGGTGCCCGCGAAGGTGAACAGCACCCCGAGCGCGAGCCTGCCCACCATGGGCTCGGGCACCCACTCCTCCGGCGGGCCGGTGAGGTAGATGCAGCCACCGCCCGTCTCGTCGGGGGCGGACTCCAGGACGTCCCGGTAGGTGCGGACCGCCTCGGGGCCGCTCTCCGGGCGGAAGAGGAGCAGCGCCATGCTCATCGCGGGCAGTTCGTGGAGCCGCAGTGTCAGTGAGGTGACCACCCCGAAATTGCCGCCGCCGCCGTGCAGGGCCCAGAAGAGCTCGGGATTCTCCTCCGCGCTCGTGCGCACGGTGCCGCCGTCCGCCGTCACCAGATCGGCGGCCAGCAGGTTGTCGCAGGCCAGCCCCCACTTACGCTCCAGCCAGCCCGACCCGCCGCCCAGCGTGAAGCCGCCGACGCCTGTGGTGGAGACCCGCCCGCCCGTGGTCGCCAGAGCGTACGGCTGGGTGGCGCGGTCGAGATCGCTCATGGTGGCGCCCCCGCCGACGCGGGCGGACCGGGCGTCCCGGTCGACGCGCACCGTGCGCATCCGGCGCAGATCGATCACCACACCGCCCTCGCTCAGGGCCATGCCCGCCACGCTGTGACCGCCGCCGCGCACGGCGACCTCCAGCTCGTGGTCCCGGGCGAGGCGCAGAGCCCGCGCGACATCCGCCTCGGTGGCGCACTGGGCCACCACCGCGGGTCTGCGGTCGATCATGGCGTTGAAGACGGTCCGGGCCTCGTCGTAACCCGGGTCGCCGGGTGTGTGGACCTCACCGGCGAAATCAGTACGGAGGCCGGCCAGAGCGGCGTCCGTCAACGACGTACGGGGCGTCATGCTGTGCCCCCTTCGCAGGGCGTGACAGGACCCTCCCATCGTAGGCCCGGCCGGTGGTATCGGCCGTTCCACGGGGAGGGTCCCGTCACGGTCCCGGGTCAGCCGACGTACGCCCCGCTGGCCGTCAGCCGCAGCGCGGTGTCGATGAGCGGCACATGGCTGAACGCCTGCGGGAAGTTGCCCACCTGGCGCTGGAGACGTGAGTCCCACTCCTCGGCCAGCAGCCCGAGGTCGTTGCGCAGGGACAGCAGCTTCTCGAAGAGCCTGCGGGCCTCGTCGACCCGGCCGATCATCGCCAGGTCGTCGGCCAGCCAGAACGAGCAGGCGAGGAACGCGCCCTCGTCGCCCTCCAGACCGTCCACACCCGCGTCGTCGCCCTCGGTCGGGTAGCGCAGGATGAAGCCGTCCTCCGTGGACAGCTCCCGCTGGATCGCCTCGATCGTGCCGATGACCCGCTTGTCGTCCGGCGGCAGGAAGCCCATCTGCGGGATCAGCAGCAGCGACGCGTCCAGCTCCTTGGAGCCGTAGGACTGCGTGAAGGTGTTGCGCTCCGGGTCGTAGCCCCGCTCGCAGACGTCGCGGTGGATGTCGTCCCGCAGCTCGTACCACCGCTCCAGCGGGCCGTCCGTGTCGCCGGACTCGATCAGCTTGATCGTGCGGTCCACCGCGACCCAGGCCATGACCTTGGAGTGCACGAAGTGCCGGCGCGGACCGCGCACCTCCCAGATGCCCTCGTCCGGCTCGTCCCAGTGCTTCTCCAGGTAGCTGATCAGCTTGAGTTGGAGCCCCACGGCGTAGTCGTTGCGGGTCAGCCCGGTCATGTGCGCCAGGTGCAGCGCCTCGGTGACCTCGCCGTAGACGTCGAGCTGAAGCTGGTTCGCCGCGCCGTTGCCGACCCGGACCGGGCCGGAGTTCTCATAGCCGGGCAGCCAGTCCAGCTCCGCCTCGCCGAGCTCCCGCTCACCCGCGATGCCGTACATGATCTGCAGGTTCTCCGGGTCGCCCGCGACCGCCCGCAGCAGCCACTCGCGCCACGCGCGGGCCTCCTCGCGGTATCCCGTGCGCAGCAGTGAGGAGAGGGTGATCGCCGCGTCGCGCAGCCAGGTGTAGCGGTAGTCCCAGTTCCGCGAACCGCCGATGTCCTCCGGGAGGGAGGTTGTCGGGGCGGCCACGATGCCGCCGGTCGGCGCGTAGGTGAGCGCCTTCAGGGTGATGAGCGAGCGGACGACGGCCTCACGGTAGGGGCCGTGGTACGTGCAGTGCTCGACCCACTCGCGCCAGAAGCTCTCCGTGGCTTCCAGGGAGGTCTCCGGCTCGGGCATGGCGGGCGGCTCGTGGTGCGAGGGCTGCCAGCTGATCGTGAACGCCACCCGGTCGCCCGGGGACACGGTGAAGTCGGAGTACGTGGTCAGGTTCTGGCCGTACGTCTCCGCGTCGGTGTCCAGCCACACCGAGTCGGGGCCGGCGACGGCGACCGTACGCCCGTCGACCTTGTGGACCCACGGGGTGACGCGCCCGTAGCTGAAACGCATCCGGAGCTCGGAGCGCATCGGAACCCGGCCGCTCACACCCTCCACGATGCGGATGAGCTGAGGGGCTCCGTCACGCGGCGGCATGAAATCGGTCACTCTGACCGTGCCGCGGTCCGTGTCCCACTCCGACTCCAGGATGAGCGAGTCGCCGCGATAACGGCGCCGGTCGGCCGCCGGGGGCTCGGCGCCCTCGGGGCGGGCGGGACCGAGCCGCCAGAAGCCGTGCTCCTCGGTGCCGAGAAGTCCTGCGAAAATCGCGTGCGAGTCGAAGCGGGGAAGGCACAGCCAGTCAGCTGTGCCGTCCCGGCAGACCAGGGCGGCGGTCTGCATGTCTCCGATGAGTGCGTAATCCTCGATGCGCCCGGCCACGTGCGTCTCCAGTCGAACGGCCATGTCGCCCCGCAGGGCGCTTACTGCTGGTCAAGGGGTCGTTGTAATAGAACCGACGAGCTCTTGCACGGGTGAGCGGGCTGGGGTGGAGCCGCTGGGCCGGCCAACTCGGCAGCGAGTGTCCGAGCAGGATACGACGCACCGTGGAGATCCGCGCGCCTGTCCGCAACTTGTCCGTCGCCCGTCATCGGTGAATGCGTGGAACCTGTAAGCGGTCGTGATGATCTTGTGTCGGCGGTGGGCGGGGCATGGCCGGAAGCAGCCCCCCTTCGTCGCTGTTACCCTGGTAGCCCGTGGACCGGTGGTCGTCCCGACAGTGGACGAGGCCCCCGAACCGCAGCGACGGCGCCTCCGGAAATCCGGACGGCACGCCGGCACGCACCTCACGATCGCGACCACGGGAGCCCCCTTTGGCTATGCAGCCCACATCCACGACGACCAAGCACATCTTCGTCACCGGGGGTGTCGCCTCCTCCCTCGGCAAGGGTCTGACTGCCTCCAGCCTGGGTGCCCTGCTCAAGGCGCGTGGCCTCCGGGTCACCATGCAGAAGCTCGACCCCTACCTCAACGTCGACCCCGGCACGATGAACCCCTTCCAGCACGGAGAGGTGTTCGTCACCAACGACGGCGCCGAGACCGACCTGGACATCGGCCACTACGAGCGCTTCCTCGATGTCGACCTCGACGGCTCGGCCAACGTCACGACCGGCCAGGTCTACAACACCGTGATCGCCAAGGAGCGGCGCGGCGAGTACCTCGGCGACACCGTCCAGGTCATCCCGCACATCACCAACGAGATCAAGCACCGCATCCGCCGCATGGCGACCGACGACGTGGACGTCGTCATCACCGAGGTCGGCGGCACCGTCGGCGACATCGAGTCGCTGCCGTTCCTGGAGACGGTCCGCCAGGTCCGGCACGAGGTCGGCCGCGACAACGTCTTCGTCGTGCACATCTCGCTGCTGCCCTACATCGGCCCCTCCGGCGAGCTGAAGACCAAGCCCACCCAGCACTCCGTCGCCGCCCTGCGCAACATCGGCATCCAGCCGGACGCCATCGTGCTGCGTGCCGACCGCGACGTACCGACCGCCATCAAGCGCAAGATCTCGCTGATGTGCGACGTCGACGAGGCCGCCGTGGTGGCCTGCGTGGACGCCAAGTCGATCTACGACATCCCCAAGGTGCTGCACACCGAGGGCCTTGACGCCTACGTCGTGCGCAAGCTGGACCTGCCGTTCCGCGACGTCGACTGGACCACCTGGGACGACCTGCTGGACCGCGTCCACAACCCCGACCACGAGGTCACCGTCGCCCTGGTCGGCAAGTACATCGACCTGCCCGACGCCTACCTCTCGGTCACCGAGGCCATCCGGGCCGGCGGCTTCGCGAACAAGGCCCGCGTCAAGGTCAAGTGGGTCGCGTCCGACGACTGCAAGACCCCGGCCGGCGCGCAGAAGCAGCTCGGTGACGTCGACGCCGTCTGCATCCCCGGCGGCTTCGGCGAGCGCGGTGTGATCGGCAAGGTCGGCGCCATCCAGTACGCCCGCGAGAACAGGGTGCCGCTGCTCGGCCTCTGCCTCGGCCTCCAGTGCATCGTGATCGAGGCCGCGCGCAACCTCGCCGGGATCGCCGACGCCAACTCCACCGAGTTCGACGCCGCCACCGCCCACCCCGTCATCTCGACGATGGAGGAGCAGCTCGCGTACGTCGAGGGCGCGGGCGACCTGGGCGGCACCATGCGGCTCGGCATGTACCCGGCGAAGCTCGCCGAGGGCTCCCTGGTCCGCGAGGCCTACGCGGGCGAGCCGTACGTCGAGGAGCGCCACCGCCACCGCTACGAGGTGAACAACGGCTACCGCGCGGAGCTGGAGAAGAAGGCCGGCCTGGTCTTCTCCGGCACCTCCCCGGACAACAAGCTCGTCGAGTATGTCGAGTACCCGCGTGAGGCCCACCCCTACCTGGTGGCCACCCAGGCGCACCCGGAGCTGCGCTCCCGCCCGACCCGCCCGCACCCGCTCTTCGCCGGTCTGGTGAAGGCCGCGGTCGAGCGCAAGGTCGCGGCGCAGGAGAAGGGCGCCGACGCGTAAGGCGCCGACGCGTGAAGCGATACGGTTGACCGGGGTACGCGTCCTTCAGGGGACGCGTACCCCGGTTTCTGTTTGTTCGTGGGAGGACGTACATGGGTTTCCAGGACACGCCCGAGGAGTGGCAGGTCACCGCGACGGTGACCCCCTTCACCGGTAACAAGACCAGCGTCCGCACCGACGACGTCGTGATGCCCGACGGAAGCGTCCACAGCCGCGACTACCAGGTCCACCCCGGGTCCGTCGCCGTGCTCGCCGTCGACGACGACGGCCGGGTCCTCGTCCTGCGGCAGTACCGCCACCCGGTGCGCCACAAGCTCTGGGAGATCCCGGCCGGACTGCTCGACATCCCCGGCGAGAACCCGCTGCACGCCGCGCAGCGCGAGCTGTACGAGGAGGCCCACGTCAAGGCCGAGGACTGGCGGGTGCTGACCGACGTCTACACCACGCCCGGCGGCTGCGACGAGGCCGTGCGCATCTTCCTCGCGCGGGACCTCTCGGAGGCCGAGGGCGAGCGCTTCGCGGTCTCCGAGGAGGAGGCCGACATGGAGCAGGCCCGGGTGCCCCTCCAGGAGCTCGTCCGGGGCGTGCTCGCCGGTGACCTGCACAACAACTGCCTGGTCGTGGGCGTCCTCTCGCTCACCGCGGTGCTCGCGGGCGACGGGGTGGACTCGCTGCGGCCCGCCGAGGCGCCGTGGCCGGCCCGGCCGTTCGAGGCCTGACCGCTGACGGGTCGTCACGGATGGCCGATGGATTCCCCGTAGAACATCGGCAGATCGTACGAAACGCTGATCCTTTCGGGGGATCCGTCCGCCGCGCTCGGCCGTGATCGTCCGCACCACTGAACTACGCTCGAAAGGCCCCGCCCGGAGTTCCGGCGGGCAACCGCGTGCAGCGAAGTGGAGCGTGGCCCGTGACCGATCAGGCGGTGGACACCAACGGCCCGGCCGGAGCGGCGGGGACGGCGGGAGCCAAGGAACCGCCCGAGGCCACGCCACCCCGGTTCTTCGGCCGCGCACGCGAGCTGAAAGCCCTTCAGGAGGACATCGCGGGCGCGGGCCTGGACACCCTGGCCGGCCGCAAGGCGGCCCGCGCCAGGGTCCTGCTCATCGCGGGCAGGCCCGGTTCCGGACGCACCGCCCTCGCCGCCGAACTCGCCCGCGGGCTCGCGGAACCCGGCGACTACCCCGACGGGGTGTTCCGGGTCTCGCTCACCGACCCGGGAGGCGAACGCGTCACCGGCGAACGCACCGCGCGCGAACTCCTGGACATGCTCCGTATCACCGCCCCGCCGGGCGCCGGCGAGGACGAGCTCTCCGAGATGGTCCGCGAGGCGTTCGCCGTACGCCGCGCCCTGATCCTGCTCGACGACGCCGTGGACGCCGAACAGGTCGACCCGCTGCTCCCGGACAACCCGGACTGCCTGGTCGTCGCCACCTCGACGGGTCCCCTCACCGGGATCTCCGGGGTCCGCCCGTGCACCATCGGCGGGCTCGACACGGGCGCCGCCGTGCAGCTGCTCGCCCACACCATCGGCCAGGTCCGCATCACCGTCGACCCCCGGACCGCCGAGACGCTCGCGGAGGAGTGCGGAGGGCTGCCCGCCGCGCTGACCCTCGTCGCGGGATGGCTCGCGGCCCGCCCCGGCGCCTCCGTCGCCGACGTCACCAAGCAGCTGCGCGACCAGCAGGACGATCCCGAACAGCCCGCCGGGGCAAGGCCGCTGGCCCGCGCCTTCCGCCTCGTCCACGACTCGCTGCCCGCGGTCGCCGCCCGGATACTGCGACTGCTCGCCCTGGCGCCCGCCGGACTCGCCGACGCCCACACCGCGTCCGCGCTGGCCGGGTGCTCCGTGTCCGCCGCCCAGCAGACCCTGGACGACTTCGTCCGCTTCGGGCTGCTGCGGACCAACGGCGCCGTGCTCCCGCAGTACGAGGTGCCCGGCTGCCTCGCCCCCCTGGTGCGCGCCGTGCTGGAGGAGCGGGAACGCCCCGCCGAGATCCAGCTCGCGCGGGCCAGGATGCTGGAGCGGACCGTGCGCCGGCTCCAGGCCTGCCGCGCGGTCACCGACCCCGAGGACTCACCGGCCCGTCGCAGGCTCGCCGGGCTGCCGCGCTCGCTGCGCTTCCCCAACCCGGAGTCCGCCGCCGAGTGGCTGCGCATCCGTGAGCCCTCTCTCGTGGCCTCCGCCAGGCTCGCGGTGCGGGACGGCGGTCTGGACACCCTGGCCCGGCGGCTGGTGGCCGCGCTGGTCCGGGCCCTCGCCGTGCACCGGGGAACCGAGGACGCCGCTCCCGTGCTGTACGGGCTGCACGGGCTGGTCCTGGATGTGGCCGAGCGCCGCGACCTGCCCAGGGAGAAGGCCGCCGCGCTGCTCAATCTGGCCGATCTGGACGCCAGGACCGGCCGTACGCGCGAGGCGCTGGCCCGCTACAGGGCCGCGCTGGACGCCGGACGCGCCGCGAACGACCTCTACGCGACCGGCCGGGCGATGGAATCCGCAGGCGGCGCCCACGCGGAGCTGGGGGACTACAACCGGGCCTCCGACTGGTACGGCCGGGCCCTCGCGCAACGCCTCACACAGGGGGAGCACGCTGACGCGGCACGCCTGTACGGACGGCTCGGGGCCGTCCACACGTACACCGGGCGCTACGGCGAGGCCCTGCGCGCATGGCGGGCCGCCGCCGCGGGCCACCGCAGGCTCGGGGACCTGCCGGCCCAGGCGCGGGCGCTCAGCGAGGCCGCCCGTGTGCAGGAGTACGCGGGCCGGCCGCAGGAGTGCCTGCACACCTGCCGTGAGGCGGTCGACCTGGCGCGCAGGGCGGGTGACGTGCGTCTCCAGGCGGCGCTGGAGCTCAGACTCGCGGACACCCTGGACCGGCTCGGGGACCCCGCGGCCGCCCGGCTGCACCGCTCGACGGCCGACAGATTGCTGGGCGAGGAGAGCCCTGCCTACGAAATCCGTAGCGCTTCGAACGAAACTTAATGCTTTGTAAGGCTAGACAGCGGGAAGCCCTTCATTAATGATGGTTCTGCCGCAGATCTCTGTGGTGTCTCCCTTTATGCTTGGTTCATACGGGTATGACCCGCTATGCCCTGGCGACCCTCTGAGTCAAGGACCGTGATCGACGTGAAGGTCGGCATCCCCCGCGAAGTCAAGAACAACGAGTTCCGGGTGGCGATCACCCCCGCCGGAGTGCATGAGCTCGTACGCCACGGCCACCAGGTCCTCGTCGAGCAGCACGCCGGTGAGGGCTCGTCCATCCCGGACGAGGAGTACGTCGCGGCGGGCGCGAGCATCCTGCCCACCGCCGACGAGGTCTGGGCCGCCGCCGACCTGCTGCTCAAGGTCAAGGAGCCGGTCGCCGAGGAGTACCACCGCCTCCGCAAGGGCCAGACGCTCTTCACCTACCTCCACCTCGCCGCCTCCCGCGCGTGCACGGACGCCCTGCTCGCGTCGGGCACGACCGCCATCGCGTACGAGACCGTCGAGACCGCGAACCGCGCGCTGCCGCTGCTCGCCCCGATGTCCGAGGTCGCCGGCCGCCTCGCCCCGCAGGTCGGCGCGTACCACCTGATGCGCTCGGTCGGCGGGCGCGGTGTGCTCCCCGGCGGCGTCCCGGGCACGGGATCGGCCAGGGCCGTCGTCATCGGCGGCGGTGTCTCCGGCTGGAACGCGACCCAGATCGCCGTCGGGCTCGGCTTCCACGTCACGCTGCTCGACAAGGACATCAACAAGCTCCGCGAGGCCGACAAGGTCTTCGGCACCAAGGTGCGGACGGTCGTCTCCAACGCCCTGGAGCTGGAGAAGGCAGTCGTCGAGGCCGACCTCGTCGTGGGCGCCGTGCTGATCCCCGGAGCGAAGGCCCCGAAGCTGGTCACCAACGAGCTCGTCGCCAAGATGAAGCCCGGAAGTGTTCTTGTCGACATTGCGATCGATCAGGGAGGCTGCTTCGAGGACTCGCATCCGACCACGCACGCCGACCCGACCTTCACCGTCCACGACTCGGTCTTCTACTGCGTCGCGAACATGCCGGGCGCGGTGCCGAACACCTCCACCTACGCGCTCACGAACGCCACGCTGCCCTACATCCTGGAGCTCGCGAACCGTGGCTGGGCCGACGCCCTGCGCCGTGACGCCGCGCTGGCCAAGGGCCTCAACACCCATGACGGCCAGGTGGTTTACCGCGAGGTGGCCGAGGCGCACGGTCTCGACCACGTGGAACTGAGCACGCTTCTCGGCTGAGCGGTCAACCCCCTCCGTCAACCTCATGCGTCCGGCCGGACCTTGCCCAGCAAGGTCCGGCCGGACGCATGAGGGGCCCCGGCCCAACTCGCCGGAGACGTAACCCTCTACCCTTTTTGCACCCCGGCGAAAGGTGCGCCCCGGGCGCTCCGCACCCTTGACAGCGGGGTGTTCGATTGCCGACACATCGGGCCGGGTCCGGCGGATTGTGTTGCTGCGAACCGGTGACACGCCATAGAGTCGCCAATCGTCGGCATGGTGCCACGCTGACCTATCGATAAGTTTCCTGGTCACATCCAAGGAGGTAAGACGACTTGTGAATGAGTCGACAATTACTCCCGGGGGTGGTCAACCAGGGATGCCTGCACGGGGTCTGAGCCCGATCGGGCTCGAAGCTGTCGGCTCCGTCGCTGTCCGCACCTTCGCCACCCACCAGCACATGACGACAGCCCCCCAGATGATGGACGGCCTACACGTGAACGCCATGGCCGGCAACGAAAGTGGCCGAGAGACCGCCCACTTCGCCGACTTCGCCGAGGTGCCCGAGGGGCACTTCTACGACCCCGATGCCGAATACGAGCCCGATCCGGAGTACGCGGCCACCCTCGCGCCCGACGCCGCCCGTCAGCGCCGCGAGCGGATCGGCCCCACCGGCCGGCCCCTGCCGTACTTCCCGATTCCCGGTCCGCTGACCGATCACGGCCCCGCGAAGATCATCGCGATGTGCAACCAGAAGGGCGGCGTCGGCAAGACCACGTCGACCATCAACCTGGGCGCCGCACTCGCGGAGTACGGCCGACGCGTCCTGCTCGTCGACTTCGACCCGCAGGGAGCCCTGTCGGTCGGCCTCGGGGTCAACCCGATGGAGCTCGACCTCACCGTCTACAACCTGCTCATGGAGCGGGGCATGGCGGCGGACGAGGTCCTGCTGAAGACCGCGGTGCCCAACATGGACCTGCTCCCCAGCAACATCGACCTCTCGGCCGCCGAAGTGCAGCTGGTGAGCGAGGTGGCCCGGGAGTCGACGCTCCAGCGCGCCCTCAAGCCGCTGATGGCCGACTACGACTACATCGTGATCGACTGTCAGCCCTCGCTCGGCCTGCTCACGGTGAACGCCCTGACGGCGGCTCACAAGGTGATAGTCCCGCTCGAGTGCGAGTTCTTCGCGCTGCGCGGTGTGGCACTGCTCACCGAGACGATCGAGAAGGTCCAGGAGCGGCTCAACCCCGAGCTGGAGCTGGACGGCATCCTCGCCACCATGTACGACTCCCGCACGGTGCACAGCCGTGAGGTGCTCGCACGCGTCGTCGAGGCCTTCGACGACCACGTCTACCACACGGTCATCGGGCGCACCGTGCGCTTCCCGGAGACCACGGTCGCGGGTGAGCCCATCACCACGTACGCGTCCAACTCGGTCGGTGCCGCCGCCTATCGCCAGCTCGCCAGGGAGGTGCTCGCCCGGTGTCACGCCGAGTGAGTCTGCCGGGGGCCGACGAGCTGTTCCGTACCACCGGGGGCATGGGCCTGCAGGCCTCGTCCCCAGCTGAGAGGCGACGCAGGGCGAACGGTGAGGCACGGGTGCCCGCACCGACCGGGTCGAACGATCCGGCGGAGCAGGGCGGCGCACCCGGAGGCGGCGCTGAGGCTCCCGCCGGGGCGTCCGGGGAGGAGCACGCCGCGGCGGACGCCGACGGTGGCGGCTCGCGCGGCCGCGCCGAGGGCGAGGAGCGCGGCGCGCCCGCCCCGCCCCGCACCGTGCCGCCCCAGGAGGTGGCGGCCACCACCGTGCAGCCCCAGCGGGCACGCGGAGGGGGCCGCGGGGCGAACCGCCGGCCCAGCGGCCGGGAGCGGCACGACGAGAAGATCACCGTCTATGTCTCGGCCGAGGAACTTATGGACCTCGAACACGCGCGGCTCGTGCTGCGCGGTGAGCACGGTCTGGCCGTGGACCGGGGGCGCATCGTCCGTGAGGCGGTCGCCGTGGTGCTCGCCGACCTGGAGTCGCGGGGCGACGCGAGCATCCTCGTACGGAGGCTGCGCGGCCGCTGAGCGGCGCGACGCCGGTAGCCTGCCGGGGGAGGGGAGCCGCCGAGGGCGGCCCCGCCCCAGGGCCACCGCCCGATTCCCCGCCGGACCTCTGGACCCCAGCACATGCCGACAGCCGACGACCCGCCCCGCCCGACCCGCCGTGCTCTCGGCCGGGGGCCGGGGATACGGCCGGCGAAGGCCTCCGTGGACGCCGAGGCCCCTGAGGGCCCGCCCCGGACGCCTGCGGAACTCCAAGGGTCCCCTGCGGGCCCCATGGCTCCTGCGGCTCTCCAGGAGGCCCCTGAGGGCCCCACGGCCCCCGCGGACCTCCAGGGGGCCCCTGAGGCCCCTGCCAGCTACCCTGCGGCCCCTGAGGGCACCGAGGCCCCTGCCGAGCACTCCGCGCCTGCCGCGCATCCGTCCTCCGGGCCCCCCGAGGCCCAGGTGGACGCTCCTGGCGGCGTCGGGAGCGTGCCCGAGGCGAACGGGGCGGGCGAGGGCGCCGTTCCCGAGGCTGGTGACGACCGCCGTTTCACCGTGCGGCTGGTCAACTTCGAAGGCCCCTTCGACCTCCTCCTCCAGCTGATCTCCAAGCACAAGCTCGATGTGACCGAGGTCGCGCTGTCGAAGGTCACCGACGAGTTCATGGCCCACATCCGCGCCATGGGCCCCGACTGGGACCTCGACCAGACCACCGAGTTCCTCGTCGTCGCCGCGACCCTGCTCGACCTGAAGGCCGCCAGGCTGCTCCCCACCGCCGAGGTGGAGGACGAGGCCGACCTCGCCCTCCTGGAGGCGCGGGACCTGCTCTTCGCGCGGCTGCTCCAGTACCGCGCGTACAAGCGGATCGCCGAGATCTTCAGCGACCGCCTGGAGTCCGAGTCCCGCCGCCACCCCCGTACCGTCGGCCTGGAACCCCAGCACGCCGAGCTGCTGCCCGAGGTCGTGATCAGCATCGGCCCCGAGGGCTTCGCCCGGCTCGCGGTGAAGGCGATGCAGCCGAAGCCGAAGCCGCAGGTGTACGTCGACCACATCCACGCGCCGCTGGTCAGCGTGCGCGAGCAGGCCGGGATCGTCGTGTCCAGGCTGCGCGCGGAGGGCGAGATCAGCTTCCGGGAGCTCACCGAGGACGCGGCGGACACCCTCACGGTCGTCGCCCGGTTCCTGGCGCTCCTGGAGCTCTACCGGGAGAAGGCGGTCGCCCTCGACCAGGAGGAGGCGCTCGGCGAGCTGATGGTCCGCTGGGCCGGGGGAGAGGGAGCCGGACCACTGGTCACCGACGAGTTCGACCAAGAGGTGCACGAGGCGGAGGAGGACGTACGGGAATGAGCACGGACGACGACGGGCGCCAGGGCACGGTTGCCGGGCTCGACCTCAAGCCCGCCCTGGAGGCGGTCCTCATGGTCGTGGACGAGCCCGCCACCGAGGAACACCTCGCCAAGGTCCTCCAGCGCCCCCGCCGGGCCGTGGCGCACGCCCTGCGGGAGCTGGCCGACGAGTACACCGTCCAGCGCCGCGGATTCGACCTCAGGCTCGTCGCCGGGGGGTGGCGCTTCTACACCCGCCCGGAGTACGCGCCTGCCGTCGAGGGCTTCGTCCTGGACGGCCAGCACGCCCGGCTCACCCAGGCGGCGCTGGAGACCCTCGCGGTGGTCGCGTACCGCCAGCCGGTGAGCCGGTCGAGGGTCTCGGCGGTACGCGGAGTGAACTGCGACGGCGTCATGAGGACCCTGCTCCAGAGGGGTCTCGTCGAGGAGGCGGGCGCGGAACCCGAAACAGGTGCGATCCTGTACAGGACGACGAACTACTTTCTGGAGCGCATGGGCCTGCGAGGCCTGGACGAGCTCCCGGAGCTCGCGCCCTTCCTCCCGGAGGCGGACGCGATCGAGGCTGAGACGCTAGAGGGTGTGCCGTCGTTCGATCCGGACGCACCGGACACCCCGGATACTCACGCAGACGACAAGACGGATTTTTGATGCGAAGCAGTGGCAGGAACAGCGGAAGCGGCAACAGCGGCGGTGGCCGGAGTGGCGGCGGCCGGAGCGGTGGCGGCGGCCGGAGCGGCGG
Organism: Streptomyces sp. NPDC002125; assembly: GCF_053593715.1. Lineage (NCBI taxonomy): Bacteria > Bacillati > Actinomycetota > Actinomycetes > Kitasatosporales > Streptomycetaceae > Streptomyces > Streptomyces sp. NPDC002125. The sequence goes on along the minus strand of NZ_JBSFDD010000014.1, from coordinate 183,223 downwards.
CAGCAGCGGTGGCGGCGGCTGGAGCGGCAACAGGAACAACGCCGGCACCGGCAGGAACAGCAACCCGAACGCGCGGGTCTCCGGCTCCGGGCGCGACGACGACCAGGAGAAGCGCCCCCGCCGGCCCCGCCCCGAGGAGCGCCGCTACGACGTGGGCTCCGACCGGCCCGGCGGCGACGGCGGCCCCCGCAAGGGCCGTGGTGCCGCGGCGCGCGGCGGCGCCAAGGGCGGCCCGAAGCCCCCGCAGAACGTGAGCAAGGGCGGCCGTCGCCAGGGCGCCCCCAGCCGCCCGCGCGAGCTCGACGCCAAGATCGAGCAGCGTAACCGCGACCGTTACGCCGACAAGCCCGAGATCAGGACGCCCAAGACGCACCCGGGCGCCGAGCAGGAGGGTGAGCGTCTGCAGAAGATCCTCGCCCGCGCCGGTATGGGCTCCCGCAGGGCGTGCGAGGAGCTGATCGAGCAGGCCAGGGTCGAGGTCAACGGCGAGATCGTCCTGGAGCAGGGCATGCGCGTCGACCCGCAGCACGACGAGATCAAGGTCGACGGCCTGACGGTCGCGACCCAGTCGTACCTCTTCTTCGCGCTGAACAAGCCGGCCGGTGTCGTCTCCACCATGGGCGACCCGGACGGCCGCCAGAACCTCGGTGACTACGTCACCAACCGCGAGACCCGGCTGTTCCACGTCGGACGCCTCGACACCGAGACCGAGGGCATCATCCTGCTCACCAACCACGGCGAGCTGGCCCACCGCCTCACGCACCCCAAGTACGGCGTGAAGAAGACCTACCTGGCCGCCATCCAGGGCCCGCTGCCGCGTGACCTCGGCAAGCGCCTCAAGGACGGCATCCAGCTGGAGGACGGCTACGCCCGCGCCGACCACTTCCGGGTCGTCGAGAACACCGGCAAGAACTACCTCGTCGAGGTCACCCTCCACGAGGGCCGCAAGCACATCGTCCGCCGGATGCTGGCCGAGGCCGGCTTCCCGGTCGAGCGGCTCGTGCGCACGTCCTTCGGCCCGATCCCGCTGGGCGACCAGAAGTCGGGCTGGCTGCGCCGCCTGACCAACACCGAGGTCGGCATGCTGATGCGCGAGGTCGGCCTCTAGCCACCCGCCCGACCCCTGACGGCCCGCGGCCGGTTCCTCGTTCATTTTTTCCGAACGGGAACCGGCCGCGGGCCTTTTGCCGCAGCCGTTCCTTCTTTATAGTCAGAGTGACCATTAAGAAGGAGGCGGCGGCGTGTCGCTCGCGGACATACTCGAACCCCTGCAACAGCCCCTGGTGACGGTCCTGGGCACCCCGGTCAGCTGGACCGAGGTGCTCGGCTTCGGCAGCGGTGCGCTGTGCGTCTGGCTCGTGGCCCGCCAGCACCTCGCCAACTGGCCGATCGGCATCGCCAACAACCTGTTCTTCATCCTGCTGTTCACCCAGTCCGGTCTGTACGCCGACGCCGGCCTGCAGATCGTCTTCATCGCCCTCGCCGCGTACGGCTGGTGGACCTGGACCCACGGGGGTGGACCAGGTGCGTCCGTCCTGCCGGTGCGCGGCACGACCCGCACCGAATGGACCTGGCTGTTCGCGGCGGGGGCGGCGGGGACACTCCTCCTCACCCTCCTGCTCTCCCGGGCCACGGACTCGACCGTGCCGTTCTGGGACGCCCTGACCACCTCGCTGTCCCTCATGGCGACGTACGGGCAGTGCCGCAAGCGCGTCGAGTCCTGGTGGCTGTGGATCGCCGCCGACGTGGTCTACATCCCGCTGTACGCGTACAAGGAGCTCTACCTCACCTCCCTGCTCTACCTGGGATTCCTCACCCTCTGCCTCATCGGGCTGCGCGGCTGGAGCCGGGATCTCGCCGCGGACCGCCGCGAGGGCGTGGCGGTGCCGGTATGAAGCGCCACGGGCATGGTCTGGTCCTCGGCAAGTTCTATCCGCCGCACGCGGGGCACCACCACCTCGTCCGCACCGCCACGGACCGCTGCGAGCGGGTCACCGTCCTGGTCTGCGCCGCGTCGGTCGAGTCCGTCCCGCTCGCCGACCGGGTCGCCTGGATGCGCGAAGTGCACCCGGACGTACGGGTGGTGGGCGCCGTCGACGACATCCCGATGGACCTGGAGGACCCGGCCGTCTGGGACGCGCACATGGCCGTGTTCACCTCGGCCGTCCCCGGACGCGTCGACGCCGTCTTCACCTCGGAGGAGTACGGCGACGAACTCGCCCGCCGCTTCGGCGCGGAGCCCGTCCTCGTCGACCCCGCCCGCACCGTCTTCCCCGTCTCCGGCACCGCCGTCCGGGCCGACCCCGCCGGCTGCTGGGACTTCCTCGAACCACCGGTCCGGGCAGCGCTGACCCGCCGCGTCGTCGTGCTCGGCGCCGAGTCCACCGGCACCACGACCCTGGCCCGCGCCCTGGCCGCGCACTACCGCCGGCGCGGCGGCGTATGGGCGCGGACGCTGTGCGTCGACGAGTACGGGCGGGAGTTCAGCGAGGCGAAACTCGCCGCCCTCCGTGCGCGATGGCCGGGCGCGGCGTGGGAGGACGTCAGCTTCACCACCGACGACTTCCCGCTCATCGCCGAGACCCAGAACGCCAGGGAGGACGCCGCCGCGCGGGTCGGCTCCCCGGTGCTCTTCTGCGACACGGACTCCTTCGCCACCACCGTCTGGCACGAGCGCTACATCGGCGGACGTAACCCCCTCGTGGAGAAGACGGCCGACCGAAACACCCACCACCTCTGGCTGCTCACCGACCACGAGGGCGTCGCCTTCGAGGACGACGGACTGCGGGACGGGGAGGAACTGAGGCCCTGGATGACCGACCGCTTCCGCGCCGAACTCGCCCGTACAGGACGCGGGTTCATCGAGATCACCGGTTCCCGCGACGAGCGCCTCGCGACGGCCGTCGCCGCCGTGGACGGACTGCTCGCCGCCGGATGGCACTTCACCGCACCCCTGCCGGAGCGCCGATGAGCACCGTCCCCGAGGGCTACGACCCGCACGCCTTCACCCCGTTCGCCGTCACCGTCGACCTCGCCGTCTTCACCGTCCGCGAAGGCAGGCTCCACGTCCTGCTCGTGGAGCGCGGCGAGGACCCGTACAAGGGCCGCTGGGCACTCCCGGGCGGTTTCGTGCTGCCCCGCGAGTCCGCCGAGGAGGCGGCCCGCCGCGAGCTCGCCGAGGAGACCGGCCTCACCCAGAACACGGTGTGCGCCTTCCACCTCGAACAGCTGCGCACCTACAGCGATCCGGACCGCGACCCCAGGATGCGGGTCGTATCCGTCGCGTACGCCGCACTCGTCCCCGATCTGCCGGAACCGCGCGGCGGCGGGGACGCGGCGCACGCCCGGTGGTGGGAGACGGGCGGCACCGTGCCGCTGGCCTTCGACCACGACCGCATCCTGGCCGACGCCTACGACCGGATCGGCGCCAGGCTGGAGTACTCCTGCCTGGCCACCGCGTTCTGCCCGGCCGAATTCACCCTCGGAGAGCTCCAGCAGGTCTACGAGACCGTCTGGGGCGTCGAGCTCGACCGGCCCAACTTCAGGCGCAAGGTCCTCACCACGCCCGGCTTCGTCCAGGCCGTGGACGGACCCCCGCGCCGCACCGGCGGACGGGGCAAACCGGCCGCCCTCTACCGGGCGGGTGCCGCTACCGCCCTGCACCCACCACTCCTGCGCCCGGAAGGACGCCCGGAAGGACGGACCTCATGATCCCGACAAGGATTCTCACGAAACAGGCGGCCACGGGCGCGCTGACCGGGCTGGCGCTCGGCGACGCGCTGGGCTTCCCCACCGAGTTCAACAACGTCCCCGCGATCCTCGCCAAGTGCGGGCCCTGGCGCCAGATGCGGCTGCCGAAGCCCGCGTTCGTCACCGACGACACCCAGATGACGCTCGCGCTGGGGCGCGGCATACGCACCGCGATGGACCGGGGTCTGCTCACCCCGCCGCGGCTGGTGCGCCCCGTCCGCGAGGAGTTCGTCGACTGGTACCACTCGCCCGACAACAACCGCGCCCCCGGCCGCACCTGCATGACCGCCTGCCGGCTGCTCGACAGCGAACGCCCCTGGCAGGAGGCCAGCCAGACCGGCTCCAAGGGCTGCGGCGCCAACATGCGGGTCGCGCCCGTCGGCCTCGTGCCGGGGCTCAGCGAGGAGCAGCGTGCCGGCGCCGCACAGCTCCAGGCCGCGCTGACCCACGGTCACCCCACCGCACTGGCCGCCTCCGACCTGATGGCCCGCGCGGTGTACCTGCTGGCGCAGGGGGCCGAACCGATGGGCCTGGTCGGCCAGTTGCGCAGCTACGCCTACGAGAACAGCGACCGCTATCCGGAGCGCTGGCTGGGCGACCTCTGGCGCTACGCGGGCGACGCCTCGCCCGAGGCGTACATCCGGCGCGGCTGGGAGGAGTGCCTCACGGCGCTCGCCCGGGTCCAGGACGCCCTGCGGAGTCCGTCCCCCGAGACCGACCCCTGCGAGAGCACCGGCGACGGCTGGATCGCGGAGGAGGCCCTCGCGACGGCCCTGCACTGCTTCCTGCTCTTCCCCGAGGAACCCGTCACCGCCCTGCGCCGGGCCGCCTGCACCCGGGGCGACTCCGACTCGCTGGGCTGCCTGACGGGAGCACTGGCCGGAGCGCACCTGGGAGCGGACGCCTGGCCCAAGGAATGGTCGGAGCGCATCGAATACCGCAGCGACCTCCTGTCGCTCGCCGCGCTCTGGGACGCTTGACCCATGCACACCGACACGGCGCTCCTCGCGCGGGCCGGGCTCCCGGTCACCGACCTGGCCCCGGTACTCGCCGAGGAGCCCTGCCCGATCCTGTTCGCCACCGTCTCGGGCGCGCACCTGTACGGCTTCCCCTCACGGGACTCGGACGTGGACCTGCGGGGGGTCCACGTCCTGCCCGCCGAGGATCTCGTCGGGCTGCGGGAGCCGGAGGAGACGCGTTCGCGGATGTGGGACCACGACGGCGTCGAGATGGACCTCGTCACCCACGACCTCCGCAAGTTCGTACGTCTCATGCTCAAGCCCAACGGCTACGTGCTGGAGCAGCTGCTGTCCCCGCTCGTCGTGCACACCACAGCCCTGCACGCGGAACTCGCGGCCCTGGCGCCGGCGGTGGTGACCCGCAACCACGCCCACCACTACCGGGGGTTCGCCGGTACGCAGTGGCGGCTGTTCGAGAGGACCGGCGAGCTCAAGCCGCTCCTGTACACCTTCCGGGCGCTGCTCACGGGCATCCATCTGATGCGCACCGGCACGCTGGTGGCCCATCTGCCCACCCTGCTCGGCGAAGTCGCTGCCCCGGCCTGCCTGCCCGAGCTGATCGACGCGAAGACGGAGGCCGAGCACGGGGCGGCGCACATGGTCGACGGCGCGTCGGCCGCGCGTGACGTCGAATCTCTCCACGCCGTGCTCGACGAAGCTCAGGCCGCCTCACGGCTCGTGGAGAGACCCTCGGGGTTCGACGCCCTGCACGACCTCGTCGTCCGGGTGCGCCTGGGGGAGCGCGTCACGCCCTGACGGTGCAGGGCCGCCCTCTCACCCGCCTTCGCGCAGGTGGGAGCGGTGGCCCTCGCGGTCGAAGATGCCGAGAACCTCGGCCGGGCCGCCGACCGCGCCCAGCGCGTGCGGAAGCATCGTGGTGAACTCCGCCGCCTGGCCCTCCTCCACCCGCAGCCGCCGGTCGCCCAGCAGCAGCACGACCGTGCCCGACAGCACCGTGAACCACTCCCGCCCGGGGTGCGCCTTCAGCACCGACGGCCCCTCCGGCGGCGGGCCGGTCAATCGCATCCGGGCCACGGTGACCCCGGGTTCGCCGCGCATCGCCCACTGGGTCAGACCGCGCGCCGGGACATGGGTGGGGTTCGTCACCACGTCGTCGGGCGCCGACTCGACGAGCTGGTCGAGCGAGGTGCCGAGGGCCCGGGCGATCACGGTGAGCTGGTCGAGCGCGATCCTGCGGTGGCCGGTCTCGATCCGGCTCAGAGTGGAAGGGCTGAGGTGGCAGCGGGCCGCGAGGTCGTCGAGCGACCAGCCGTGCGCGGCCCGCAGGGCGCGAACCCGTTTGCGTACGAGGCTGTCGAGGTCACTGCCTTCTTGCGTCATGGGCAAGAGAGTATGCGCTGGGAGCAATGCTTCGTAAGCTCGGTCGCATGACTCCCACCTCTTCCCACCACCCCCACGCCCCGGGACAGCAGCACGGCGCGGCCCTTCACGCCGGGCACGGCCATGGCGCCCGTCACCACGGCGACCACCACGATCACGGCCACGATCACGGGACCCCCGGCGCGCAGGACGCCCTCGCCGCGGTGCTCGATCTCGACGCGGAGCTGTTCGCCCCGTACCTCACCTCGGTGACCGCCCGGGTCGCCGACGCCGCAGGGCCCGGGGCCGCCCACGTGGTGGACCTCGGCGCGGGCACCGGCACCGGCACCTTCGCGCTGCTGGAGCGGTTCCCCGGCGCCAGGGTGACCGCCGTCGACAACTCCCCGGAGATGCTGGCCCTGATCGAGGAGACCGCCCGTGCCAAGGGCCTGGGCGACCGGGTACGCACCCTGGAGACGGACGCCGGAGCCGGGCTCGGCGGCATCGAGGACGCGGACCTCGTCTGGGCCTCGGCCTCCCTGCACCACGTGGACGACCCCGCCGCGGCGCTCGCGGGGGTCCGCGCCGCGCTGCGCCCCGGCGGCCTGCTGGCCGTCGCCGAGATGGACGGGATGCCACACTTCCTGCCGGAGGACGCGGCGCCCGGCCGCCCGGGACTGGAAGCGCGCTGCCGGGAGGCGCTGGACGGGCTGCACGCGCGACAGGTGCCGCACCTGGGCGCCGACTGGGGCGCCCTGCTGGCCGCCGCCGGCCTCACGGTCGAGCAGGAGCACGTGGAGGCGCTGGAGGTGCGCGCCCCGCTCCCGCCCTCCGCGGGCCGGTACGCCCACGTCGTGCTGGGCCGCATCCGCGGGGCCCTCGACGGAGTGGCCGAGCCCGCGGACCTCGCCGCGCTCGGCGCCCTCCTCGACGGCGGCCCGCAGGACGTGCGCCACCGCGACGACCTCGTCGTCCGCTCCACGCGCCGGCTCTGGCTGGCCCGCCGCCCGGCGGACGCGGGCTGACCTACCCCGCCGAGGCCCTCCGGGTACGGACCAGGAAGGCCTCCACGCGCTCCCGGTCCGGCTCCAGGGGCAGCGGGGACCGGGTGGCGGCCTCGTCGCTCTCCTGCGCCAGCCGCGTCATCGCGCGCTCCACCTCGTCCCACGGGACCTCGCCCCGCTTCACCGCCAGCAGATGCTCCCGCCGGTCGCCCACGTCGATCACCAGCTCGCCCGTACGCAGCAGGTCCCGGCAGCTCTCCAGCAGCCGCAGCAGGTGCATCGCGTGCTTCCAGCGCGGCTCGCCGTGGAGGCGGACATCCGCCTCCAGCTTCCGCCGCTGGCCCAGTGCGTAGCGCACGAACGTGGTGTGGGCCTGACGTGACAGGAAGGCCGCGCGCAGAGCGACGAGCTCGCGGCCCGTGGCGTCGGCGTGCTCCACCAGCGGCGAGTGCAGGCACTCCAGCACATTGGGATTCGCCCGCAGCGCGAGCTCGCAGAAGCGCTCCAGCTCCCAGGAGAACTGCTCGTCCGCCGGCCCCTCGACATGGGTCGGCGGCTTGGTGAAGCCCCAGAACAGCGGTGTCGGCGCGAGGAAGACCCCACGCCGGTCCGTATCGCTGTCCTCGGTGGCCAGTCCGAAGGCGCGCGAGCCCATCACACAGGAGTAGACGGTGTGATCCCGCACGAGCCGTGTGCCGTCAGGGGTGATCATTCGCGCGAGCGTACGCAGTCCCGCCGACGGCCGCGCCCCTTTTTCCGGCCGGACGGCCCTCAGCCCTGACGGATGCTGTCCCCGTCCACGGTGATCTTCTCGGCGGGCAGCGCGCGTGTCGCCGGGCCCTGCTCGACGGCCCCGTCCGTGATGCTGAACCGGCTGCCGTGGCACGCGCAGTTGATCGTGCCGTTCTCGACCGTCGAGACGATGCAGCCCGCGTGGGTGCACACTGCCGAGAAGGCCTTGAACTCACCGTCGGCCGGCTGGGTCACCACGATCTTCTGCTCCTTGAAGATCGTGCCGCCGCCGGCCGGGACGTCGGAGGTGCTGGTCAGTTCCGCGCCGTCGGACGCGGGGGCGGAGCTCTCGTCGCCGCCCCCGTCGCCGTCCGACGAGCCGCAGCCGGTCACGAGGGCCGCGGCTCCCGCCGTCCCCGCGGCCAGGACCGTCCTGCGTCGTGCGTTCATGGCTCTCCTCGTGTGGTGGTCGCTGAGAGGCATCGTGGCGCCCCCGGCCGCCCCGGCGAAGCCACCGCGCCCGGGAGCCTGCCGCCATCGCCGCGTTCCGCGCGGGGAATCCCCCGGGAGGCGGGCACCCGCCGCGTCTCACGGACAGAGCGGGGTGACCACGCCTCCCGCCGCCCCTCTAGGCTGAAAGGGCACGCAGCACGAGGCGACGAGGGGTACGACGTGGCGGTACGAGCGGTCCGTGGGGCAGTCCAGCTGGATCGGGACGAGGCCGGGCACATGGACGAGCGGGTGAGCGAGCTCCTCACCGCGGTCCTGGAGCGCAACCAGCTCGTCGCCGACGACCTGATCAGCGTCTGGTTCACGGCCACCCCCGACCTGCACAGCGACTTCCCCGCGGCGGCCGCCCGGGGCCTGGGCATCGTCGACGTACCGCTGATCTGCGCGCAGGAACTCGACATCACGGGGGCCATGCCCCGCGTGGTCCGCATCCTCGCCCATGTGGAGACGTATCTCTCCAAGGCCGAGATCAACCACGTCTACCTCGGCGCCACCGGCGCCCTGCGCAAGGACATCGCCCAGTGAGAACAGCCCTCGTCATCGGAACCGGCCTGGTCGGGACCTCCGCGGCCCTCGCCCTGGCGGGGCGCGGCATCCAGGTGCACCTGGCCGACAGCGACGCCTCCTCGGCGCAGACCGCCGCCGCGCTCGGAGCCGGCACCGACGAGGCCCCCGAGGGCCCCGTCGACCTGGCGGTCGTCGCCGTACCGCCCGCCCACACCGCGTCCGTGCTCGCCAGGGCCATGCGCGACGGGGTCGCCCGTGCCTACCTCGACGTCGCCAGCGTCAAGGGCGGCCCGCGCCGCGAGCTGGAGGCGCTCGGCGTCGACCTCGCGCCGTACATCGGTACGCACCCCATGGCGGGCAAGGAGCGCTCCGGCCCCCTCGCCGCAACCGCCGACCTCTTCGAGGGCCGGCCCTGGGTCCTGACCCCGACCCGGGAGACCGACACCGAGGTCCTCAACCTGGCGCTGGAACTGGTCGCGCTCTGCCGCGCCGTCCCGGTCGTCATGGACGCCGACGCCCACGACCGCGCCGTCGCCCTGGTCTCCCACACCCCGCAGCTGATCTCCTCGATGGTCGCGGCCCGGCTGGAGGAGGCCGACGAGACCGCCGTACGCCTCTGCGGGCAGGGCATCAGGGACGTCACCCGCATCGCCGCGTCCGACCCCCGGATGTGGGTGGAGATCCTCTCCGCCAACCCCGGCCCGGTCGCCGACGTGCTGGCCGGCGTCGCCGCCGACCTGGACGAGACGGTACGGGCGCTCCGCGGCCTGCAGTCCGGCGACGAGGACAAGCGCCGCAGCGGCACCGAAGGCATCGAGGACGTCCTGCGCCGGGGCAACGCGGGCCGCGTCAGGGTGCCGGGCAAGCACGGGGCCGCCCCGGCGTCGTACGAGATCGTCGCCGTGCTCATCAGCGACCGGCCGGGCGAGCTGGCCGCGATCTTCGCCGACGCGGGCAAGGCCGGGGTCAACATCGAGGACGTCCGCATCGAGCACGCCACCGGCCAGCAGGCCGGACTGGTCCAGCTGATGGTCGAGCCGAGCGCCGCACCCGCGCTGAGCGCCGCCCTCAGGGAGCGGGGCTGGTCGATCCGCCCGTGAGGAGCGCACGGGGCGGGCCCCGGAGACAGGGGTGCAAACGCGCTTCGCGCACTCGGTAACCTTGTGGGGAGGGCGCCCCGGTCTGCCCTGCCCCGCTCAGCCCGCCCCCGCGTACCAGGAAGGTGTCCACCACCGTGGAAACCGTAAGCGCCGCCGCCCGGACCGCCCCGGCCGCAGTGATCGTCGCCATCGACGGCCCCTCCGGCACGGGCAAGTCGAGCACCTCCAAGGCCGTCGCCGCCCAGCTCGGCCTGAGCTACCTGGACACCGGCGCCCAGTACCGCGCGATCACCTGGTGGATGCTGAACAACGGCATCGACGTGCAGGACCCGGCGGCGATCGCCACGGCCGCCGCCAAGCCGGTCATCGTCTCCGGCACGGACCCGTCCGCGCCGACGATCACCGTCGACGGCGAGGACGCCTCCGGCCCGATCCGCACCCAGGAGGTCACCTCCAAGGTCAGCGCCGTCAGCGCGGTGCCCGAGGTGCGCGCCCTGATCACCGAGCTGCAGCGCTCGATCGCCAAGGAGGCCGAGCGCGGCATCGTCGTCGAGGGCCGGGACATCGGCACGACCGTGCTGCCCGACGCCGACATCAAGATCTTCCTGACCGCCTCCCCGGAGGCGCGCGCCGCCCGCCGCAGCGGCGAGGTCAAGGGCTCCGATCTCGCCGCCACCAAGGAGGCGCTGATCAAGCGGGACGCCGCCGACTCCGGCCGCAAGACCTCGCCGCTCGCCAAGGCGGGCGACGCCGTCGAGGTGGACACCACGGAGCTGACCCTCACCCAGGTCATCGAGTGCGTCGTCACCCTCGTCGGGGAGAAGCAGGCCGCGAAGTGACCGAAGCCACCGCCGCGCCCACGCTGCGCGGAGCGGCCGTCGGGCGCGGGATCGGCATCGGGCTCATGTACGGGCTGTTCAGGCCCCGTGTGCTCGGCGCGTGGCGGGTCCCCGCCTCGGGACCCGTCATACTCGCGGTGAACCACGCGCACAACATCGACGGGCCGATGCTGATGGGCACCGCGCCCCGGCCCGTCCACTTCCTGATCAAGAAGGAGGCGTTCGTCGGCCCCCTCGACCCGTTCCTGCGCGGAATCGGGCAGCTGAAGGTGGACCGTACGACCGCCGACCGCACCGCCATCACGCAGGCACTCGGCGTGCTGGAGGACGGCGGGGTCCTCGGGATCTTCCCCGAGGGCACCAGGGGCGAGGGAGACTTCGCCTCCCTGCGTGCGGGGCTCGCGTACTTCGCGGTGCGCGGCGGGGCGCCGATCGTTCCCGTCGCGGTCCTGGGAAGCACCGAGCGGCGCGGACGGTTGATATCAGCACTGCCCCCGCTGCGCAGCCGGGTGGACGTCGTCTTCGGGGACGCCTTCCAGGCCGGTGACGGCAGCGGGCGGCGGACCAGGAAGGTGCTGGACGAGGCGACGCTGCGTATCCAGGCCGAGCTGACCGCGCACCTGGAGAACGCCAGGCGTCTCACCGGACGCCCTGTCAAGACCTGAGTAGTGGGCCGCGCCATCGTGGCCCATCGATGATGCAAAGAGGAACGGACTTCATGAACGACCAGATTCACTCCGACGGCTCGGACCACGAGCACGGAGCACTTGGCGATGCCGAGTACGCGGAGTTCATGGAGCTCGCCGCGCAGGAGGGGTTCGACCTCGAGGAGGTCGAGGGCGCGATCGGTGAGGCCGGTCACGGCCCGCTTCCCGTGCTCGCCGTCGTCGGCCGGCCGAACGTCGGCAAGTCGACCCTGGTGAACAGGATCATCGGCCGCCGCGAGGCCGTCGTCCAGGACAAGCCCGGCGTCACCCGTGACCGCGTCAGCTACGAGGCCGAGTGGGCCGGACGCCGCTTCAAGGTCGTCGACACCGGCGGCTGGGAGCAGGACGTGCTGGGCCTCGACGCCTCCGTCGCCGCCCAGGCGGAGTACGCCATCGAGACGGCCGACGCGGTCGTCTTCGTGGTCGACGCCACCGTCGGGGCCACCGACACCGACGAGGCCGTCGTCAAGCTGCTGCGCCGCGCGGGCAAGCCCGTCGTCCTGTGCGCCAACAAGGTCGACGGACAGAGCGGCGAGGCCGACGCCACCGCCCTCTGGTCGCTGGGCCTCGGCGAGCCGCACCCGGTCTCCTCCCTGCACGGCCGCGGCACCGGCGACATGCTCGACGCCGTGCTGGAAGCCCTGCCCGAGGCCCCCGAGCAGACCTTCGGCACCGTGCTCGGCGGCCCGCGCCGCATCGCGCTCATCGGCCGCCCCAACGTCGGCAAGTCCTCCCTGCTGAACAAGGTCGCGGGCGAGGACCGCGTCGTCGTCAACGCCCTGGCGGGCACCACCCGCGACCCGGTCGACGAGCTGATCCAGCTCGGCGGGACCACTTGGAAGTTCATCGACACGGCGGGCATCCGCCGCAAGGTCCACCTCCAGGAGGGCGCGGACTACTACGCCTCGCTGCGCACCGCCGCCGCCGTCGAGAAGGCGGAGGTCGCCGTCATCCTGATCGACGCGAGCGAGTCGATCAGCGTGCAGGACCAGCGCATCGTCACCATGGCGGTGGAGGCGGGCCGCGCCGTCGTCGTCGCCTTCAACAAGTGGGACACCCTCGACGAGGAGCGCCGCTACTACCTCGAGCGCGAGATCGAGACCGAGCTCGCCCAGATCGCCTGGGCCCCGCGCGTCAACGTCTCTGCCGTCACCGGCCGGCACATGGAGAAGCTGGTCCCGGCGATCGAGACCGCCATCGAGGGCTGGGAGACCCGCGTCCCCACCGGCAGGCTCAACGCCTTCCTCGGCGAGATCGTCGCCTCCCACCCCCACCCGGTGCGCGGCGGCAAGCAGCCCCGCATCCTCTTCGGCACCCAGGCGGGCACCAAGCCCCCGCGGTTCGTGCTCTTCTCCTCCGGCTTCCTGGAGCACGGCTACCGGCGCTTCGTGGAGCGCCGCCTGCGCGAGGAGTTCGGCTTCGAGGGGACTCCGCTGCACATCTCGGTCCGGGTCCGCGAGAAGCGCGGCCGCAAGAAGTGATCCGAGGGCGTACGGCGAAGCCCCGGACCACCCGCTCTGTGCGGGGGGTCCGGGGCTTCGCCGTACGCCCTCAGGAGTCCGTCGACCCGGGTGGCAGCGCCGCCGGCCTGCCACGGCCCGCGTGGCGTCCGACCCGCTGCCAGGAACCCGGATTGCCGCCCGAGGCGCTGTGGCTGCCCTGGGCGTTCGCCGCCGTACGGCTGCTCAGCGGTGTGCGGCTGCCGAACATCCCGATGCCGAACGTCCGGAAGCCCAGATTCTCCTCACCGGTACGGTCCCCGGGAAGCGCCCTGAACGAGCGGCGGTACTCGGCGTACAGCGCGTCGTAGATCGGCGTCGCGGACTTGCCGCCCGACGGCTCCCGTGAAGGGCGCATGGCCGGGATGGGGGTCTGCTGCTGGCGAGAAGGGTCGTATGAGTGCACGTAGGTGCCAACGACCTCACCGCCCGTGGGATGCGGGCCGGGCGGAGAAAACGATGTTCGGCGGGCCGGGGAGGGCGGAGCCGTCACCGTCAGGTCCCGGCCAGCGGCATCGTCGCGGCGACCAGCAGACCGTTGATCGCGGCCTTGTCCAGCGCGTCCCGGAGCAGGTCCTCGCGCGGCTGCTGGCCGATGGAGCCCGCCGGTGCGGCGAAGACGAGCACGCTCTGCGACTTGTTCGCCGCCGTACGCCAGCCCTCGGTGACCTGGAGCGGCTGATGGGCCTGCCACCAGGCGACCGGGCTTCCGCCGCCCGCACCCGGCTGGAGCACCGCGTGGAGCTGGCCCATGGCGAGCAGCACCGACCAGCCGGGGAGCACCCCGGGCAGCCTGTTGAGATGGGGCGTGGGCTGGAAGCCCTGCTCCAGCAGCAGCTGGAGGAACTGGTCGCCGCTGCTGCCGTCCGTGCCGGGACGCGCGATCGGCCCCGTCGGTTCGACGACCAGGGCCGGACGGAGGTCGTCCTCGATCAGGACAAGACCGCTGGTGATGCCGAGGACAGCCTGTTCGGGCATGAGGCCCTCCGGATTCTGTGGCTCGCTGCCGGTGATGGACCGCACGGCGCCCTGGAGCTGGTCCTCCGCGACCTGGACGACCTGCGAGGGGATGCAGGTCGCGTGGGCGAAGGCGAGCACGGCGGTCTCGTCGCCCACGAACAGCACCGTGCTGGTGCGTTCCTGGTCGGAGTCGCCGGGAGTGCGGCAGGAGGTGCAGTCGTAACTGCCTGGGGCACTGTCGCCGACGAGCAGCCGGTCGGCTTCGGCGTCGCCGATCTCGGCACGTACGTCCTCGCTGACGTCGAGCATGCGCGGCACGGGTGGCTCCTCGAACTCGGTGCGTGGGCCGGGCGGTTCCCGGCTCATGAAGAGACAACGGACGACCCGGGGCCTGGGTCACGCGCGAATCGGGAGATTAAAGCGGGGGAACCGGCGGGCCGATGCACCGACAGATCGAGAAAGAGACTCGGAGCCGGACATTCCGCCTGTGGGCCCCTGGTGTGCGTGTGCCAGTTCGAAACGTCACGGCTTTGTGCGACTCCTGTGCGAAAGCTGTGCCCCTTCCTGACGCCACGTAAGGTCCGACGCAGACCAGTCGAACAGGGGAAACGACTACGTAATGCATATTTCATTTCTGCTCCATAATGCGTACGGCATCGGGGGAACGATCCGTACGACCTTCACGCTCGCGGGGACCCTGGCCGAGCAGCACGACGTCGAGATCGTCTCCGTCTTCCGGCACCGGGACGACCCGGCGCTCGGCGCACCGGGCGGCGTACGCATGAGGCACCTCGTCGATCTGCGGAAGTCGAGTCCCGGATACGAGGGGGACCACGCCGAACACGCGAAACAGGCTTCGGTCTTCCCGCGCGGCGACACCAGGCACCGGCAGTACAGCAGGCTCACCGACAGGCGCATCGCGGCCCATCTGGGGGCGGTCGAGGCCGACGTCGTCGTCGGTACACGTCCCGGACTCAACATCCACATCAGCAGGCAGGCGCGGCGCGGGCCGGTGCGCGTCGGCCAGGAGCACCTCACGCTGGAGAGCCACAGCTACCGGCTGCGCCGGGAGATGAGCCACCGGTACGAACTGCTCGACGCGGTCACGACCGTCACCTCTGCCGACGCCAGGGACTACCGCGCCAGGCTGCGGCTGCCCGGCGTGCGTGTGGAGGCCATCCCGAACAGCGTGCCCGAGCCGGACGGCCCGCCCGCCGACTGCGACGCCAAGTGGATCGTGGCGGCCGGCCGGCTGCACCGGGTCAAGCGCTACGACGTACTGATCCGGGCCTTCGCCGAGATCGCGGCCGCACGTCCCGAGTGGCGGCTGCGGATCTACGGCGCCGGCGACGCGTCGGGCAACGAGCAGCGGCCGCTGCGCGCGCTGGTCGAGGAGCTGGGCCTCCGGGAGCGGGTGCGGCTCATGGGCTCGGCCGATCCGATGGAGAAGGAGTGGCCCAAGGCATCCATCGCCGCCGTGACCTCCGAGCGGGAGTCGTTCGGCATGACCATCGTGGAGGCGATGCGCTGCGGGGTGCCGGTCGTCTCCACCGACTGCCCGCACGGACCCGCCGAGATCATCGACGACGGGACCGACGGACTGCTGGTGCCGCTGGGCGACACCGGGGCCTTCGCCAAGGCCTTGCTCGGCCTGATCGACGACGACGGGCTGCGGCACCGGATGGGACGCGCCGCGCGGGTCTCCGCCGCGCGCTTCGATCCCGCACCGATCGCCGAGCGGCACGAGAAGCTCTTCACCGAGCTGGCCGCGCGGGGATCGCGGGGCCGCTCGCAGGGCGCGCTGCGCAACGCGCTGCACCGTTCCAGGGGCAGCGCGCTGGACGGGGCGTACGCACTGCGTTACCTGGCCTCCTCGGCGATCCGCCGCGGAAGGGCCTGAACCGGGGGCGCCCGGACCGCCGTCCGGGCGCCCGGCGCCCCGCGTCCCGGACCGTTCCATTCCGCATGGTCCGGCGGTACGGGGCCGCTCTCCGGTGAGGGAGGCGCGGGCGCGGGGCGGCGGGGAGTAAGGGTGGTATAAGGGCGAGTGAATTCCAGGTTGCGTGGTCGTATATTCTCCATTCTGCGCTGCCTGGAAAAGCCGTGGCGCGTGACGGCGGCCCGTGTGCAATTTCATGCCGAAGGGCGCCGGGGTGCCCATTCCGTGAGCGGGTGAATTCCGGTTTCCGGGCGTTCCGGCTGTCCGTTCGGGTGAAGTGCCGCGGAGTAAACGCGCGTGGGGATCCTGTGACACAAGCGTGACCGCCGGGGTACATGGGGTTGCTCCGGCATCCGTGAGCGTGATCGCTTCCGCCCCGGTCCGTGACGGCCTACGGTGAGAGGTATGGCACCTCTACCGAACCTTCCCGCCCAGCCGGACGACGCTCCCGAGTCGTACGTCGGCCTCGACGCCGAGGCCGCGGAGCGGCAGGCCAGAGCCCGTGGCTGGAGCACGGTCCGGGCCCTGCCGCCGGGCACCGTGATCACCATGGAGTTCCGCGGCGGACGCATCAACTTCGAGGTGGACGCCGCGACCGTGACCCGCTGCTGGGTCGGCTGAGAACCCCCCGCACGACGAAGGCCCCGACGGATTGTCGGGGCCTTCGCCGTGTGCTGTCCGGGCAGGTCAGGGGGCGACCGAGCCGCCCGCCACCGGGCGGGCCTGCGTCCCGTTGCTCCGCGGGGCACGGTCCGCGTGCGGCGGACGGCGCGAGCCCGCGGGGGTGACCGGTGTCCGCTCCGAGCGCACGGGATGCGCCTGGTGAGCCCTGGCGCGGGCGCCCGGGTGGCCGGTGGCGCCCTGCGCCTCCGGCACCGGCTCGACGCTCACCGCCTCCAGGGCTCCCTCGGCGCCCGTCCCGCCGCTCAGCGACTGCGGGAGCATGACGGGCTCGGGTGCCGCGGGGGCGGCCGGAGCGGACGCCCGCAGCCTGCGGCGCGCCCGCCACTGCTCGCGCACCGAGAGGATCAGTACCTCGGCGCGCGTGATCAGCGGCTCGAACCACGGCAGGGCCAGCAGGATCAGCAGCCCGGCCGCCCAGCCCAGCAGGACGTCGCTGAGCCAGTGGGTGCCGATGTAGACGGTGGTGAGCCCCACGCCGAGGGAGACGAACGCCGACAGGGCCGACAGATAGCGCCTCGCGCGCGGGGTGGTGGCCAGATAGGCGAGGATTCCCCAGGTCACCACGGCATTGGCGGTGTGCCCGGAAGGAAATATATCGCCGCCGGCGAAGAGCTCCGCCGAGCCGATCTGAGTGGCGTAGTGAGGGCCGAGCCGCCCCAGGCCGAGCTTGACCGCGCCCACCGACAGGTTGAGCAGCAGCAGGGAGGCGCCCAGCGTGAGCAGCGGGCGCAGCGTGTGCTGGCGCCAGGAGCGCCAGCCGAGCCAGGAGGCGACCATCACGGCCGTGGGGCCACGCTGGCCGAGCACGACGTAGTAGTCGAGGAAGGCGTGGAGTTCCGGCCACTGCTGATAGGGCCGGAACAGCATGACCTTCCAGTCGAGGGCCACCAGCCAGGACGAGACCAGCACGGCAACGACGATGGCGACATAGAACGCCAAAGTCCCGCCGAAGAGAGCGATGCGGTGACGACTCATCCGCGGGGTCTCTATCTTCGGCGGTTCCGGCTCCCGGTCCAGACGGGCAAAGATGTCGGTACGCACGCAATGGACGTTACAGCGAGTGAGTGTGTGATCCGGCCGATCCCGCGTCTTTGTGATGACGATGTGATGTGGACTTTGTCTCAGACAGGCATCTATTACCTCTGCTCCGGGGAATCGTTTCGACCCCTCCGGCTATTCGTTCCCCGCATTAATCGCAGAAATGTTTGACCGTCGAAGAAAGCGATGCGGCGTGACACCGCCGACTGTGCGCGGGGCCATTCGGGGCAGGGGCGGGACGATGCCCGGCCGTCCGGCGGGGCCTCCGGCGTGGCGGCGGAGACGTCACCCCGCGTACGCGGTGAAGTGGTGTACGCCACACTCGGTGGCCCGTGAACGTATGAGCTGCACCACGTGTGACCATCTGGAACTCGCGTACTCTGGCGGCTCACTCGCCCGTCGATGCCGGGCCCGGGGGTGCCGGAACGGACCCCAGCAGGTCTGCCGAGCGCGAGGGACACATTGTGGGAGGTACGTACATGACTGGGACGTCCACGGCCGTGAGCAGGCTGCGCGCTGCAGCCGACGGTGCCAACCGCTGGGTCGTCCTGGTCGTCCTCTGCCTCAGTCTTCTGCTGGTCGCGCTCGACGCGACCGTGCTGCACGTCGCCGTCCCCGCCGTCACCGAGGACCTGCGGCCCAGCGCCGTCGGCCTGCTCTGGATCGTGGACGCCTACCCGCTGGTCTGCGCCTCGCTGCTGATCCTCTTCGGCACGCTCGGTGACCGGATCGGCAGACGCCGCGTCCTTCTCTTCGGCTACGCGATCTTCGGGATCGCCTCCGCCGTCGCGGCGGCGGCCGACAGCCCCGGTGTGCTGATCGCGGCCCGCGCGCTGCTCGGTGTGGGCGGCGCGATGATCATGCCGGCCACGCTGTCGATACTCCGCCAGGTCTTCCCGGACCGGCGCGAGCGGGCCCTGGCCATCGGGGTATGGACCGCGGTGGCCGCGGTGGGTGCCGCGACCGGGCCGGTCATCGGCGGATTCCTCGTCGAGCACTACTGGTGGGGCTCGGTCTTCCTGATCAACATCCCGCTCATGGCCGTGATACTCCCCGTCGGACGCTGGCTGCTGCCCGAGTCGCGCGGGGCGGAGGACGGCCCCTGGGACGTGCTCGGCGCGCTGATGGCCGCGGCGGGCGTGCTCGGCGTCGTCCTCGGCATCAAGCGGATCGGCGGCGGCGAGGGACTGCTGAACCCCGCCACCCTCGTCCCGCTGCTCGCCGGGGCGGCGCTGCTCACCCTCTTCGTGCGCAGGCAGCGCCGGCGCGCGCATCCGCTGATCGACATCGCGATGTTCTCCCGGCCCGCCTTCACCACCGCCGTCGGCTGCATCGTGCTGGCCATGCTGGCCCTGGTCGGCCTGGAGCTGATCGCCGTCCAGTACCTCCAGCTGGTCCTGGACCTCAGTCCGCTGGAGACCGGTCTGCGGCTGCTGCCGCTCACCTTCGCCGCGATGGCCGCGGGCGCCACCGGCTCGTACACCCTGAGCAGGATCGGGCCGCGCCGGATGGTCGGCTGGGGCTTCGTGCTCACCGCTGCCTCGGTGCTCCTGCTGACCCTGATGGGCCAGCACGACCGGCCCGTGCTGCTCACCACCGGTTTCGTGCTGCTCGGCTTCGGGCTCCAGTCCACGCTGTTCGGGGCGTACGAGTCGATGCTGAGCGAGGCCCCCGCCGAGCGCGCGGGAGGGGCCGCCGCGATCGGCGAGACCTCCTACCAGCTGGGCGCCGGCCTGGGGATCGCGCTGCTCGGCAGCGTCATGAACGCCGCCTACGCGCCCGGACTCTCCCGGCTCCACGAGGAGGGCGTGCCCGCGTCCGCCGGATCGGCGGCCTCGCATTCGCTGGGCGAGGCGTACCAGGTGGCCGGGCGGCTGGGCGGGCCGATGGGGGAGCTGCTGCGCGACACGGCCCGGCACGCCTTCGTCGACGGTCTGCACCTCACGCTGCTGGTCAGCGCGGGCCTGCTGCTGCTCGGGGCGCTGGCGGCGCTGCGGCTACCGCGCGTCATGGAGTGCCCGCCCGCCGTCACGGCCTGCCGGGAGCCGGTCGCCGAGGTTCCCGCACAGGCGGGCGGGCCGGACGCTGCCGTGTCCGGAACCCGCCGGGAGACCACTGCGCCGAAGCGGCTGCCGCGTCCCGTGCGGCGCGAGCCTGCGGAGGCCACCGGCTCTGGACGGGCCGCACACTGAGCCGTAACGTCGGCGGGGCGCCATAACTACCACTGCTAGTTTCAGTACGGTGGCGCGTTTCCGTACCGTGCGAGCCGCCGGAGGCACCCTTGTCCACCACCGAGTCCTCGAAGCAGAAGCTCCCGCCCTTCGATCCGCGCGACCCCCTCGGCGTCGACGACCTCCTCGCCCCGGAGGACCTCGCGATCCGCGACACCGTGCGCACCTGGGCCGCCGACCGGGTTCTCCCGCACATCGCCGAGTGGTACGAGAAGGGCGAGCTCCCCGGCATCCGGGGGCTCGCCCGCGAGCTCGGCTCGCTCGGAGCCCTGGGTATGTCCCTCCAGGGCTACGGCTGCGCGGGGGCGAGCAGCGTGCAGTACGGTCTGGCCTGTCTGGAGCTGGAGGCCGCCGATTCCGGGATCCGCTCACTCGTCTCCGTGCAGGGCTCCCTCGCCATGTACGCCATCCACCGCTTCGGCTCCGAGGAGCAGAAGCAGCGGTGGCTGCCCGGCATGGCGGCCGGCGAGACCATCGGCTGCTTCGGCCTCACCGAACCGGACCACGGCTCGGACCCCGCCGCGATGCGGACGTACGCGAAACGGGACGGCGACGACTGGATCCTCACCGGCCGCAAGATGTGGATCACCAACGGATCGGTCGCCGGGGTCGCCGTCGTCTGGGCGCAGACCGACGAGGGCGACGGCGGGTCCGGCATCCGTGGATTCGTCGTGCCGACGGGCAGCCCCGGCTTCTCCGCGCCGGAGATCAGGCACAAGTGGTCGCTGCGCGCCTCGGTCACCAGTGAGCTGGTCATGGACGGTGTGCGGCTGCCCGCCGACGCCGTCCTGCCCGGGGTCACGGGGCTGCGCGGCCCGCTCAGCTGCCTCGGCCACGCCCGCTACGGCATCGTCTGGGGAGCCATGGGCGCGGCACGCGCCAGCTTCGAGGCGGCGCTGGACTACGCGAAGTCCCGTGAGCAGTTCGGCAGGCCGATCGGCGGATTCCAGCTCACCCAGGCCAAGCTCGCGGACATGGCCCTGGAACTCCACAAGGGAATTCTGCTCGCCCACCATCTGGGCCGCCGGATGGACACGGGCAGGCTCCGCCCGGAGCAGGTCAGCTTCGGAAAGCTCAACAACGTGCGGGAGGCGATCGAGATCTGCCGCACCTCGCGGACGATCCTCGGTGCCAACGGAATCTCGCTGGAATATCCGGTGATGCGGCATGCGACGAATCTGGAGTCGGTGCTCACCTACGAGGGAACCGTGGAGATGCACCAGCTCGTGCTGGGCAAGGCGCTCACCGGCCTGGACGCTTTCCGGTAGGGCTCTCCGGCGAGCGCCCCGCTCAGCTCTGGTTGAAGAAGCCGTCGGCGGGCCGGCCGGCGGCTTCGCCGGTCACCACCTGGGTGTGGGCGGGAGTCAGCAGGAAGACTCTGGTCGCCACACGCTCGATGGAGCCGCGCAGCCCGAAGGTCAGCCCCGCGGCGAAGTCCACGACGCGCTTCGCGTCGGTGGGGTCCATGGACGTCAGGTTGACGATCACGGGCACGCCGTCCCGGAAGAGCTCGCCGATCCCACGGGCGTCCCGGAAGCTGTCGGGGGTGACGGTGGCGATCCGGCGGCCCGTGTCCTCGGCCTTCTCGGACGCCACCTGGACGCGGGGGTCGGTCACCCAGGCCTGGCCGGTGCCGGTCTCCGCCTCCTCGGAGTACTCGTCGTCGTAGTACCGCTCGTCGTTGTCCTCCACGAGGCCCAGCCAGGCACTCGCCTTGCGCACCGATCCCATGGACGCCTCCTCTCACCGCGGTTCGTTCGTGTTCCGCATCTCTTTCCTATCCCTATGGTCGTCCATGATGCGGATACAGCGCCAAGGGGATAGGCGGCGCGCACGCGATTCGTGACGCTACTGGTGCAGAGCATGTGGCGATTCGTCAGGGTTCCTCCCGCATAAGGGGGGTTGCAAAAGGAAAATATGATGCGCCGGGCCGTACGGGTGACATGGCGTGCGTACGGGTGAACGGAGAGCTCGGTACGATGCACGCCGCGCGGGCGCACGAGTGCCGCGGCATCGGTTGAACGGCTCTCGGGGGATCGTCGTGTTCGGAATCGTCAGGCCCTGCACCCATCGGCTGTCCGAAGGGCTCAAGGCCGAGTGGATGGCCCATCTCTGCGGGCTCTGTCTCGCGCTGCGCGCGGATCACGGGCAGTTCGCCCGGATCGTGACCAACTACGACGGCCTGATCGTCTCGGTCCTGACGGAGGCTCAGTCCCCGCGCTCCGGTGGGCAGCGGCGCACCGCGGGCCCCTGCCCCCTGCGCTCGATGCGCACGGCGCCGGTCGCGCGCGGCGAGGGGGCCAGGCTGGCCGCCGCCGTGTCGCTCGTGCTGGCCTCCGCCAAGGTCCGCGACCATGTCGCCGACGGTGACGGGCTGTTGAAGCGCCGCCCGGTCGCCGCCGCGGCACGCAGGGTCGCCGCGGGCTGGGACAGGGCCGGGGCGCGCACCGGGGCCGAGCTGGGCTTCGACACGGCGGTCCTGGTCGACGCCGTCGACCGGCAGACCGGAATCGAGTCGCTCGCCGGACCGGGAACCCCGCTGCTGGCGGTCACCGAACCCACCGAGACGGCGACGGCCGCGGCCTTCGCGCACACCGCCGTCCTCGCGGGCAGGCCGGGGAACGCCGAGCCGCTCGCCGAGGCCGGCCGGCTCTTCGGACGGCTCGCGCACCTCCTGGACGCCGTGGAGGACCGGGAGGCCGACGCCGCGTCGGGTGCCTGGAACCCGCTCACCGCGACCGGCACCACGCTCCCGGAGGCCCGCCGGCTGTGCGACGACGCGCTGCACGGGGTGCGCCTCGCGCTCCGGGACGCGGAATTCACCGACGGCACCCTGGCGCATGTGCTCCTGGTGCACGAGCTGCGGCGCTCGGTGGACCGGGCCTTCGGTCCGGCGTCCTGCTCGCACCGCCCGGGCGGGCAGCCGGAGGGGAGCTTCGGGCCGCCGCCCGGCAACCCGTACGCCCCGGGCGGACCCTCCTCCCCGCCCGGACCGCCGCTCCCGCCCGAGCCGCCCCGCAACCGGCGCGGCCTCCTCGCGGGCTGCCTGGTCTGGGCCGGGCTCGCCTGCACCTGCCAGCTCTGCTGCTCCGGGAGCTTCCACGACCCGTGGAGCGGTCAGGAACGCGAGGGGCTCTGCCACAAGTGCGACTGCGGGGACTGCTGCGATGCCTGCGACTGCTGCAGCAACTGCTGCGGTGACGGCGGCTGCTGCGACTGCGGGTGCGACTGCTGAGGCCGGGGGGCGCGCTCCGCACCCGCCGGGATCACCTGATCTCGGGCGGCGAGATCTGGGAGGTCTCGATCGCCGACTTCTCCGTGCCCCACTTCTTCAGGATGCGGTCGTAGGTCCCGTCCTCCTTGAGGCCGTTGACCGCGGCCTGGAAGGCGGGCGCCAGCGGGGTGCCCTTCTTGAAGGCGAAGCCGACGTCGAGCCGCTTGTACTCGTTGAGGAAGCGCAGCCCGTCCAGCTGGGCCACCGCGTAGCGCAGTCCGTTGATCGTCGACATCAGCACATCGCTGCGGCCCTGCTGGAGCGAGCTCCAGACGGCGGCCTGATCGGCGTACGTCCTGACCTCGTACGCCTCCTTGCCCGCGTCGCCGCAGACGTGCTTGTTCTCCTCCAGGGTCGCCTCGAAGGTGGTCCCGGCGCCGGTGCCGACGGTCAGACCGCAGAGCTGCGTGAGATCGGTGACCTCCTTCAGATCGCTGTCGTCACGGACGGCGAAGCCCTGCCCGTCGTTGATGTACGTCACGAAGTCGATCGTCTTCCGGCGCTCGTCGGTGACCCCGAAGTTGCCCGTGCCCACCTCGTACTTCCCGCTGCCGAGGGCCGGCAGGATCGCCTCGAAGGAGGCGACCTCGCGCTTCAGCTTCAGCCCCAGCGCCTTGGCCACCGCGTCCGCGAAGTCGATGTCCGCGCCCGCGAGCGTCTTCCCGTCCGCCTCGTAGAACGCTCCGGGCGGGGCGCCCACGCTGGACGCGAGGGAGAGGGTGCCCGAGGACCGGACCCCGGCGGGGAGCAGCCCGGCCGCGGCGTCGTTCCGTTTCACCGCCGAGACCACATCGGTGGCCGGGGTCTTCCCCCTTCCCGCGGAACCCGCTCCGGCCGGGGCGGCCGCCGGGTCACCCGAGCCGCATGCGGTCAGGGTCAGGGTGGCCACGGTGATCAGTGCGAAGGCAGCGGTGTGCCGGGTTCGGGGCATGGCGGAGTTTCTCCGGGTTCGTCGACCGCGCTCGCGTGCTGCGGCAGCACGGAGCGGCGGGGCGGGAGATCAGCGGTGCGAGGGGAGGGCGGAGCGACGTCGTGTACGCGAAGGAACGCGGGGGAAGGTGCTCAAGCGCCCAGCGGGGCGCGAGCGGGGGTGGGGCAGACGCAGGGGGTCAGCTCAACAGGAAGAGGACCACACGCGACCGAAGTCGATGTGGGAGCGGGTGACCAGCCACTGCTGCGCATGCATGGCCCAAGTGGAACAGGCATCCGGTTGCACGTCAACCGAGGTGAGACGTACGGCTCACACTGTGGACAGGCTTGACAACACAGCCCGTTGGGGCTTTTCTCAAGAGCGGACCGGCGCTGAGGGGCCCGGTCCACGTCGTGTTCCGCGCTGAAGGCACGCCCCGTGTTCGATCTCTGCATCCACGGAGCCTTCGCATGTCCGCGCAGACAGACAGCCTTCCCTCCCCGCTCGCGCCCCCGCCCCGCAAGGACACCGGGGACCCCGTCCCGCGCATCGTGCCCGTACGCCGAACAGGCCGCTGGGCAGCGGCAGTCGCCGTCCTGGTCCTGCTCGCGGGCGCCCTCGTCTCCGTCGTGCGCAACGACGCCTTCCAGTGGGACGTCGTGGGCACCTACCTCACGACCGGCTCCGTGCTGCGAGGCCTCGGCCTGACCCTGTGGCTCACCGGCCTCGTCATGGTGCTCGGCTTCGCCATCGGCACCCTGCTCGCGGTGTTCAGGCTCTCGGGGAACCCCGTCCTCCAGGCGGTGAGCTGGGGCTACATCTGGCTGTTCAGGTCCACCCCGATCCTGGTCCAGCTGCTCTTCTGGTTCAACATCGGCGCCCTGTACCCGCGGATCCTCGGCGTCGACACCGTCGACCTGCTCGGGCCCGTGACCGTCGCCATCATCGGACTGACGCTCCACGAGGCCGCGTACGCCGCCGAAGTGGTCCGCGGCGGCATCCTCTCCGTGGAGCGCGGACAGCTGGAGGCGGCCCAGTCGCTCGGCCTCGGGCCCTGGCGGCGTCTGCGCCGCATCGTGCTCCCGCAGGCCATGCGCTCCATCGTCCCGCCCGCGGGGAACATGCTGATCGGGACGCTGAAGGGCACCTCGATCGTCAGCATCATCGCCGTGCAGGACCTGCTCTACTCGGTCCAGCTCGTCTACCACCGCACGTACGAGGTCATCCCGCTGCTGCTCGTCGCCACCCTCTGGTACGTGGCCGTCACCTCGCTGCTCTCCCTCGGCCAGTACTACGTCGAACGCCACTACGCACGCGGCACGGCGGACGCCCGATGAGCACCACACCGACGCTCGTCGTCATAGGCGCGGGACCGCGCGGCACCGGAGTCGTCGAACGCATAGCCGCCAACGCCGCCGAGCTCTACGACGGCCTGCCCCTGGACCTCCACCTCGTCGACCCGTACCCGCCGGGCGGCGGCCGGATCTGGCGGGAGGACCAGTCCCCGCTGCTCCGGATGAACTCCATGGCCGAGGACGTCACGATGTTCACCGACGACACCGTCCAGCTGGACGGCCCGGTGATCCCCGGCCCCGACCTGCACACCTGGGCCGGGGACGTCCGCGAGGGGCGGACGGCCGCCGTCGCCGGACCGGAGGTGCTGGAGGAGATCCACGGCCTCGGCGGCCAGGACTTCCCCAGCCGGCGGCTCCAGAGCGCCTATCTGCGCTGGGTGTACGAGCAGGCGCTCGCCGCGCTGCCGCCCGGCATCACCGTCCACGAGCACCGGGGCACCGCCCTGCGCGTCCAGGGCCCCCGCGACGGCCGCCAGAAGGTCTGGATCGAGGGCCGCGCCGAGCCGCTCGCCGCCGACCTGGTCGTCCTCACCGTCGGCCATCTGGACGCCGAACTCCCCACGGAGCAGCGGGAACTGGCCGCCTTCGCCGCGCGCCACGGGCTGGTGCACCTGCCGCCCGACTTCACCGCCGACAGCGACCTCTCGGCACTCCGGCCGGGCGAACCCGTCATCGTGCGCGGATTCGGACTCGCCTTCATCGACCTGATGGTGCTGCTCACCGAGGGACGCGGCGGACGGCACGAGAACGGGGTCTACGTGCCCTCCGGGCAGGAGCCCGTCCTCCACGTCGGATCGCGGCGCGGCGTCCCCTACCACTCCAAGATCGGCTACACCTGGCAGGGCGAACGGCCGCCCCTGCCCCACCACTTCGGCCCGGCACAGGTGGCGGAGATCCTCGACCGGCCCGGCCCCGTCGACTTCCGGCGCGATGTGTGGCCGCTCGTCGCCAAGGAGCTAGGCCACGCCCACTACCACCGGCTCTTCACCGCCCACCCCGAGCGCACCTCCGTGGACCGGGGCGACTTCGAGGAGAAGTACGCCGTCGCCGAGCCCGGCAGCCCCGAGCTCGCGGCCCTCGTCGCCTCGGCGGTCCCGGACCCCGCCGACCGGCTCGACCTCGACGCCCTGGACCACCCGCTCGACGGAGTGCGCCACGCCTCCTACGACACGCTCCAGGACGGGCTGCGCGCCTACATCACCGCCGACCTCGCACGCCGGCACGACACCCGGCACAGCCCCGACCTCGCCGTGTTCCTCGGACTGCTCTCCGTCTACGGCCAGCTGACCGGCCTCGGCGACATCGGGGAGAAGTGGCACGGCTTCTTCAGCTACCTCGCCTCCGGACCGCCGGGACCCCGGCTGCGGCAGCTGCTGGCCCTCTCCGACGCCGGGATCGTCCGCTTCCTCGGCGCCGGGATGACCGTCGGGACCGACGAGCGCAAGGGCGTGTTCCGGGCCGGCAGCACCACCGTCCCCGGCGCGTACACGGAGGCCCGCGCCCTGGTCGAGGCGCGGCTGCCCGACCCCTCCCTGCTCAGGACGCGCAGCCCGCTGCTGAGCGGGCTGTACGAGGACGGGGCCGCCGGCACCGACACGGGCCTGCTGTCCGTCCACCCCGCCGACGGACGCGTCCTGGACCGCGAAGGCCGCCCCCACCCGCGCCGCTTCGCGCTCGGGCCGTACACCACCGCACGCTCCAGCGGGGCGTTCACCCGGCCGCGCACCGGCGGCCCGGCCTTCCGGCAGAACGACGCCACCGCCCGCACGGCGCTCGCGTTCCTGCGGGACCTCTCCTGTCGGGACCGCGCCACCGTCTGAGCACGGCCCCCGTTCGTACCCCTGTCGCAGAAGGAACCTCCACCATGGCGCTGACCAGCGATCCACCCGTCCGTCCACCGGCGGCCGACCCGGGCAAGGAGCAGGACACCGACGACTACGCGGCCCTGAAGGTCGTCCCCGTACGCCATCCCTGGCGCTGGGTGGCGGTGGCGGCCACGGCCGTGCTCCTCGCCCAGTTCCTCAACGGGCTGATCACCAACCCCGGCTGGGAATGGGACGTGTTCGCCCGCTTCGTCACCACCGAGACGATCCTGCACGCCGTCTGGGTCACCCTTCAACTGACCTTCTACGGAACGGTGATCGGCTTCGCGCTCGGCATCGTCCTGGCCTTCATGCGGCTCTCCGCGAGCCCGTTCCTCAAGGCGGTCGCGTACGCCTACATCTGGGCGTTCCGCTCGATCCCGCTCATCGTGCAGCTGCTGTTCTGGTTCAACCTGGCCTACCTCTACAAGGAGCTGGAGTTCGGCATCCCCTTCGGGCCCGGCTTCGTCACCTTCGACACGATGAACCTCGTCGGCGCGATGAGCGCGGCCGTGCTCGGGCTCGCCCTGCACCAGGCCGCCTACGCCGCGGAGATCGTCCGGGGCGGCGTACTCGCCGTGGACAGCGGGCAGCTGGAGGCCGCCGCCGCGCTCGGCATACCCCGGCTGCGGCAGCTGCGGCGCATCGTGCTGCCGCAGGCGATGCGCTCCATCCTGCCGAACGCCGCCAACGAGATCATCTCCCTCTTCAAGGGCACCTCGATCGTCTCCGTGATGGCGATCGGCGAACTCTTCTACCAGGTCCAGGTCGTCTACGGGCGCAACGGCCGGGTGGTGCCGCTGCTCATGGTCGCCACGGTCTGGTACATCCTCCTGACCACCGCGCTCTCCGTCCTCCAGCACTACGTCGAACGTCACTACGCCAAGGGGGCCGTGCGATGAGCACACCCACGGAAGAACGCAGCACCGACGAGGCCATGGTCGAGATCCGGGGGGTGCACAAGAGCTTCGGCACGCTCGACGTGCTCCGCGGCATCGACCTCTCCGTCCGGCCCGGAGAGGTGACCGTCGTCCTCGGCCCCTCCGGATCGGGGAAGTCCACCCTGCTGCGCACCATCAACCACCTGGAGAAGGTCGACCAGGGCTGGATCAGCGTCGACGGCAGCCTGGTGGGCTACCGCAGGTCGGGCAACAAGCTGTACGAGCTGCGCGAACGCGAGGTCCTGCGCCAGCGCACCCGGATCGGCTTCGTCTTCCAGAACTTCAACCTCTTCCCGCACCTCACCGTCCTCGACAACATCATCGAGGCCCCTGTCGCCGCCCTCGGCCGCCCCCGGAAGGAGGCCGTGGCCGCCGCGGAGAAGCTCCTGGCGCGCGTCGGCCTCGCCGACAAGGCCGGGTCCTACCCCAGGCAGCTCTCCGGCGGCCAGCAGCAGCGCGTCGCGATCGCCCGCGCCCTCGCGCTGGAGCCGAAGCTGCTGCTCTTCGACGAGCCCACGTCCGCCCTCGACCCCGAGCTCGTCGGCGAGGTCCTCGACGTCATCAAGGGCCTGGCCCACGGCGGGACCACGATGATCGTCGTCACGCACGAGATCGGCTTCGCCCGCGAGGTCGCCGACACCGTCGTCTTCATGGACGAGGGTCGGATCGTCGAGCAGGGCACGCCCGCCGAGGTACTCGACCGCCCCGTCCAGGAGCGCACCCGCGCCTTCCTCTCCAAGGTCCTCTGACCCATGTCCCGCCACCCGAGGAGCAGTCTCATGTCCGTCCGCCGCACCCTCACCGCCGCCCTCGCCTTCCTCACCGCCGCGGGGCTGCTCACCGCCTGCGGAGCCAGCGACGCGACCGAGGACGTGATCCGCCCGAAGGGCCAGAAGGACACGGGCATCAACATCGGTCCCGACCAGAACCGGATCAGGGGCAAGAAGGTGGACGCCATCGCGGCCCAGGTACCGGCCGCCGTCCGCGAACGCGGCACGCTGAGACTCGGCGCGAGCGCCGACGCCTCGCCACCGCTGGGCTTCTACGCGACCGACGACAAGACCCGGATCGGCAGCGAGATCGACCTGGCGACCCTGATCGCCGACACGCTCGGCCTGAAGCCGGAGTTCGAGGAGGTCTCCTGGGAGAACCTCTTCGTCGGCCTCGACAGCTCCAAGTTCGACGGGGTCCTCTCCAACGTCACCGTGACCGAGGAGCGCAAGGAGAAGTACGACTTCGCGACCTACCGGCTCGACAACATCGCCTTCGAGGCCAAGAAGGGCTCCGGCTGGAAGGTGAAGGGCCCCGCCGACGTCGCGGGCAGGACCATCTCCGTCGCCTCCGGCACCAACCAGGAGAAGATCCTCGTCGACTGGAGCGAGGAGAACGTCAAGGCCGGGCGGAAGCCGGTGGAGATCACGTACTTCCAGAAGGACACCGACTACTACCTGGCCCTCCAGTCGGGCCGCATCGACGCCTATCTCGGCCCGAGCCCCTCCGCCAACTACCACGTGGCGTCCGCCGGGCAGTCCGAGATCATCGGCACGCTCTCCGGCGGCGGTGACGGCGTCCAGGGGAAGATCGCCGCCACCACGAAGAAGGGCAGCGGCCTGGTCGAGGCGTACGGCGCCGCCATCGACCACATCATCGAGGACGGCTCGTACGCCGAGGTGCTGGAGCGCTGGGGCCTGTCCAACGAGGCCGTCGAGAAGTCGGAGATCAACCCGCCCGGCCTCCCCAAGACCGAGAACTGACCCCGAGAGGTCCGCATGTCCGCCACCAGGCCACTCCACCTCGCCGCCGAGATCGGCGGCCCCCCGCGCTACGACGCCGGCTCCCATGTCGCGCTCGCCCGCCTCGCCGAGGGAGGCGCGCTCGACTTCGTCACCCTCAGCGACTCCTTCGCCCGCCCCGGCCCCGACGCGCTCGCCGTACTGGCCCGTGTCGCCCCGGCCACCACCCGGATCGGCCTCGTGCCGACCGTGACCACCACCCACACCGAGCCCTTCCACGTCTCGTCCGCCGTCGCCACCCTCGACTGGGTCAGCAAGGGCAGGGCCGGCTGGCACGCCGACGTGTCGACGACCGAGGCCGAGGCCCGGCTGTTCGGCCGGCGCCCGGCCGCCCCCGCCACCGCGCTGTGGCAGGAGGCGGGCGAGGTGGCCGACGCCGGGGCACGCCTCTGGGACAGCTGGGAGGACGACGCCGAGATCCGCGACGCCGCCACCGGACGCTTCATCGACCGCGACAAGCTGCACTACATCGACTTCGAGGGCAGCACCTTCTCCGTCAAGGGACCGGCCATCGTGCCCCGGCCGCCGCAGGGCCGTCCCGTCACCGTCATCGACGGCACGAGCGGCCCGGCCCGCGAGGCCGCAGCCCGGCACGCCGACGTCGTCCACGTACGGGCCACCTCGCCCGAACAGGCGTCCTCGCTCCGCGACGAACTGCGCCGGGCCGCCGCCGCGCACGGCAGGGACCCCGACACCCTGCGGGTCCTGGTCGCGCTCACCGTCGACCTCGGGGACGCGGAGACGGCACCCGAACCGGGACTGGAGAGCGGACCGCAGCTCGCCGGGCGGGGGACCTACTTCCGGGGCGGCCCCGTCGACCTCGCCGAACTCATCACCCAGTGGCACCGGGGCGGCGCCGTCGACGGCTTCCACCTCACCCCCATCACACCGGAACGCGACCTCGAACGGATCGTCAACGGGACCGTGGCCCTGCTCCAGCACCGCAGTCTGTTCCGCACCTTCTACCCGGGCGGCACACTCCGCGAGCACCTGGGCCTGGGCAGGCCGGCCAACCGCTACGCGTCCGCGAGGACCTCAGGGGGGACTTCATGAAGCAGATGCACCTCGCCGCCCACTTCCCGGGCGTCAACAGCACCACCGTGTGGACCGATCCCCGCTCCCGGAGCCAGATCGACTTCAGCTCCTTCGAGCACCTGGCCAGGACGGCCGAGCGCGGGAAGTTCGACTTCTTCTTCCTCGCGGAAGGGCTGCGGCTGCGCGAGCACAACGGCCGCATCCACGACCTGGACGTGGTGGGCCGCCCCGAGTCCCTCACCGTCCTGGGCGCCCTGGCCGCCGTCACCGAACGCCTCGGCCTCGCCGCCACGGTGAACGCCACCTTCAACGAGCCGTACGAGCTCGCCCGCCGCCTCGCCACGCTCGACCACCTCAGCGCGGGCCGCGCCGCCTGGAACGTGGTGACCTCCTCGGACGCCTTCACCGGCGAGAACTTCCGCCGCGGCGGCTACCTCGACCGGGCCGACCGATACACCCGCGCGGCCGAGTTCGTCGCCACCGCCCGTGAGCTGTGGGACTCCTGGACCCCGGACGGCACCTCGCGCCCCTTCGCCCACGCGGGGCAGCACTTCGAGATCTCCGGGGAGTTCACCGTCCCCCGCTCGCCCCAGGGGCACCCGGTCGTCATTCAGGCCGGGGACTCCGACGAGGGCAGGGAGTTCGCCGCGTCCGCCGCCGACGTCATCTTCACCCGGCACGGCACCCTGGAGGCGGGCCGGATCTTCTACGCCGACGTCAAGGCACGCCTGGCGAAGTACGGCAGGCAGCCCGGCGACCTGAAGATCATGCCCGGGGTCACCGTCGTGCTCGGCGACACCGACGCGGAGGCCCAGCAGAACGCCGCCGAGATCCGCAGACAGCAGGTCTCCCCGCAGAACGCCATCCTCGCCCTCGAACAGGTCTGGGGCCGCGACCTCTCCTCGTACGATCCCGACGGGCCCCTGCCCGAGACCGACCCGGACCCCGCGTCGGAGCTGGTCCAGGGCAGGGTGCGGATCGCGGACCCGCTCGCCGTCGCCGCGAAGTGGCGGGCGCTCTCCGAGGCCAAGGGGCTGTCCATCCGCCAGACGGTCATCGAGTCCACGGCGCGCCAGTCCTTCATCGGCTCCCCGGAGACGGTCGCCGCCGAACTGGAGACGTTCGTCTCCACCGACGCGGCCGACGGCTTCATCCTCGTACCGCATCTCACACCGGGCGGCCTCGACGGTTTCGTCGACCGGGTCGTCCCCCTCCTCCAGGAACGCGGAGCCTTCCGCTCCGAATACACCGGCTCCACGCTGAGGTCGCACCTCGGACTGGCGGAGCCGGTATGGAAAGGTTGACCGCATGAGCACGGACGCACAGCAGGACAGCGAGGAGTTCCACGCCTGGCAGCGCTGGCACGAGGGGCGCATCGTCGCCGTCGCCGCGCCGCACGGCCCGCTCTCCCTCACCGGCACCCACTGGCTCGCCGACCACCCGGAGGGTCGAATTCCGGCCGTGCCGGGACTGTGGCGCGCGGAGGGCGACGCGGTGGTGCTCACCGCCACCCCCGACGAGGGGCTGACCGTCGACGCGAAGCCGCTGGCCGGCGAGGTCCGCCTGGGCGCCGACCGGGGCCCCATCGACGAGTCCCGGGTCGCGCGGGGGCAGCGCCGGCTGGTCGTCCTGAGCCGTGAAGGACTCTGGGCCGTAAGGGACTTCGACCCCCAGTCACCGGCCAGGCACGCCTTCCGGACCATCGACGCCACCCCCTACGACCCGCGCTGGTCGCTGGAGGGCACCTTCCGGCCGTACGAGCGCGACCGCACCATCCGCGTCGAGAACGCCGACGGGCGGGAGCGGGGGCTCGGGCTCGCCGGCGAGATCGCCTTCACCGTGGACGGGACCGAGCACACCCTCCAGGCCGCCGTCGAGCCCGACGGCTCGCTCTGGGCCGTCTTCGCCGACACCACCAGCGGGAACGGCAGCTACCGCTTCCGCTTCCTGCGGCCCCCTGCCCCCGGTCCCGAGGGCAGGGTCCGGGTCGACTTCAACCGCGCGCTGCTACCCCCGTGCGCCTTCGCCGATCACTTCATCTGCCCCTTCCCGCCGCCCGGCAACACCCTCACCGTGGCCGTCCCGGCGGGGGAGCGGAACCGTATCGACGGCTGATCCGTCCCACCCCGGACGCACGCACCGCGCGCACCGGCCCCACCGGCCCCAGGGCTGCCGGGGCCGGTGCTCCCGTGCGCCGGGGCGGCCGAAAGGCGCCCTTGTGCGGCCGGTTGACGCCCCGAATACTCCCGAGCAGCGCTCGCCAGGAGCACGACGCATCCGGATCACCGAACGCCTTCCCGGAGCGTCGCCGTGCCCCGGGCCGCGCCTCACGGGTCCGGCCACCCCACAGGCGGGCCCCCGATTCCCCTCGGGAGGAACGAAAAGTGAGGATCAAGCGCACCAACCCCCGCACCGCCGGCACGGCGAGACGCAGCCGCGTCACCGCCGTCACCGCAGGTCTCGTCGCCGTCGCCGCCCTCGCCGTCCCGGCGGCCAACGCCGACCAGGCCGCGACGTTCGGCGCCGATCAGCTCAGCGCGGCGGGAGAAGCCGTGCTCGACGCGGACGTCGCCGGCACCGCCTGGAACGTCGACCCGGCGACCGGGCGGCTCGTGGTCACGGTGGACAGCACCGTGTCGCAGGCGGAGATCGACGAGATCAAGGAAGCGGCCGGAGCCAACGCCGGCGCCCTGCGCATCGAGCGCACCCCCGGGAAGTTCAGCAAGCTCATCTCCGGCGGCGACGCGATCTACGCCTCCAGCTGGCGCTGCTCCCTCGGCTTCAACGTCCGCAGCGGCAGCACCTACTACTTCCTGACCGCCGGTCACTGCACCGACGGCGCCGGTACCTGGTGGTCCAACTCGGCCCGCACCACGGTCCTCGGCACCACCACGGGATCCAGCTTCCCGACCAACGACTACGGCATCGTCCGCTACACCAACACCTCGGTCACCAAGTCCGGCACCGTCGGCAGCCAGGACATCACCAGCGCGGCCAACGCCACCGTGGGCATGGCCGTCACCCGCAGGGGTTCGACCACCGGCACCCACAGCGGGTCCGTCACCGGCCTCAACGCCACGGTCAACTACGGCGGCGGCGACATCGTCTACGGCATGATCCGCACCAACGTGTGCGCCGAACCCGGGGACTCCGGCGGTCCCCTCTACTCCGGCACCAGGGCGATCGGCCTCACCTCGGGCGGCAGTGGCAACTGCACCAGCGGTGGGACGACCTTCTTCCAGCCCGTCACCGAAGCGCTCAGCGCGTACGGAGTCAGTGTGTTCTGACCCGGCCGGGCACCGCCGCACTCCCGTGAGCCCCCGCCGATCCCCGGCGGGGGCTCCCCCTGGGGCCCCGGCTCTTGAGAAGATGTCAGGACGGTCGGTCGCAGCGGCATCACGGGGGCGGACACTGTGCCGGACCGGAGGGATGCCCTCCGGGCCCCCGTCGACACCAGGGGGTTCCAGGTCCGTGAAACGCATCGGAGTGACCGGTCATCGCTCCATCCCCCAAGAGGTCCACGATCATGTGCTGGAGCAGCTGCGGGCGGCGCTCTGCGGCCACGAGGGCTCCCTGGAGGCGCTCTCCAGCCTGGCGGTCGGCGCCGACCAGCTCTTCGCCGACCTGGCGCTCGCCCACGGCGCGGAGCTGACCGTGGTCATCCCCAGCGGGGACTACGAGGCCGGCTTCGACGAGGCGGAGCTCGCCCGCTACCGGCAACTTAAGGCCCGTGCCGCCCGCGAGATCCTGCTGGACTTCCCGCACTCCACCGACGAGGCCTACTACGCGGCGGGCGCCTACATCGCGGACCACTGCGACCGGCTGCTCGCGGTCTGGGACGGCAGACCCGCGCGGGGCCTCGGAGGCACGGGCGACATCGTGACGTACGCCCGGAGCCTCGGACGGCCGGTCACGGTGATCTGGCTGGACGGCGTGGAGCGCGGCTGACCGTCTTGTCTCGCGGTGACCCGACCGCACGGGCCTCGCGGTGATCCGGCCGGGTGGGCTCCGGCCGACCGCGCGGGCCCGGCCCTCACATCCGGTGCCTGACCAGCCAGTCCGTGTGCTCGGGCGAGACGATCCGCTCGGTCTCGAAGACGGCCGCCGCCCACTGGCGCTCGGTGAGGGTGGTCTCCATCGCGGCCTGCATGTTCTCCAGGTCGTCCTCGACCAGCGAGTGGGCGGTCACCAGCGGGTGGTGGCGGCGCATCTCGTTCCAGGCGAGACAGGCGGCAGCGGCGGCGGAGAAGGTCCCCGTCAGCGCGAAGGACCCGGCACCGCCGAAGGTCTGCGACACCGCCAGGACCAGCGCGGGCAGGGTGAGCGCGGCGATGGTGCTCGACCACACGAGCGCTCCGCGCCGCGACACCAGCCTGCGCCTGCGGTACCAGCGCCGCTGCTCGATCAGCCGGTCCCGGATGTAGGTCTCCTTGCGTACGGTGAACGCCTTCTCCCGTAACTCCCTCATGGACGCGGTGATGAGACCGCCACCCGCGTCGGCCAGATCCTCCCTGGGGTCGTCCCACCCCACCTTCCGCAGCTCCTGGAGCCCTTCCTCCAGCCGGCTGGCGAACACCGCCTCCGGGTGCTGGGTGCCGGTGTCGAAGGGCGAGCCGTGGACGGCGTAGCGCCAGCAGTTGGACTTGATGAACTCCGCTGCGGAGCGGTTGAGTTGCCAATGCGACTTTGCTTTGCGGCGGGAGGCGAGGTAGGTCGTGATCAGGACACCGAGGTACGCCAACACAGCGATGGCGTCCAGGAGTTGTAGATTTTCACCGACCTCGACGTGCCAGGGCAGGGCAGCGGGTACGGTGCCCAGTACGAGCAGGATCAGCTGCCCACGGGTGGTGTTGACCGCCTCGCGCTGGCGCGCGACGGCGACGGCATCGGTGTGGTGGAAGAGTGCGGGCAGATCAGCGCTCCTGAAGACCATGCTCTGCAGAGGTCCGGGAATCGCTGTCATGGTCACTCCTGTATTCGATGTAGTGGTCACCCGGCCCTCGGATGAAAGGGTTCCCATCCATTTGGAGTAGTCCTGGAAATCACTCGGGTTACGGCTGTACGAGCCGAGTTGCACACCGGGGCCATGAGAGTAAAGTCGTGCCGCCGGACACTGCAATGGTGCAGGTGCCGGTGCTGTTTCCGTGTCCGGAACGAGCCCATCAAGGACGGCCGTGAAGACCTACGAATCCACCCCCAACTTCGCTGTAGCGAAGAGTCGTGTGCCGCTTGCGAAGATCGAAGCAACCGGCAGTGCAGCAGCCGAGAAGATGGGCAGGGTGCTCGCGACGGCAGGCGGCCGCCCGACGCAGATCTCCACTTTCAACTCCTCGCTGTAGACGCGGTGCGGGCCCTCGGAGCCGTAAAGCTGTAAGAATTCCACCCTTTCGGTCGGTGCCGGTGGTCGACCGCCGGAATCATGGCACCGCTGCACTAGAGTGGTGGAATGACAGGCCCCGCGGTCCCGTTCCGCGAAATCATTCTGAAGGTTCACAGCAGGTGTGACCTCGCCTGCGATCATTGCTATGTCTACGAACATGCGGATCAGAGCTGGAGAACCCGGCCGAAGACGGTTTCTGATCAAGTCATCTCCAAGACGGCTCAGCGCCTTGCCGAGCACGCGAAGACACACGCACTGCCCTCCGTGTCAGTGATCCTGCACGGAGGGGAGCCTCTGCTCGCCGGCCCGGCCCGACTGCGGCGCGTCTGCGAGGAGTTCGGATCGGCCCTCGCCGGCATCGCCGAGCTCGATCTCCGGATCCACACCAACGGCCTCCAGCTCAGCCCCCGCTATCTGGACCTCTTCGACGAGTTCGACGTCAAGGTGGGCATCTCCCTCGACGGCGACCGCGAGGCCAACGACCGCCACCGGCGCTTCGCCGACGGACGCAGCAGCCATCCACTGGTCCTGAAGGCGGTCGAGCTGCTCAGGCAGGACCGCTACAGCCACCTCAACCTCGGTCTGCTGTGCACCATCGACATCGAGAACGACCCGCGCGCCGTGCTCGACGCCCTGGTCGCACTCGACCCCCCGCTGATCGACTTCCTCCTCCCGCACGCCACCTGGGAGGAGCCGCCGTCCCGCCCGGACGGATCGCCCACGGCCTACGCCGAGTGGCTCCTCGCCATCTTCGACCGCTGGCAGGACCAGGGGAGGCCGGTGCCGGTGCGGCTGTTCTCCTCGGTGCTCTCCACGCTGAGCGGCGGCCCGAGCCTCACGGAGTCCCTGGGCCTCGCCCCCACCGATCTGGTGGTCGTGGAGACGGACGGCCAGCTGGAGCAGGTCGACTCGCTCAAGAGCGCCTACGAGGGGGCGGCCTCCACCGGCTTCGACGTGTTCTCCCACTCGTTCGACGACGTCGCCGCCCACCCCGGGGTCCAGGCGCGGCAGCTCGGCCTCGCCGGGGTCAGCGAGACCTGCCGGAAGTGCCCCGTCGTGCGCTCCTGCGGCGGCGGGCTCTACACGCACCGGTACAGCCCGGCGAACGACTTCGACAATCCGTCCGTCTACTGCGCCGACCTGGAGGCGCTGGTACGGGGGATCGAGGCGCGCACCGGCGCGGCCATGGTGTCCCCGGCGCTGTCCGGCCCGCGGGAACTCGCCGCCGGGCAGCACGACCTGACCCGCACCCTGCTCGCCGCCCTCCACGGCACGCTGGACGGCCGCGGCGGCGCCCGGTGGGACGAGGCGTGGGGGCTCGCGGGCGCCCTGGAGGCATCCGCCGAGGGCGCCGCGGGACTCGACCACGTCCTGGCGCACCCGTACACGCGCACCTGGCTGCTGGACGTCCTGGAGGGGCTGCACGCCGAGCGGCCCGAGGCCGTCGGCCAGGCGCTGAGGCTGCCGTCGTACGTCGCGGCGGCGGCGGTGCGCGCCGGCTCCGGCATCGAGGTCCCGGCGGACTTCCGGGACGGCAGGCTCTTCCTGCCCACGCTCGGCGAGCTGCGCGTCGGCGGGCCCGGCGAGGCGGGCAGGGTCCGGGTGCGGGCCGAGGGCGAAGGGTTCACGTACCGGCGGGAGGGCGGAGGGCCCAGGACGGTCCTGAGCGGGACGGAGGATCCCGACTGGCTCCCGGTGCGGCACTTCGCCCCGGGCGGCACACCCGGCTTCGTCCTGGACGACCTCGATCCCTACCGCGACTGCTTCGAGGCCCCCGCCGCGCCGAGGCTCGCTCCGGCCGAGGCGGAGGTCTGGGCCGAGGCCGTCGGCCGGGCGTGGGAGCTGCTGGAGCGGTCCGCGCCCGGGCAGGCGGCGGACGCTGTGGAGTGGCTGACCACGCTCACCCCGCTCGTCGACGGCCGGAACGCCGGGCGGCCGCACGGCTACGGCTCCATCGGCCTCGTGATGACGGGGGACACCCGGGAGCTCGCCCTCTCGCTGCTGCGGGCCCTGCGGCGCACCAGGCTGCGGGCGCTGCTGGACGTCACCGATCTGTACGCGCTGGACGGCGCCTGGAAATACAGGTCCCCCTGGGATCATCATATGAAGATCCCCTTTTCCGGACTGCTGTCCACCGCTTATGAACGGGTGGGCCTCTCCGCACTCGATCCCGCATTCATGGACGGTGTTCCGGAGGCACTCGACATGATGGAACGGGCCGCCGAACCGACCGTCGGAGGAAAGAGGCTGCTCGGCTCTCTCCGGGACGAGGCGAGAGGTGTACATGGGACAAGTGGGATGAACATCCGCACCAATGCGGTGGATCAAGAACCTGTTCGATGAATCCTGGGTATGGATGACTGAAAAGCGGCGTTGAATGACCGAACGCCATGGGGGTGGAGCACAGTCCGCTCCGGAATGATGAATTCGCTCGCACCCTCTCCATTGTCCTGGGATGCGGGTGCTCACACAGGACGGGGGTCGTGTGCACGCATGACGCAACAGCGAGCGGACCATCGGCCGTACTTTTTTCTGAGCTACGCGCATACACCGGGGTACGGCGGTGGATCGGACCCAGACATGTGGGTCGAACGGCTTTTCCAAGATCTCTGCGGTCATGTGATGGCCATGACCAATCTGCCCGCGGGTGCGGCGGCCGGATTCATGGACCGGGAGATACGCTCCGGCGAGGGCTGGTCCGAGCGGCTCGGCAGCGTGCTGGCGAGCTGCCGGGTCTTCGTACCGCTGTTCTCGCCGCGCTACTTCGCCAGTGAGATGTGCGGCAAGGAGTGGTACGCCTTCGAGCAGCGGGCCATTCACCACAGGGCCCGGTCCAACCAGCCTGCCGAGGCGATCGTGCCGGCGCTCTGGGTGCCGGTACCACCGAGCCAACTCCCGGGCCCCGCAGAGCGGTTGCAGTTCAACCACCGCGACTTCGGGGACCGCTACGTCAGCGACGGGCTCTACGGTCTGATTAAACTCAGGCTGTTCGCCCAGGAATACGAACGGGCCGTCTACGAACTGGCCAAACGCATCGTCAACGTCGCCGACACCGTACGGCTCGACTCCGGCAGGCCGTTCGACTACCGCCTCGTCCCCAGTGCCTTCGGCCCTCCGGACAGCGGCGCGGGCGCACCGAGGCCGATGCGGATCACCATCGCCGCGCCCACCCGCCACGACCTGCCGGAAGGCCGTAACCCGGAGTACTACGGGGACAATCCGCAGGAGTGGAATCCCTACCATCCGGCCGCCGCCCGGCCTCTGGCCTACGTCGCCGAGGAACTGGTGCGCTCCCTCAACTACCAGGCGGTCATAGCGTCGTTCGACGAAGGGCCCGGACAGCCGGAGGGCAAGCAGTCCCCCAGCACCCCGGAAATACTCGTCGTCGACCGCTGGGCGCTGGAGGACGAGGACCGCAGGCGCAGGCTCGCCGCGTTCGACGCGGAGAACCGGCCCTGGGTGACCATGGTCGTGCCATGGTGCCGGGAGGACCATCAGAGCAGAGCCGCAGAGGCCGCACTGATCGAGAAGCTCGAACAGACGATGCCGGTCAAGATGCGGCAGGGGCGGGCCTTCTGCCGTGTCGCGGCCAAGGGGGTGCCCAGCATGGAGGCGTTCGGACAGGTCCTGCCCCAAGTGGTCGAGGTGGCCGCCCAGCAGTATCTGAGACATGCCACGGCCTACCCGCCCGCGGGTGGGCGGCACAGTGAACGGACGCGCCTGATGGGGCCCATGGGCAGCACGCAGTTCATACCCGACATGCACGACCCTGCGACGGATGCGGAGGACGTATGACAGCCGGTCGTGACGGGCGCATCGTCACTTTCTACTCGTACAAGGGCGGCACGGGGCGCACCATGGCCCTGGCCAACACCGCCTGGATCCTCGCGGCCAACGGCAAGCGGGTACTGGCCGTCGACTGGGACCTGGAAGCCCCGGGACTCCACCGCTTCTTCCACCCCTTCCTCGACCCCTCGACGCTCGGGGCCACCACCGGCGTGATCGACCTGATCACCGAATACGCCTGGGCCGCGACCAACCCCGCCCAGCGGTCCGACGACTGGCACCGCGACTACGCGCGCATCCAGCCCCACGCGGTCTCGCTCAGCCCCGAGGCGCACGGCTGGGAGTTCCCCCGCGGCGGCACCCTCGACTTCGTCTCCGCCGGGCGCCAGAACCGCGAGTACTCCGCCACCGTCTCCACCTTCGACTGGGACAACTTCTACGACCGGCTCGGCGGCGGGCACTTCTTCGACGCCCTGCGGGACGACATGAAGGCCAACTACGACTACGTCCTCATCGACAGCCGTACAGGCCTCAGCGACATCGCCGACATCTGCACCGTCCACCTCCCGGACGTGCTCGTCGACTGCTTCACCCTGAGCGACCAGTCCATCGACGGCGCGGCCTCCGTCGCCCGGCAGATCGCCGAGCGCTACACCGGCCGTCCCATCTCCATCTTCCCCGTCCCGATGCGGATCGACGAGGGCGAGAAGGAGAAGGCCGACGCGGGCCGGGCGCTGGCCCGGCTGAAGTTCGACCGGCTGCCCCGGGACCTCTCGGGGGACGAACTCACGGCCTACTGGGGCGCGGTGGAGATCCCCTACCGCCCCTACTACGCGTACGAGGAGACCCTCGCCACCTTCGGCGACGAGGCCGGGCTCAGCAACTCGCTGCTGTCCGCGTTCGAACGCCTCACCGCGGTCGTCACCCAGCAGGAGATCACCTCGATGCCCCCGGTGGGGGAGGAGGTGCGGCTCCGCATCCGCGACGCCTTCACCCGGCGCAGGCCCGCGCTGCCCGCCGATCTCTTCCTCAGCTATGTGGCGGAGAACCGCATGTGGGCCGACTGGATCGAATCGGTCCTCACCCGGGCCGGGTTCCGGGTGGTCCCGCGCGACGTCTCCGCCGAGATCGGCGCGGCGGACGCCACCCAGGCGGCGGCCGAGTCCGCGGCCCGTACGGTCGTGCTGCTCTCCAGCGCCTACCTCAAGTCCCAGCGGGCCGTGGACCTCTGGGAACGCGCGGTCTCCGAGGACCCGGGCGGCGGGCGGCGCCAGCTGCTGCCGCTCAGGGTCAGCGACGTCCGCCTCTCCGCGCCGTACATCGACCGCAACCCGGTCGACCTGTTCCGGCTCGACGAGGTGCACGCCACCACGGCCCTGATGCGCGCCCTGGACCGGCCGGTGCAGCTCGGCGACGGGGTCTCGCCCGGGCCCCGCTTCCCCGGCACCGTGCCCAGGATCTGGAACGCCCCGCCCCGCAACCCGGGCTTCACCGGCCGCTCCCTGGTCCTGGAGCGGATGCGTGACCAGCTCGGCGGCGGCATGGCTGTCGTCCTGCCGCAGCCGCAGACCCTGTACGGCCTCGGGGGCGTCGGCAAGACCCAGGTCGCCCTGGAGTACGTCCACCGCTTCATGGCCGACTACGACCTGGTGTGGTGGATATCCTCCGAGCAGATCGACGACGTGGTGGCCAGCCTCGCCGAACTCGCCGTACGGCTCGGTGCCCAGGGCGGCGACGACATGGCCGCCGCCTCGCAGGAAGCGGTGGACCTGCTGCGCAGGGGCGTGCCGTCGGAGCGCTGGCTGCTGGTTTTCGACAACGCGGACGACCCCGAACGCCTCAGCCGCTACTTCCCGCAGGGAGGTTCGGGGCACATCCTCGTCAC
Organism: Streptomyces sp. NPDC002125; assembly: GCF_053593715.1. Taxonomy (NCBI): domain Bacteria; kingdom Bacillati; phylum Actinomycetota; class Actinomycetes; order Kitasatosporales; family Streptomycetaceae; genus Streptomyces; species Streptomyces sp. NPDC002125. The sequence continues at coordinate 141,163 of NZ_JBSFDD010000014.1, read as the reverse complement.
GTCCAGGAACCAGACCTGGTCCCAGCACGGTGACGCGCTGCCCGTCGACGTCTTCCTGCGGGAGGAGTCGGTCGAGCACCTCCAGCGCCGCGCTCCGGGGCTGAGCAACGAGGACGCCGCACAGGTGGCCACCGCGGTCGGCGACCTCCCGCTGGCGGTCGAGCAGGCGGCGGCCTGGATCGCGGAGACCGCCACCCCCATCGACACCTATCTGGAGCAGCTGGCCCGCCAGGCACCCCAGGTCCTCGCCCTGAACCAGCCGGCCGGCTACCCGCAGCCCGTCGCCGCCACCTGGAACATCTCGATCGAGCGACTCAAGGAGCGCTCGCCCGCCGCGGTGCGGCTGCTCCAGCTCTGCGCGTTCTTCGCACCCGAGCCGATCTCGGCGAATCTCCTCTACAGCAAGGAGATGATCGAGGCGCTGAAGCCGTACGACGCCTCGCTCCAGGAGAAGCTGGTCCTGGGCCGGGTCATCCGGGAGATCGGCCGCTTCGCCCTCGCCAAGGTCGACCAGGTGTCGAACTCCATCCAGGTGCACCGCCTGGTGCAGGCGGTGATCAGGGCCCAGCTCAGCGACGAGGAGCAGCGCGAGGCCAGGCACGTCGTCCACCGCATCCTGGCCGGTGCCAGGCCCGATGACGACGAGCCGATCGACAACCCCGCGACCTGGCCGCGCTTCGCCACGATCTGGCCGCACCTCGGCCCGTCGGACGCGCGCAACTGCAAGGAACCGGAGACCCGCAGGCTTCTGATCGACCGTGTGCGCTACCTCTGGAAGCGCGGGGACGTCAGGACGGCGGGCCGGCTCGGGGACGAGCTCCGCGAGACCTGGGAGGAGATGCTCGGGGAGCGGGACCTCCAGTACCTGTACCTCTGCTTCCACCTCTCCAACATCATGCGTACCCGCGGACGGTACGTGGAGGCCAAGGAGCTCGACGAGTTCACGCTCAGCCGGCAGCGCGAGGTGCTGGGGCCGGAGCATCCGCACACCTACATGACCACCAGCAGCCTGGCGATCGACCTGGGTCTGCTCGGTGACTACACCAAGGCCATCGAGCTGGCGACCGCCGCGCACGAGGGCTTCAGCCAGATCTTCCACGACAGGCACCCCAGGACGCTGGCCGCCGCCAACAACCTGGCGCTGAACCTGCGCAGCGTCGGGCAGTACGCGCGGGCCAGGGAGATCGACCAGGACGTCTACGACCTCCGGTCCGAGGTGCTGGGACCCGAGCACCCGTACAGCCTGTCCTCCGCCATGTGCCTGGCGCGCGACCTGCGGGAGGTCGGGCGCTACGAGGACTCGGTCGGTCTGCTCAGCCGCACGTACGACAGCTTCAAGGCCACGCTCGGCCGCACCTATCCGACGACGCTGAGCGCCGCCAAGAGTCTGGCGGTCTCGCTGCGCAGGGCGGGGCAGCTGGAGGACGCGCGCAGGCTGACGGTGGCCACCCGGGCCAGGTACCGGGCCAAGTACACCTCGGCCAACCCCGAGTCCCTGGCCTGCGACCTCAACATGGCGGCCGACCTGTTCGCCGCGGGGGAGGCCGTGGAGGCGAGGGACACCGCCCAGGAGGTGGTGGACCAGTACATGAAGGTCCCGGGGGAGCAGCACCCGTACACCCTGGCCGCGCAGAACAACCTCGGCGTCTACCTCTCGGGCACCGGCGCGCCCGTGGAGGCCGAGAAGCTGCTGACGCGGGTGGTCGCCTCGATGCGTGAGGTCTTCGGGAGGGAGCACCCGAACACGCTGTTCTCCGTGATGAACCTGGCCAACGCCACGGCCGACAGGGGCGAGCTCGACATAGTGCTGGAGACGGAGCGGCGGGTGGCCGGTCAGCTCAGGGAGGTGCTCGGCGCGCACCACCCGGAGACGCTGGCCATGACCTCGAACCTCGCGGTCACGCTGGACGCGATGGGACGCAAGGACGAGGCGCTCAGGCTCCGGGCGGAGACGGGCGACGAGCTGGCCCGGCAGCTCGGCGACGAGCATCCGCTGACCCGGATAGCGAGGGACGAGCGGAGGTTCCGGCGCGAGCTGGAACCGATGTCGGTGTGAGCCCGAGGGCGCCGGGCTCCTGGAGCCCGGCGCCCTCGGTGGTCAGGGCTTGAGGAGCCCGGAGCCCTCGGTGGTCAGCAGACCACGGCTTCCCGGTCGTCCAGCAGCCAGTTGAGCATGCCGGGAAGCACGGACAGTGCGGCGAAGTGCGCCGCCGTCGGTTCCAGGACGGCGGTGGCGCCCGGGATCTGTTCGGCCAGCCAGCGGGAGTGGCCGACGGGTGAGAACACGTCCTTGACGCCGTGCCACAGCATCACGGGCACCGTGATGTCCGCGGGATCGAACCCCCACGGCTCGGAGAAGGCGATCACGTCGTCGATCCAGCCGTACGCCGATGTCCGCAGCCCCTCCTGGAAGTTGGCGAGCAGCTTCATCCGGATGCCGGCGTCGTTGACCACGATCCGGTCGTCGTCGGTCAGCTCCCGGCGCAGGTCGTCCAGAAGCCGGGCCGGGTCCTGCCGGATCTCCTCCGAGCGGAGGATGAAGGACTCGGCCAGCCCGTCCCGGTCCGCCGTCGCCCTGGAGTAGGCGAGCACGTTCGAGGGGGCCATGCCGTCGAACCAGTCGAGCCCCACGGCATCCCTGGGCGCCAGGCTGACCAGCGCGGCGGTACGGGTGACCCGGTCCGGCATCAGCGCGGCGCAGGCCAGGGCGTGCGGAGCGCCGCCGGAGCGGCCGACCACGGCGAAGCGGTCCAGTCCGAGCGCGTCGGCGATCGTGCGTACGTCCTCGGCGACATCCATCACCCGGCGTCCCTGCATCCGGTCGGAGCCGCCGTACCCCGGACGGTCGTAGGTGATCAGCTGCATGTTGCGCTGGTAGAGCACCATCCCGCGAGGGGCCGGGCCCAGCCTGCTGCCCGGCATCCCGTGGAGCAGGAACACCGGTCTGCCGCGCGGATCCCCCAGACGCTCGACCATCAGATGCCGTCCGTCCGCCACGCGCACCCGATTCCGCACGCCGCCCTCCGCTCGGTCACCATGCCCGGTACGGGCATCAAGTGCCCGATGTGTACTGCCTGTTCGATGATGACCTATCGGAAGCGATACCGGCACCACCTGTCGTAATCAACCGGTGGTGCCGGGGACGTCCGGTGACGTTCGGGGGGCGCTCGACGGGCGTTCGACTTCAGGAGTGCTCTGCACAGCATGCGGACTCCAGGCGCGATTACAGGACAGGACCAGTCCTCACCCGTCGGCCATCTCCGGTCGCACCGGGTGTTCGCGAACGGAACCGACGTGGTGCGGCCGCCGCTTGTGAACGCGTCGCGGGTGAACGGTCGTCGTCGTGTGCGCGTCCTGAAGTCGACCTTGTGTGCTATCCACCGCGTCGGAATAGTGGGCGCCCCATCCTCCGCGTTCCTGGCACCCCACTTGCCCGGGCGCGGCCCCACAGGAGGTCGTCAGTTGAAGCACCGACGCATATCCAGGAAGCGTGTGACCCTGGCCGGATCGGCCGTCCTCGCCCTGGTAGCGGCTGGAGTCACCTTCCAGTCCGCGAACGCCAGCGATGACGTACCCGAAGTCACCGCGCGCACCCTCACCGCTCACGCGGCCGGAAATCTCGCCACCACCCTGCACAGGACCCTGGGCGGCGACACAGCGGGCGCGTACTACGACGCCGAGGCCAGGAACCTCGTCGTGAACGTCGTCGACGAGGCGGCGGCCGAGCAGGTCCGTCAGGCGGGCGGCAAGGCCAGACTGGTCCAGCACACGCTCGCCGAGCTGACGGCCGCCCGGCAGACCCTCGCCGCCAAGGCCACCATCCCCGGTACCTCCTGGGCCGTCGACCCGGTCAGCAACAAGGTCGTCGTCACCGCGGACCGCACGGTCGAAGGCGCGGCCTGGGGCAAGCTCGGCAAGGTCGTCGAAGGGCTCGGATCCAAGGCCGAACTCAAGAAGTCCGCAGGGGAGTTCAAGCCCCTCATCGCGGGCGGCGACGCGATCTGGGGCAACGGCGGACGGTGCTCGCTCGGCTTCAACGTCGTCAAGGACGGCGAGCCCTACTTCCTGACCGCCGGCCACTGCACCGAGTCGATCACCAGCTGGTCCGGCACACAGGGCGTCGCGGAGATCGGCGCCAACGAGGACTCCAGCTTCCCGGACAACGACTACGGCCTGGTCAAGTACACCTCCGACGTGGAGCACCCCAGCGAGGTGGACCTCTACGACGGCTCCACCCAGGCGATCACCCAGGCCGGCGAGGCCACGGTCGGGATGTCGGTGACCCGCAGCGGTTCGACCACCCAGGTCCACGACGGTGAGGTCACCGCCCTGGACGCCACCGTCAACTACGGCAACGGCGACATCGTCAACGGCCTCATCCAGACGACCGTCTGTGCCGAGCCCGGCGACAGCGGCGGCTCGCTCTTCTCGGGCGACACCGCGATCGGCCTGACCTCGGGCGGCAGCGGCGACTGCTCATCGGGCGGCGAGACGTTCTTCCAGCCGGTGCCCGAGGCGCTGGAGGCGTACGGCGCCGAGATCGGCTGACGCCGGGCCCGCCCGCTCCCGCGAGTGCTTCCGAGCGAAGGGTCCGCCCACCCCATGTCCGGGGTGGGCGGACCCTTCGCTGTCGCGAGCACGTGCGTGCCGCGAGCTCCGTGCCCTACCCCCCGCTGTCGGACGCAGAACCTGCGTACGGCCAGGCTGGGCCCTTCTCGTGGACATACGGTTGATCCGGGATAAACGGTGCCGCAGCCTTGCCCGGGTGGGCGGGACGGTCCCGCCCGGCCCGTCGCGTCAGACCCGGGTGGTGTGCTCGTCCAGGAGGGCCCGCAGCCGGTCCAGATCACCGGCATCCCGCGCCCCGCGCTTGGGGAGGACGTCGAGGCACATGATGTTGGGGTCCCGGCTGAGCAGGACGAAGTGGTCCCGCGCCTCCCGGTAGCCCCGGAAGAGGGACCACTTCTGGGTCAGCGTGCTGTGGTCGTTCGTACAGCTGACGCCGGCCGGGGAGACGGTGACCCGGTACTCGCCCTGCCAGCCGATGAGCCGCTGCACCTGGGCGGCCTGGCTCCGCGGGTAGCCCCACACCATCAGGACGACGAACACGGTCAGAACGGTCGAGACCGCGTCGGTGCTTCCCCTGCCCACGGCTGCGAGCAGCCACACACCGGCCCACACGGCGGCGAACGCCCAGCGCAGCCACAGCCCGGTCTTCTTGACCCGCGCACGTACCCGGAGACCGGCCAAGGTGTCCGAAGGCTGCGGCAGATACGCCAGCCGGACACCGGCCGCCTCGTCCACGGACGCCCGGGGGGCCTCCGCGCCGCCGTCGGTGCTTCTGCTGATGCTGCCTTCGGTCATGGAGCCCTCCCCGGTGTCAAGATCCCGCGGATCCTACCGAACCCCGTACGCCGGACCTTCGGTGCCGGTCCGTCAGTGCCGGGGCGGCCGGGCGCCGGCGGGACGAGTCCGGCGTCGCTCTTCACGTCCCCCCGTGCCCGCCCACCCCGGCCGGGCGGGGATGGTTCAGCCGTGCGCGCCGTTTCCCGGGGCGGTGGGCGCCGCCTCCTGGATGCCGTCCCGGTCCCGGCGGCGCATCGACAGGAGCAGGGTGAGAGCCGTGCCGACGACCGCCCAGGCGGAGAGCACCAGCAGGGGGCCGGTGACCGCGTTGCCGTGGAAGTACGCGATCGAGCGGGCCACCCAGGTTCCCGCGCCGGGCGGCAGTGCGGGGCCGATCGCCCGCCAGAAGTCCGGCAGCATCGGCAGCGGGAAGGCGCCGCCCGCGCTCGGGTTGCCCGCGATCACGATGAGCAGGACGGCGAGGCCGATGCCGACGATGCCGGTGAGCGCCTCCAGGGCGAGCGTGATCATGCCGACGGCGAAGACGACCAGGGCGCCCAGCCCGGCCAGGGCCCACACGCTGCCCGGCAGGGCGCCGAGGACCGGCCCGATGATCACGGCTCCGCCGATCCCGCCCGCGATCGAGTACAGCGCCATCACGGCGGTGCGGATCGCCGCGCGCTGCCGGTTGGCGGGCTTGGTTCCCGCGCTGATCGCCAGGATCGAGGCGCAGAGGTAGCCGCCGACGCACCAGCCCACGACCAGGTAGAACGAGGAGAGCCCGTCGAAGTCGTCGGGAGAGGCGGGGGCCACGTCCACGGTCCGCAGCGCGCGCTTCCGGGGCGCCTCCACCCGCTCGACGATCGATTCCAGGGACGTGGCCAGCACGGTGCCGCCGCCGGAGGCGACGAGCAGGGTGTCGGTCCTCCCCGTGGGGCTGACGATCAGGGCGCCGTCGATGTCGCGGTTCTCGATCTGCCGGCGGGCCTCGGCGGCGTCGGAGACCGCGCGGGTGTCCAGCGGGCCGCCCGGCAGGTCGCCCAGCTGGCTGACGAGCTGCCCGGACACCTGCTGCGGGGCGACCACTCCGAAGGGGACGTCCGTCGGGTCCGGCCGGTGCAGCGCGCCGACGTAGGAGGCGATGAACAGCAGCTGAAGTCCCAGTACGCCGATGACCAGCAGTGCGGCCCGTGCGGTGACGGCGTTTTTCACCTCGTCAGCGAAAGTCATGCCCCCACGCTCCGGGGAGAGGGCTGTACGCGCAGTCGGGGGCAGGCCGAATGGCGGAGAAGGAGGCCGCCCACCGGTTATCGTACGAACGTTCGAAACTTGGTCTATGGTGGAGAGCGAGGGGTGGTGAGCAAGGATCGGTCCAGGAGGTGCGGATGCCAGGGTTCACGCATCTGCATACCGTTTCCGGGTTCTCCCTGCGTTATGGGGCGTCGCACCCGGAGCGGCTGGCCGAGCGCGCCGCCGAGCGGGGGATGGACTCCCTCGCGCTGACCGACCGCGACAGCCTCGCGGGCACGGTCCGCTTCGCCAGGGCCTGCGAGGACGCCGGCATCCGGCCGCTCTTCGGAGCCGAGCTCGCGGTGGCCCCGCGGACGGGCGGGGGAGACCGTACGCACCGGACGCGCACCCCGGCCCGCGGAGGTGCCTTTGTCGATGAATCCGCACCCCGGGTCACCTTCCTCGCCAGGGACGGCGCACACGGCTGGGCCGAGCTGTGCCGGCTGGTCACCGCCGCCCATGCCCCCGGCGACGGGGCCCCGGACGCCGGCCGGCCCCTGGTCGGCCGGGACGCGCTGCCCGCCGAAGGGCTCACCGTGCTGCTCGGCCCCGCCTCCGAGGTGGGCGCCGCGCTGGCCGCCGGCCGGCCCGACCGCGCCGCCGCCCTGCTTGCGCCCTGGAGGGAGATCTACGGCGACGCCCTGCGCCTCGAAGTCGTCCACCACGGCCGCGAGGGCACCGGGCCCGGCTCGCTGCGGCTCGCCGCCCGCACGCTCGGCTTCGCCGCCGAACAAGGGGTACGGGCCGTGCTGACCAACGCCGTCCGGTACGCCGACCCCGGGCAGGGCCCCGTCGCCGACGTACTCGACTCGGCCCGCAGGCTCGTCCCGGTCGACCCGCGCCGCTCCCCCCTCGACAGCGGGGAGCGCTGGCTCAAGGACGCCCGCGCGATGCGGGAGACCGCCGAGCGGATCACCTCCGCCGCGGGGCTCGGCCGGGGCGCCGGGGAGCGGCTGCTCGCGGAGACCCGGCACACCGCCGACGCCTGCCGCGTCGACCCGGCGGACGACCTGGGGCTGGGCAGCGTCCACTTCCCCGAGCCGCGCCTGGTCGGAGCCGGGCGGCGCACCGCGCAGCGGGTGCTGGCCTCCCGGGCCGCCGCGGGCATGGTGCGGCGCGGCTACGACCGCAGGCGCGACTACTGGGAGCGGATGCACCACGAGCTGGACATCATCGCCCACCACGGCTTCGCCACCTACTTCCTCACGGTCGCCCAGGTCGTCGACGACGTGAAGGAGATGGGCGTACGGGTCGCCGCGCGCGGCTCCGGGGCGGGCTCCCTGGTCAACCATCTGCTCGGGATCGCCCACGCGGACCCGGTCGCACACGGGCTGCTCATGGAGCGGTTCCTGTCCAAGAGGCGCTTCGTGCTGCCCGACATCGACATCGACGTCGAGTCCGCCCGCCGCCTCGACGTCTACCGCGCGATCATCGGCCGCTTCGGCGCCGAACGGGTCGCGACCGTCTCCATGCCCGAGACCTACCGGGTGCGCCACGCCATCCGCGACGTCGGTGCCGCGCTCTCCATGGACCCGGCCGAGACCGACCGGCTCGCCAAGGCGTTCCCGCACATCCGGGCCAGGGACGCCCGCGCCGCCATGGAGGAACTGCCCGAACTGCGCGCCGTGGCCGGGACGAAGGAGAAGCACGGCCGCCTCTGGGACCTGGTGGAGTCGCTGGACGCCCTGCCGCGCGGCATCGCCATGCACCCGTGCGGGGTGCTCCTCTCGGACGACTCGCTGCTGCGGCGCACACCGGTCATGCCCACCAGCGGCGAGGGCTTCCCGATGGCGCAGTTCGACAAGGACGACGTGGAACACCTCGGGCTGCTCAAGCTCGACGTGCTCGGCGTACGCATGCAGTCGGCGATGGCCCACGCGGTGACCGAGGTGAAGCGGGCGTCCGGCGAGGACGTCGACCTGGACGCCGTACCGGAGGGCGACCCGGAGACGTACCGGCTGATCAGGAGTGCCGAGACGCTGGGCTGCTTCCAGATCGAGTCGCCGGGCCAGCGCGACCTGGTCGGCCGGCTCCAGCCCTCCACCTTCCACGACCTGGTGGTCGACATCTCGCTGTTCCGGCCGGGGCCCGTCGCCGCCGACATGGTACGGCCGTTCATCGAGGCCAGGCACGGCCGCGCGCCCGTGCGCTACCCGCACCCCGACCTGGAGGAGGCGCTGCGCGGCACCTACGGGGTGGTCGTCTTCCACGAACAGATCATCGAGATGGTGGACATCATGACCGGCTGCGGACGCGGCGAGGCCGACCGGGTGCGGCGCGGGCTCTCCGACCCCGAGTCGCAGGACCGGATCAGGGTCTGGTTCGCGCGGCGGGCGGCGGAGCGGAAGTACGGCGCCGAGGTGATCGCCCGCGCCTGGGAGATCATCGAGGCGTTCGGGAGCTACGGCTTCTGCAAGGCGCATGCCGTCGCCTTCGCCGTGCCGACGTATCAGTCGGCCTGGCTCAAGGCGCACCACCCGGCGGCCTTCTACGCCGGGCTGCTCACGCACGACCCCGGGATGTACCCGAAGCGGCTGCTCCTCGCGGACGCGCGGCGGCGCGGGGTCCCGGTGCTGCCGCTGGATGTGAACCGGTCGGCAGCCACCCACCAGATCGAACTGGTGTCTGGCGATAACGGTGACAAATGGGGATTGCGGCTGGCGCTCTCGGACGTCCACGGCATCAGTGAGGCCGAGGTCGCCCGGATCGAGGCCGGGCAGCCCTACACCTCGCTGCTGGACTTCTGGCAGCGGGCCAGGCCCGGGAAGCCGGCCGCCGAACGGCTGGCCCAGGTCGGCGCGCTGGACGCCTTCGGCGGCAACCGCCGGGACCTGCTGCTGCATCTGTCCGAGCTCCACCGCGCCCAGCGGGGCTCCGGCTCCGGTGCGGCGGGCGCCCAGCTCCCGCTCGGCGGCGGGCACAGGACCGGCACGGTCGGGCTGCCCGATCTCAGCGACGCCGAGCGTCTCAGCGCCGAGCTCGGCGTCCTCAGCATGGACGTGTCCCGTCATCTGATGGGCGATCACCACGCCTTCCTGGAGGAGCTGGGCGCGGTCTCCGCCAAGCGGCTGCGGGAGGCCAGGCACGGCGAGACCGTGCTGGTCGCGGGAGCCAAGGCGGCCACCCAGACCCCGCCGGTCCGCTCCGGGCGCCGGGTCATCTTCACCACGCTGGACGACGGGACGGGCCTGGTCGACCTGGCCTTCTTCGACGACAGTCACGCGGCCTGCGCGCACACCGTCTTCCACTCCTGGCTGCTGCTGGTGCGCGGGGTGGTCCAGCGGCGCGGTCCGCGCAGCATGAGCGTGGTCGGCTCGGCGGCCTGGAACCTCGCGGAACTGGCCGAACTCCGGCGCACCGGCGGCCTCGACGCCGTCGCGGCACGCCTCGCGGAGGAGCCCGCCACCGGCGAGGAGGAGGCACCGGACGACGGCCGCCGCATCCAGCTGCCGACCGGCTACGAGATGAACCCCTGGTCCGATCTCCAGCCCGCCGGAGAAGGAACGCCCACCGGAAGGAAGCTGTGGCACCAGAGCCCGGGGAGCGCGGGATGAACGACGAACCGGCCGTCCTGTGCCTGCGGTTCCGCCGTATCGGCGGCGGACTGCCGGACAGCGCGGACTACGAGGGACTGCTCGCCCTGCTCGGGGCGTTCACCCCGGTCGTCGAGGCGGCCCCGCCCGGCGCCGCGCTCGCCGATGTCGGCGGCGCGCTGCGCTACTTCGGGCAGGACGCGGCGGGCCTGGCCTCCGTGATCCGGGTGCGCGCCCTCGCCCTGCACGGGGTGGACTGCGCGATCGGGGCGGCCTCCAACCCCATGCTGGCCAGGATGGCCGCACGGCGGGCGGCGACCGGAACCACCTTCGTGGTGGCCCCCGGCGAGCACGCGGGCTTCCTCGCGTCCATGCCCGCCGCGGCGCTGGACGGTGTCGGGGCGGCGACCGCGCGCACCCTGTGCGGATACGGGCTGGACTCCATCGGCCGGATCGCCGCCGCGCCCCTCTCCACCCTCCAGCGGATCACCGGCGTACGGACGGGACGCGAGCTGTGGGAGCGGGCCAACGGCATCGACCGTACCCGGGTCGCGCCCAACGCCGCGGCCCGGTCGATCGCCGCCGAACGCACCTTCCCCCGCGACGAACTCGACCCCGAGCAGCACCGCCGCGCGCTCCTCTCGCTCACCGAGGAGCTGGGGGCCAGGCTGCGCGCCGACGGCCAGGTGTGCCGCTCGCTCGCGGTCTCCGTGCGCTATGCGGACCGGACCGGCTATGCGACGCTGACCCGCAGCCGTACGCTCGCGGAGCCCACCGCCCACTCGGCGGCGCTCACCTCGCTCGCGTACCGGATCCAGGACTCGTTCGCCCTGCAACGGGCTCGGGTGCGGGGGATCGGGCTGCGGGCGGAGGGGCTCCACGGAGCCGAACGGGCCGCCCATCAGCTGACCTTCGACCCCGTGGACGAACGGGCCCGGCGGATCGAGGCGGTGTCCGACAGGCTGCGGGCCAGGTTCGGCCCGCAGGCGGTGAAGCCGGGGCGGCTCGCGGCCTGACCAGGGGCGGGGATTTTTTACCGACGCGTAACTTCCCCCGAGCACTTTACTCGTGCGTAACTTGACATGAGCACGTGAAAACGTGACTTCCGCTGTGGTCCGGACCGCAGGGCGCACCGACATCGCAACTCCCTTGAGCCGCAAGGAGAACACCCGATGCTGCCCTGGACCCGTGCCCGCACCCCCCGCGCACGCCGCCTGCTCGCCGCGCTGCTCCTCACCCTCGCCGCGCTCGCCGCCCCCACGGCGACCGCCACCGCAGCCGGAACCGCCTCCCCGTCCCGTGGCTGGAACGACTACTCCTGCAAGCCCTCCGCAGCCCACCCCCGCCCGGTCGTCCTCGTCCACGGAACCTTCGGGAACTCGGTCGACAACTGGCTGGTCCTGGCGCCGTACCTCGTCAACCGGGGCTTCTGCGTCTTCTCGCTCGACTACGGCCAGCTCCCCGGCGTGCCGTTCTTCCACGGACTCGGCCCGATCGACAAGTCGGCCGGACAGCTCGACGTCTTCGTCGACAAGGTGCTCGGCGCCACCGGCGCCCCCGAGGCCGACCTCGTCGGTCACTCCCAGGGCGGCATGATGCCCAACTACTACCTGAAGTTCCTCGGCGGCGCCGACAAGGTGAACGCCCTCATCGGGATCGCCCCCGACAACCACGGCACCACGCTCCTGGGACTCACGAAGCTGCTGCCGTACTTCCCCGGAGCCGAGGACCTGCTCACGGCGAACACCCCCGGTCTCGCCGACCAGATCGCGGGATCGGCCTTCATCACCAAGCTCAACGCGGGCGGCGACACCGTGCCGGGCGTCCGCTACACCGTCATCGCGACCCGGTACGACGAGGTCGTGACCCCGTACCGCACGCAGTACCTGAACGGGCCGGACGTGCGCAACGTCCTGCTCCAGGACCTGTGCGCGGTCGACCTGTCCGAGCACGTCGCGATCGGGACCATCGACAGGATCGCCTTCCACGAGGTGGCGAACGCCCTCGACCCGGCGCACGCCACCCCGACGAACTGCGCCTCGGCCATCGGCTGAGCACGCGCTGCCGGGCCCCCGGTCGTCTGGGGACCCGGCGGTCGCCGGATCAGGCGCGATGCGCGCCGCCCGCCGACCGGCGCCGGACCGAGACGAACAGGGCGCTCGCGCCGAGGGCCAGTGCGGCGGCTCCGCCCATCGCGAGGTACGAGGTGCTGCTGCTGCCACCCGTCTCGGCGAGGACGTCGCCGGCGGGCGCGGCGTCCGCCCGGGACGCGGCGACGTTGTTCGGCTCGGGGGCGTTGGCCCCGGTGTCCTCGGCCGGGGCAGCCGCCTCGGTCACCTCCGCGTTGGTCGCCGCGTCGTCGTCACCGTGCCCGTTGTGCTCGACGGACGACTTGTCGGCGCCCGCCTCGATGTCCTCGTCGGACGGGGCGGACGCGACCGGCGCCGGCGCCTCCTCGGCGGTGCCGTCCCCCGTGCCCGTACCGCTTCCGGCGCTCTCGCCGCCGAAGACCACGTCGGAGCAGGCGTAGAAGGCCTCGGGGGAGTCCGACCGCTGCCAGACCGTGTAGATCAGCTGCCGCCCGGACGCCTGCGGCACGGTGCCGTCGAAGACGTACGACCCGTCCTGCAGCGTCGGGTCGGTGGCCGTGGCGAACGGCTGCTCCTGGAGGTCCGACCACTTCAGGGGCTGCGTCGGGTCGTAGCTCGCCTTGGTCAGGTACAGCTCGAACTTCCCCTTGTGCGGGGCGGTGGCCCGGAACTTGAAGGTGTGGCTGCCCGCCTCCATGGGCGTGGACGGCCAGTCGGCGCGCGGGAGGTCGAGTCCCTTGAACTTGTCGTTGGCCGCGCTGCACAGCTTGCCGTCGGGAATCAGCTGACGGTGGTTGCCCGCCGCGTTGGCGATGTTCACCCCGTTCCAGTCGTACAGCGCCTGGGTGCCGCCCGCCGCCACCGCCGCCTTGCACGCCGCGGACTGCGGGTTCTCCGGCCCCTCCGCGAAACAGGCCGAGACCCGGCTGACCGGGTCGCTCAGCGAACCATGGGCGGCGGCCGGGGCGGCGGAGAGCCCGGTCAGCGCGAGCGGCGCGACACCGAGCGCGACGATGCTTCCGGCGAGCCTGCGGCGGGTGGTGGTGATGACGGCCATGGTGGTGGTTCTCCTTCGGCGACACGGCTGTTGACCAGGTCTGGTGATCAGCAAGCTAGCCGCCGCCGGGAGGCGGATCGGGCCGGAGAAGGCGCAGGTGGGGATCGTTATGGTGCCCTTAAGGAAGGGTTAGGAGAGGGCTCAGGAAAGCGGCCCGCGAAGCCTGTTCGCCGGGTGCGCGGCGTCCGCCTCGGCGGGGCCCTGTGGGTCATGCGTCCGTCATGCGTCCGGCGTGGGCCACCCCACCTTCACCTCCCTGCCCTTCCAGGACGACAGGACGGAGACCTCCGCGTCCGGGGCCAGCCGCAGACCGGCCAGGGCCAGGAAGTCGGGCAGGGCGATCTCTCCGTCATCGGTCCCGTCCTCCCAGAGCGTCCAGAGCCTCGACTCCTCGCCGTCCCAGGTGTCGGTGTCCGCGCTTGGGTGCTGTTCGACGGTGCCCTCGCCGTGCCTGTACCGGAAGTAGAGGTACTGGCCCTCCGTCGTCCACGCGTCCCACTGCGAAGGGGAGGCCAGGCAGGTCCGGATGACCCGGGCCAGGGTCACGTCCTCGTGCAGGTGCGCTTCGACGGCGCCCAGGTGCTGGTCGCGGGCGAGGACGAGTTCGCCGTCGAGGGCCAGCACGCGGACGTTCCCTCCGGGGAAGTGGAAGGTGAGGCCGGCCACCCGGTCGACGCCGTCGCGCCGGTGGCGGATCTCCCGGATGGAGCGGATCGGGGAACCGGTGAAGCGGGCCATCGTGTTGTCCCGCCTCTCCGCCGCCGGAGTACCGTCGACGGGCAGGACGGCGGCCGTCAGCGACAGGGTGGCCCCGTGCGGCTGGAGGCTGACCGGCCCCTGCCCCTCCGTGTGGAGCACCAGGCGCGACGGACTCCCTCCCGGGCCGGCCTGCGAAAGGGTCGCGCCCAGCAGCTGCTTGCCGACCAGATCGGAAAGATACGGTTCGTCGTCGTCCATCCGCCGATGGTCGCACCCGCCCCGTCGCGCGGAAAGCGGATTACGCGGTGATCCGTCCGGCCGCGCTCCTGACCAGTAACGATCAAGCGTGCGTGCCCAGTTGGGATGCGGGCTCCCGGTCATCGTCACGCCACGGCTGCCGGTTCATCCGAGGGCTGTAACAACCTCGGGTTCCGTGTTACAGGGCAGGCCGGCGCGATCAGAATGACTGCGTCGCGTACAGACCGACCGGTCCTGGGGGCCGGTCACGGGGGAGTGGGAAAAGGACATGAACTCGAAGACCACCAGAGCCGGTTCGGTACGCAAGGGACTGCGGGGCGCCCTCTTGGGGGTGGCCGTGGCCGCCCTGCTGGCGACCACGGCGTGCCAGTCCTCCGAGGACGACGGCAAGGCCGCGTCCCCCGGCTCCGCGCCCGCCGGGGCGAGCGAGCCGAAGAACACCGAGCCCTCCAACGACTCCGGGACCGGCAGCGTCAGCCCCGCCGACGAGACGTCCGGGGACAGCGGTGAGACCAACGGCGGCAACGGCACCGAACACCCGGACTGCGTGGTCACCGACCTCATCACCGCGGTCGAGCTCCAGGACCCGGCGGGGGAGACGCCCCGGCACTTCCTGCTGACCGTCACCAACGGCAAGCGCACGCCGTGTGTCCTCAACGAAGCACCGCTGGTCCGGCTGGCGGCGGGCAACGACGCCCCGACCGTCGAGTCGCTCGGAGAGCCGGACACCGAGCCCGTCGTCGTCGAAGGAGGCGGCAAGGGGTACGCCGGTCTCTACGTCTTCGGCAACGACGAGGGCGGCGAGGCGGAGTACGACCAGGCAGACCGGTTCACCGCCACCCTGGTCGCCGGTGAGGGCACCGAGCACAACGGCACGCTCGTCTTCGACCTGCCCGACGGCCTCGACTCCGTCTCCTACGACGACGCGGCACGGGTGAACGGCTGGGCCGGTACCGAGGGCCTGGCGATGCGGCCCGTCAACCAGCTCTGACCGCACCACGCACCGGCGTGGACGCCTCGCATAGGCTGCCGTTCCATCCGACGTACCGCTACGAGGGCCGGCCCATGCAGAGCAGCACGACGATCCGACTGATCGAGCCCGCCGACGCCGCGCCGATAGCCGCGCACCGGGTGCGGGACGTCGAGGCCTTCCGGCCGTGGGAACCGGACCAGCCGGCCGCCTTCTTCACCCCGGAGGGCCAGGAGGAGCGGATCGACGGCCTGCTGGCCGGACACCGGGCCGGCACGGTCTGGCCCGGTGTGGTCCTTGCCGACGGCCGGGTGATCGGGCAGGTCACCGTCGGCGGCATCCTGCCGCAGCCGCATCTGCGCCGCGGCTCCGTCGGCTACTGGATCACCGGCGCCGCCCAGAACCAGGGGCACGCGGGGCGCGCCGTGGAGCTCGTCCTCCGGGTGATGGCGGACGAACTCGGGCTGCACCGCGCCGAGGCCTCCACCAACCTGGAGAACCTGCCCTCGCAGCGCGTGCTGCGCCGCAACGGGTTCAGCCCCTACGGCGTCTCCCACTCCTCGATCCTTCTCGAAGGGAGCTGGCGGGACGCGCTGCTCTGGGAACGCGTCCTCGGGGACTGAGCGCGCCCCGGTGGCGCCCCGTCAGACCTGGACGCCCGGCGTGCCGTCCTCGACGACCACGCTCGCCCGGGTGCTGATCGTGGCGTCCGGCTTCGTCACGAACGGCAGGACGCGGAAGTCGCTCGTCCACCGGTCCCGGTCCACCGTGACGCGTACGTAGCCCCGCTGGCTGTTGAAGAACTTCATGTGCGGGTTCGCCGCGAGGAACGTCTCGCCCTGGGCCGTCATGTCGGCGCCGTCGCCGCCGCTCGTGATCGAGGTGCCCACGAACTCCGAGCCGACGGTCGCCGATCCGGGGTCGGCGTAGTCGCGCTTCAGGTCCCAGGCGTAGTTCTGGTGGCGGTCGCCCGTGATGACGACCAGGTTGCGCACCCCGCGGGTGTCCGCCTCGGCCAGCAGCCGGTTGCGCTCGGCGACGTAACCGTCCCAGGGGTCCATCCAGACCGTCGTGCCGGGTCCCGGGTCGTGGTCGGTCTGGCCCATCGGGGCCTGGTTGCCGAGGATCTGCCAGCGCGCCTGCGAGCGGCTGAAGCCTTTGAGCACCCAGTCGCGCTGCCGGGCCCCGAGCAGGGTCCTGTCCGTGTCGAAGCGGTCCGCGCAGTCGGCCGACACCCCGTCGCCGCAGGGCTGGTCGTCGCGGTACTGGCGGGTGTCGAGCATGGTGAAGTCGGCGAGCCGGCCGTAGGAGAGCCTGCGGTACATCTGTACGTCGGGGCCGTCCGGCAGCTGGGTGCGGCGCAGCGGCGCGTGTTCGTACAGCGCCTGGAAGGCGGCGGCGCGGCGCAGCAGGAAGGTCTCCGGGTCCTCGTTGTTCTCGGACGTCCCGTCCGCCCAGTTGTTCTCCACCTCGTGGTCGTCGAACGTCATGATCCACGGGAAGTTCGCGTGCGCCTCGCGCAGCGGTGCCTCGGACTTGTAGAGGCCGTACTGGAGACGGTAGCGGGCGAGGTCGAGAGTCTCCGTGTGGAACTTCGGGTCGGTGCTCACGCCCCGCTTGTTCGTCTTGACGCCCGACTCGTAGAGGTAGTCACCGAGGTGCACCACCAGGTCCAGGTCCTCCTGCGCCATGTGGTGGTACGCCGTGAAGTAGCCGTCCTGCCAGGCCTGGCAGGAGGCGAAGGCGAACTTCAGCTCGCGGGGGGAGTCCGAGGGGGCCGGCGTCGTGCGGGTGCGCCCCACGGGGGAGATCGCCGAACCGGCCCTGAAGCGGAACCAGTACGTGCGGTCGGGGGCGAGGCCGTGCACCTCCGGGTGGACGGAGTGCGCCAGTTCGGGAGTCGCCACGACACTGCCGCGGCGCACGACGCGGCGGAACCGCTCGTCGAGCGCCACCTCGTACTGGACGCGGACGGGCGTGGCGGGCATCCCGCCGAGGCCGTCCTGCGCGAAGGGTTCGGGGGCCAGGCGTGTCCACAGCACGACGCTGTCCGGCTTCGGGTCGCCCGACGCGACGCCCAGGGTGAAGGGGTCCCCCTTCAGGGCGGGCGCGGCGTACGCGGACCGGGTGTCCCACGCCCCCGTCCCGAGCATCAGCGCGACGGCTGCCGCCCCGCCGTAGCCGAACATCTGCCTGCGGGACACGGAATTCGCGTTCACGGGTCCGTCCTCCTCGGTCGACTGCGCCAACCTCGGAAACGGTGCCGGGAGTTGATGTCATGCTCACACGCAGCGCATGGCCGGGGACCGAGCGGTACATGAACAGGACAGCTATATGGGGACGGGCCGCTCAGGAGTCGCCCTGATCCCGCTGTGGCGCCCCTGGTGGGCAGGGTGAGGGGGCGGAACGAGGCGTGACGGACTGTCGGCGGCGGCTGCGACAATCGTCGGTATGACCACGACCGACTGGGACGCCGCCGCCGAATCGTTCGACGACGAGCCCGACCACGGACTCCTCGACCCCGTGGTCCGCAGCGCCTGGGCGCAGCGGATGGAGACCTGGCTGCCCCACGCCCGCTCCGAGGTGCTCGACCTCGGCTGCGGCACGGGCAGCCTGTCCCTGCTCGTGGCCGGCCAGGGGCACCGGGTCACCGCCGTCGACCGGTCACCGCGCATGGCCGAGCTGGCGCGCGCCAAGCTGGCGGGCACCGGCACCGAAGTACTCGTCGGCGACGCGGGCCGGCCCCCGGTCGGCACGCAGCGGTTCGACGTGATCCTCGCCCGCCACGTGGTGTGGCTGCTGCCTGATCCCGCGGCCGTCCTGCGGCACTGGTTCTCGCTGCTGCGGCCGGGCGGGCGGCTGGTCCTGATCGAGGGCGTGTGGGGCGGGACGGGCATCTCCGCGGCCCGTCTCACAGAGCTCCTGACCGCCCACACCGAGCGCGTCCACCATGAGCCGCTCTCCGGCGACTCCCGGCTCTGGGGCAAGGAGGTCGACGACGAGCGGTACGCCCTGGTTGCCCGCGCCGAACCCCCGCGCCGGCACAGGGAGGTCGTCGACGTCCACCTGATCCTGCGCCGGGGCCCCGACGTGCTGCTCGCCCGGCGCGCCGGCACGGGATACGCCGACGGGCTGCTCCACGCCCCCTCCGGCCACGCGGAGGACGGCGAGGACGTCCGGGAGGCGATGATCAGGGAGGCGGCCGAGGAGATCGGCGTCGAGCTGGACCCGGACGAGCTCCGGGTCGCCCTGGTCATGCAGCACAGGGGACCGGGCGGCAACCCCAGGATGGGCTGGTTCTTCGAGGCGGTCCATGACCCCGCGCGCCCTCCCCGCAACGCGGAGCCGGACAAGTGCTCCGAGCTCGCCTGGTTCCCCCTGGACGCGCTGCCGGACGACATGGTGGCGTACTGCCGCGCCGGACTCGACGGATACCGCGCGCAGGAGCGCTTCCTGATCCACTGGCACGAGGACGGCGACCCCGTCGCCCACGCCCCGAGCGGGCCCCACCGCGTCGTGCCGCTGCCGGTCGCGGGGCCCCGCACCGGCCGGGTGCACCACATCGAGCTGTGGGTGCCCGACCTGGCGGAGGCCGAGGCGGAGTGGGGCTGGCTGCTGGGCGAGCTCGGCCATGTCCCGTACCAGCGCTGGGCGCACGGCCGCAGCTGGCGGCGCGGCGACACCTATGTGGTGGCCGAGTGTTCACCCGACCTCACGGGCACCACTCACGACCGGCTGCGCCCGGGCCTCAACCACCTGGCGTTCCACGTCGAGGACCGTGCCACCCTCGACGCCCTGGTGGCGCGCGCCCCCGGACACGGCTGGCGCCCCCTCGTGCCCGGTGCCCGCCCGGGGGAGAGCGGCGGGCACCACACGGCCTGCCTGGAGAACACCGCGGGATACGAGGTGGAGCTGGTCGCCCCCTGAGGGCTGAGGGCTGAGGGCTGAGGACTGGGGGAGCCCTGTGCCGGGCGCCCCGGGCCCGGGGCCGCTCAGCCCACCGGCACGGGCGCGCTCCCGAGCAGTCTCGTGACGAGGTCCTCCTCCGCGATCCGGGTACTGCGCCCGTCGACGACCACCGCCTCCCCGTCGACGAGCACCGCCGCGACGGTCCGGCCCCCCGCACAGGTGAGCAGCGTCGCACCGGGGTCGCGTACCGGGAGCACCGCGTAGTCGCGGGAGAAACGGTGGAGCACGAGGTCGGCCTGCACCCCCGGCACGATTCCGAGCGGTCTGGACTCCAGCCCCAGGGCGGCGTTGGCCCCGTCCGTACCGATCGCGAGCATCTCCTCGAAGCCCAGCAGATCGGCCTGGCGCCGGGCTGCCCGCTGGAGGTAGGAACCGATCCGCAGGGCCTCCATCACATCCTGTGTGTCGTTGCTCGCCGCACCGTCCACGCCGATGCCGACCCGGAGGCCCGCCGCGAGGAAGTCCGGGACCGGCGCGATGCCGCTGCCCAGCCGCATGTTGCTGAGCGGGTTGTAGGAGACGGCCACGCCGTGCGCGGCGAGGGCCCGCTGCCCGGCCGCGTCGAGCTCGACGCAGTGCACCGCCAGCAGCCTGTCCCAGAGGAAGTCCGCCTCCGCCAGATACTCCACGGCGCCGAGCCCCGCGTGCTCACGGCACATGACCTCGTCGGTCGGGGTCTCCAGCAGGTGGAGGGAGACCGGCATGCCGCGCTCCTCGGCGAACGCCCGTACCTCCCGCATGCCCCGGGGAGTCAGCGTGCGCGGGTTGGGCACCGCGAGGCCGACTCCGATCCGGGTGGAGCGCGCGGCGGCGGCCAGGGCGTCGGTGTGCGCGAAGACCTCGTCGAGAGGCTGCATCAGCCGGGGGTCCATGCCCCAGCGGCGCGTCGGGTCGGGCCGGTCGCACACACCCCGGCCGAGCACGGCACGGATGCCCGAGTCGTCCAGGGCGCGCAGCACGGCGTCGTGGACCTCCGCCGAGGGATGGGGCCACATGTGCTCGACCAGGGTGGTGGTCCCGCTGCGCAGTGCCTCCAGCGCCGCCGCGGCAGCGGCCGTGTACGCCTGCTCCGGGGTGAGGTCCACGGT
Organism: Streptomyces sp. NPDC002125; assembly: GCF_053593715.1. NCBI lineage: Bacteria > Bacillati > Actinomycetota > Actinomycetes > Kitasatosporales > Streptomycetaceae > Streptomyces > Streptomyces sp. NPDC002125. Next base: position 120,863 of record NZ_JBSFDD010000014.1, on the reverse strand, counting down.
CTCCTCGCCGACCAGGTGCAGCCAGGCGAGCAGCGGCTGCCCCTCACCGATGCCGCGCATCCGGGCCTGGTGGAGATGGGTGTGCGTGTTCACGAGCCCAGGGATCAGATGGCCGTCCGTACCCTCCAGGACGCGCGCGCCCTCCGGCACGGGCACGCTGCCCGTGGGCCGGAGCGCGGCGACCCTTCCGTCCGCGATCTCCACGTCCTGCCCGGGCAGCCACGCCCCCCGGCTCCACACGGTGACGTCGGTGACGAGGTCGATGTGCGTCACAGCGCCACCCCCTCAGCAGCTGTGCGGAGCCCGGTACGGGCGGGGTGCGGGACGAGGCAGCCGTGTGCCATCGCTCCTCCTCGAATCGACGCAGGGGAAGGGACGGCTGGTTCGCGACGCCGGCGCCCGGCGAGGTCCCCGCGCGGAGGTGGCGGCGCACACCGGCCGTTGCAGCCATGACCGGTGTGGCCCCGACGGTAGACGTGCTTTGTTTCCGCCCCGTTGCGCGCCCGCGACGCGTCACCGCCGCCGGATCGGAACATGTGCGTAACGCGCCGATACGCGTCCGCAACACGCTCCGGGCAGGCTCGGGTCCATCGCGTACGACACAGGTCGTGCCAGCCGCGCCCCGGATTCCCGGCCCTCATGGCCTCCGGCGGGCGCAGCCGCGGTCCCGGACGGACCCGGGCAACCGGCCGTCCGGCTGCGGACGAGGAGCAGGGGCGGTGACTGCACCTCGCACCCACACCCGCGAGAAGCGCACAGGGAGACACCGCGATGGGACAGGACACCCAGCACACCGCTCCGACCGGACCCGCCACCGCCGCCATGGTCGAACTCGACCGGGAGTCGGCGATGGGCGGGCTCGGCGCCGAGACCAGCCGGCGCGAGATCCGCCGTATCGACCTCACCGGCTTCGAGGAGCGGCGCGCCGAGATCACCGACCAGCTCTGGGAAGCGGCGACCGACATCGGCTTCTTCCAGATCACCGGGCACGGCATCACCCCGCAGGAGACCGATGCCGCCTTCGAGGCCGCGGCGGCGTTCTTCGCCCTGCCCGCCGAGACCAAGCGGCGGTACGCGATGGCGCCGGGCACGAACGCCGGCTGGGAACACCGCAGCCAGGTGCGGCCGTCCGTCGGCATCCCCGACGAGAAGGAGTCCTACCAGCTCACCCGGCCGCGCATGGAAGGGCTGTGGCCCGCGGACGAGGAGGCGGCCGGCTTCCGTGACACCGTCCTCGCCTTCGAGTCGCACTGCCGGGAGGTGGCGATGAAGGTGCTGTCCTGCTTCGCCGACCGGCTCGGCATGGAGCGGGACTTCTTCGCCCGCGCCCACGATCCGCTCAGCGCCGGACACCAGTCGACGCTGCGCCTGCTCCACTACTTCGAGGCACCGAAGGCCCCGGACGGCTCCGGGGTGTGGTGGCGGGCAGGCGCCCACACCGACTTCGACTGCCTCACCCTCCTCTTCCAGCGGGAGGGCCAGGGCGGCCTCCAGGTCTGCCCGGGCGCCGAGCGCGACGCCCAGGAGTGGACGCCGGTGCCCGCCACCGCAGACGCCATCACCTGCAACATCGGAGACATGCTGATGCGGTGGAGCGACGACCGGCTGCCGTCCAACTTCCACCGGGTCAAGGCGCCCGGCCCGGGTGACGACCACGGCGCACGCCAGTCCATCGCCTACTTCGCGCAGGCGGACCGGGACGTGCTCATCGAGAGCCCGCAGGGGCTCTACCCGCCGATCACGGCGGGCGACTACATCAAGCAGCGCATCGCCGCGAACTTCGCCGACGCGGCGCGCGACTGACACCCGGCCGTATACGGCCCGGTGAGCGAAGGCCCCGCGGCAGGTGGTTCCCGACGACCACCGCCGCGGGGCCTTCCCGCGTGCCCCCGGTCACGAACGGCGGAAGGCCGGTGCGCACGATCGTCGGGGAGAGCCGCGCACGCCGGCGCCGGGGCCCGTGCCCGCGCGGTTCGCGCGGTACGGACCCCGGCGTGAGGGCACGGGGGTGCGGACCCGGGTCAGCCGATGCCGACGGAGTGATCGGTGTACGCGTCGGTGAAGACGTCCCCGGGCTTCAGCCCAGCCGGCACGGCGGAACCCTTCTCCCGTATCACCGGCGCGAGTTCATCGACGAAGGAGGCCACCCGCTCCATGTCGTACGTCCCGAGCGAACCGTCCGCCTCCTCGGCGATCAGGCCCTCGTCCTTCAGGAACGCGGCGCTGTAGTCAGCCTCGCCCTGGGTGTAGGGGGAGTAGGAGCTGTCCTGCGAGACCACGTCGACGATCGTCCCGTTCGTGGCCTTCGGGGAGCCGATGTAGGCGGCACCCGCCTTCTGCACGATCGGGACCAGCTTCTTCAGGCAGGGCGCCAGCTTCTCCATCCGGTCGGCGCGCACCGTGAGGTTGGACGCGTAGATGTCGTAGCCCGCGTCCTTCAGGAGCTGGAACCCCACCTTCCTGCCCCAGGCCGGTGTCTCCTTCTCGTACGTGTACGGCTCCGAGTTGGCGAAGCCCTGCTGGACGACCTCCGGGTCGCCGACGAAGCGGGCGGGGTTGCCGTCGTAGCCGGTGTCGAGCTGCTTCTTCTTCACCAGGCCCTTCGCGACCAGCCAGTCCGGGTAGAACTGGTCCTTGGAGACCAGCACCGTCGCTCCGGAGCCGGCCAGCGAGTCCAGGCTCAGCCCCGGATGCGCCTCGGGATCCCACATCAGCATCGCCGGGCTGTACTTGAGCAGCGGGGTGACACCCACGACGCGTTGGGCGCCCGAGGCCGCGATGAGCTGGTCGGAGTGGACGAGGCCGAGGTGCACGGAGTCGTCGGCGTACATCTGCGAAGGCACGGACTGGAATCCGATGGCGGGTCCGCCCGCCTTGAGCGTCAGATCGACCCCCGTGTCCTTGCCGCCCGCCACCAGGGGGCCCGTCACGGACTTGTCGGAGCTGTCGACCCTGTAGCCGGGGCCCAGCATCTCGAAGAGCGCGCCCATGTCGGACTGCGGCTGCCACTGGAGCTGGACGACGACGGTGGAGGGACAGACCCCGTCGAGCCGCTCGGCCGCCGCCGCGGGCGCGATGTCGACGGACGCCGTGGCCGAGCCGCCACCGCCCTCACCGCAGGCCGTGGCGGCCAGGAGCGGGCCGAGAGCGAGGGCGAGTGCGCCGAAGCGGCGGAACGTCATGGGCCTCATGCGGTTCTCCAGGGAAGGTCGCGCCGGAAGGGGCGGGATGCGGATGCGCCGGGGTGCGAGGCCGCGGTCGGAAGGGGAGCGGCCGACTGCCTCGATGCGGCCACTGTGGCGGAGCCCTGTTACGGCGCCATTACATGCAACCAGTTGAGTTCTGTTGTTTTGGATAGTTGATTGCATGTTCTTCGCCAGGAGTGGAATGTGGTCGCCCCGTGGGCTCCTGTCCCGCTGCAACTTGGGCTTATACGGACCCAGGGCGGGTCGCGTCACGAGAAGTTAACGCGGGTCTTCTTGTGTCGGGTTACATGCAGTTCCAGACTGGCATGCATTCCGGCGCAGCGATTCCCCCGGCGGCGCCGGGCCCCCGCCACCAGCAGAACGGAGAGCCCGTGCACCTCGTCGACACCCTTCGGGACGTGGACGCCAGCCATCTGATGAAGGGGGTACGGGTCTCGTTCGACCACGTCGGTGTCCGCTATCCCACCGGCACCCAGGCGCTCGACGACGTCACCCTCGCGGTGCCGGACGGCCAGTTCACCGCCATCGTCGGACCGTCCGGCTGCGGAAAGTCCACCCTGCTGCGCCTCGCCGCCGGACTGGAGAAGCCCACCGCCGGCTCCGTCGCCCTGGACACCTCCTCCGTGGGATTCGTCTTCCAGGAGGCGACACTCCTTCCCTGGCGCACGGTCAGGCGCAACATCGGCCTGCTCGCCCGGCTGGCGAAGGTCCCGAAGGCGGAACGCGAGGCGCGCGTCGACGCCGTCATCGACGCCGTCGGCCTCGGTGACTTCGCCGGCCAGCTGCCCCGCGCGCTCTCCGGCGGCATGCGCATGCGTGTCTCGCTCGCCCGGGCCCTCGTACTCCGACCCGATGTGATGCTGCTCGACGAACCCTTCGGCGCCCTCGACGAGCTCACCCGCCAGGACATGCAGGTCGAACTGCTGCGCCTGTACGAACAGAGCCGGTTCACCGCCCTGTTCGTCACCCACTCCGTGGCCGAGGCCGTCCTGCTCGCACAGCGCGTCGTCGTCATGTCCCCGCGCCCCGGCAGGATCGCCGCCGTCGTCGACATCGACCTGCCCGCCGCCCGGGGCCCCGAACTCCGCTACGACCCGCGTTACGTCGAACACGTCGCGGCCGTCTCCGCTCTGCTCCAGGAGGTCCGATGACCAGCACAGCCGCCTCCACCGGCACGACCCTCGCGTCTTCCGCCGAACGGGCCGCCGAGGAGCCCACCGGGAAGCCGGCCGGGGCGTCCGCAGGGAACCCCGCGAAGCCCGCCGAGGCCGCCCCGGCCGCCGCCCCCGGCTCGTCCTCCCGGGCGCGCCGGGTCCTCGCCGCCGTCGCGGTGCCCGCACTCGCACTGGCCCTCGGCATCGGGGTCTGGTACGCCGTCAGCTACCTGCTCCTCGACCCCGCCCGGCGCTTCCTGCTTCCGCCTCCGCACCAGGTGGTCTCCCGGTCGCTCGCCGACCCCGTCCATCTGGAACCCATGCTCCAGGCTCTCGGGGTGACGGCCAGGATCGCCGCCATCGGGTTCGTCCTCGCCGCACTGATCGGCATCGGCACCGGCTCACTCATGAACCAGGCCCGGTGGGTCGAACGCCTCGTCTATCCGTACGCCGTCATGCTCCAGGTCATCCCGGTCCTCGCGATCGTCCCGCTCATCGGCCTGTGGTTCGGCTTCGGTACCGGCTCCAGGGTCATCGTCTGTGTGATGATCGCGCTGTTCCCCGTCATCACCAACACCCACTTCGGCCTACGCTCCGTCGACCGGGGCCTGCACGAGCTGTTCACCCTCGGCCGTGCCTCCAGGGTCCGCCGCCTCGTCAGCCTCGAACTTCCCGCAGCTCTGCCCTCGGTCTTCACCGGACTGCGCATCGCCTCCGGGCAGGTCGTCATCGGTGCCATCCTCGGCGACATGTTCTTCGCCAAGGGGGAGCCCGGCATCGGAACCCTGCTCGACACCTACCGGGCGACGCTGCGCTCGGAGGACCTCATCGCCGCGATCGCGCTCGCCTCGCTGTTCGGCATCGCGGTGTACACCGTCTTCACGCTCGTCTCGCAGGCTGTCGTGGGCCGCTGGCACAGCTCGGGCGACCGCCGCTGACACCGTGCCGTCAGCCGTCGCAACCCGTCAGTCGGCCGGGCGCACTATGCTCGGCCCGGAATGTGAGGGACGACCACCCCGCATGACCACCACCCCAGCACCCGCCGTCCCGGCGCCGGGACGCAGACCCGCACGCCCGACGGCCGGCATGGCGCGCCCCGCGCCCAGGAGAACCATGACCCTCGACAGCGGCGAACTCCTGGCCGACGCGGTCTACCAGCGCCTGCTGGACCGGATCTTCAGCGGCGACCTCGTCCCCGGTGCCCCGCTCAGCGTCCCCGCGCTCGCCGCAGACATGGACGTCAGCCGCAGCCCCGTACGAGAGTCGGTGCAGCGCCTCATCTACGACGGCCTCGCGGTGCACATCCCGCACGCCGGAGCAAAGGTCGCCCAGCTCGACCAGGAGTCCGTCTTCGCCGTGCTCCAGGTCCGCGAAGTGCTGGACGGCCTGGCGGCGAGAGAGGCCACGCTCCGCGCCCGTACGAGCGATGTCGCCGCCCTGGAAGCGCTCGTCGCACGGCAGGAGGCGCTGCTCGGCGAGGCCCCCGACCCGCAGCGCGAGGCCGCTCTCGACCTGGAGTTCCATACCGCGATCCGGGCGCTCGCGGCCAACACCGCCCTCACCGACGCCCTGCACCGCCTCGACGCCCAGGCCCATCTCTACCGCTCGGCCCTCTGGTCCTCGCAGCACAACAGGGAACTCGCCCTGCGGGAACACCGCACCATCCTGGCCGCCATCGACGCGGGGGACGCGCCCACCGCCCAGACGGCGGCCGCCGCCCACGTCGCCGCCCTCACCGTCCGGATGCGCCGCTGGACGGCCGACCAGAGCTGAGCCCACCCGGCCGGATCAGCGCAGCAGCCCCGCCAGGCCCTCGGTGCGGGCCAGGTGTTCCAGTTCGTCCAGCGCCCGCACGGCCGCCCCGGCCGCCGCGGGGTCGCGATCGGCGAGGCCGCTCTCCTCGAACTCGTCCTCGTCCAGACGTAGTACGGACGAACGGTCCGCCGAAACCCACAGGTCCAGATCCAGGTCCTCGACCAGGAGCTCCGCGCCACGCAGCACGGCGGGCCGGGTGATGTCGCAGTACCAGCCCTTCAGCAGGCCGTCCCCGGTGCGGACCTCCTTCACGGCGTACCACCGGTCGCGCCAGTAGTGCTCGGTGAAGACGTCGCCCGGCTCGAAGCGTACGAAACCGAAGTCCCGGACCCCGGGGGCCGCCCAGGGAGCCCGGACGGTGATGCGGGTTCCGTCGTCACCGGTCTGCTCCGCGGGATACCGGATCTTGGTGCGGCCCGCCTTGACCAGGGCGACCGTCAGGGTGGTGCCGGGTTCAGCCGAGCTCGCGGACATGACGTACCTCCGTGGCGCAGATCTCGTAACCGAACCACCGGTTGATGGCCAGCATCGGGGCGTTCCCGGCGTCGTTGCCCGTGTAGGCGTCCGTGTATCCGGCGGCCCGCGAGCGGTGCAGCGAGTCGTTCTTGGCGAGCTTGGCCAGACCCCGTCCGCGGAAGGCGCGCACGGTGCCGGTCATGCCCGACCAGTAGCGGGTGCGGCCGTCGGTCTGGGCCGCGCTGAACGCCGCGACCTTCCCGTCGGCCACGACGACCGAGGTGAGCTCGTGGTCCAGGCCGGGCGCCCGCCAGGTCATGGCGAGCCAGTCCTCGTAGTCGGAGAACTCCACCGTGACGTCGCTCGGTTCGTCCGCCGTCGCCTCCGCGTCGGCCTCGAACAACGGCCGGGGATCGTCCTCGAAGTCGGCGCCCGTGCGCAGCTCCACCCCGGCGGGCAGTTCCGGGAGCGGCGGCAGCGTGGCGTTCGCCAGGTCGAGACGGGAGAAGTGCGCCTGCCTGCGCGGCGCGTAGCCGCGCTTCTCGGCGAACGCGCGGTTGGCCGGCTCGTCGAGCACCCAGGTGTACACGGCCCTCGCACCGGCGGCGGTCAGATGCTCCTCGGCGGTCCGCACCAGCAGCGACCCCGCACCCCGGCCCGTCCTGCCCGGAAGCACGTACGGATTGCAGAACCCCTGGCCGGGCTCCGTGCTCTCGTGGGAGATCCCCACCTGGGCGGTGCCGATCAGCTCGCCGTCCTCCTCGGCGACCAGCAGCCGGAAACGCCGGTCCGGAGGGGAGTTGGCCAGGTCGCTCAGGACCTGCTCGGGAGTCGTCACCATGAACGGGAGCGCGGCACGCCGCACCCGCACCCAGTCGTCCGCGTCGCCGGGCAGGAAGTCACGCACGAGAACGGTCATGGGCCGGACGCTAACGTGATGCGCGGCCCGGCCGCCTCCGAATTTCCTGCGGGGCCACCGCTCGCGCCGCGCGCCGTGCGAGAGAATCGGTGCGTGACCCTGAAGATCGCCGTTGACCCGGACTCCGCCACCGCCCCGTACGAGCAGCTGCGCGCCCAGCTCTCCGAACAGGCCCGGTCCGGCTCCCTGCCCGTCGGCTACCGGCTGCCGACCGTGCGCGGCCTCGCGGGCGAACTGGGCCTCGCCGCCAACACCGTCGCCAAGGCCTACCGCGCGCTGGAGACCGACGGGGTGATCGAGACGCGGGGGCGCAACGGGACCTTCGTCGCCGCCGCGGGCGACGCGGCGGCCCGCCACGCTGCGACGGCGGCCCAGGAGTACGCCGAGCAGGCCCGGCGCCTCGGTCTGTCCCGTGCCGACGCTCTCGCCCTCGCCGAAGACGCCGTACGAGCGGCCTACGGGAGCTGACGCACAGCTGCCCGGCTGCTCACAGATACGGCCCCGCGTCGCCAGGCTGCCCGGCTGCTCACAGATACAGCCCCGCGTCCGCCCCCGCGTCCTGCTTCGGTACGGACGCGGGGGTGTTGCCGCGCCGCAGCGCGAAGAGCTCCGCGAGCGTGCTGCCCTCCCGGCCGAGCCCCTCCTCCGTACCCAGCCAGGACACCGACTCCGCACGGGTCAGCGGGCCGACCTCGATACGGGCCAGGCACCGGCCCGGCCTGACCACCGCGGGGTGCAGACGCTCCAGGTCCTCGTTGGTCGTCACGCCCACCAGCACGTTCCGGCCCTGGCCCAGCAGACCGTCCGTGAGGTTCAGCAGCCGGGACAGCGCCTGCCCGGCCGTGTGCTTGGCCTCGCCGCGGATCAGCTCGTCGCAGTCCTCCAGGAGCAGCAGCCGCCACCGGCCCTTCGCCGAACCGTCGTCCTCACCGATGGCGATGTCCATCAGATAGCCGACGTCGTTGAAGAGCCGCTCCGGGTCCAGCACGCAGTCGACCTGGCACCAGTCGCGCCAGGACCGGGCGAGGGTGCGCAGCGCCGAGGTCTTGCCGGTGCCCGGCGGGCCGTGCAGCAGGAGCAGCCGGCCGGCGATGTCGTCGGGGGTGACCTTCATCAGCCGGTCCATCGCGTCGGCGACCGGAGCGGTGTAGTTGGGCCGGACCTCGTCCCAGGTGCCCGCGGCGATCTGCCGGGTGGTGCGGTGCGGGCCGCGGCGCGGGGAGACGTACCAGAAGCCCATGGTCACGTTCTCCGGCTGGGGTTCCGGCTCGTCCTGTGCGCCGTCGGTGGCCTCGGACAGCACCTTCTCGGCCAGTTCGGAGCTGGTCGCCGTCACGGTCACATCGGCCCCGCGGTTCCACCGTGAGACCAGCAGTGTCCATCCCTCACCCTCGGCGAGCGTCGCGCTGCGGTCGTCGTCCCGCGCGGCGCGCAGCACCTTGGCCGCCGAGGGCAGCAGGGTCGCACCCGACTTGACCCGGTCGAGGGAGGAGCTGTGCGAATAGGGCTGCTCGCCCGTCGCGAAGCGGCCCAGGAACAGCGCGTCCACGACGTCCGACGGCGAATCGCTGTCGTCGACGTTGAGCCGGATCGGCAGGGCGGATTCGGGGTTGGCAGACATGGCGCCCATGATCCGCCACCACGGCACCCCGCGCACCCAGGTTTCGCGAGCCCGCCGCGGAGAAGAGCCGAGGCCCGCCGGGGGAACGGCCGGGGCCGGTGGACCAGCCGGAGGGCCGGACGGGCACCCGCGCCCGCCCGGCCCTCCGGGATCAGCCCCGGTCCGCGGCCGTCCCGGGCGCGGCGAGCCTCCGCCGCGCCCGGCGCGCGCCGCGTACGACGGCGAACCCCTTGGTGAGTACCCGGTCGGCCGCGAACGCACGGGCGACATCCCGGCCCTCGACCAGCCGTGCGAACTCGGCGGCCCCGGTGCTCCGGCGGACGGTCACCCGCTCCAGGGCGTACGGCCCCTGGCGGCGACGGGCCAGCGCGTTTCCCACGGCGAGGGACTGCGCGAAGCCCGCCGCCCTGACCGATCGCCTCACCCGGCGGGTGGAGTAGCCGTAGGGATAGGCGAAGGAGACCGGAGGCGCGCCCAGTTCGGCGCCGACGATCTCCCGGCAGCGCACGGCCTCGGACCGCAGCGCAGTGTCGCCGAGCTGGTCCAGCTGCGGGTGCGTATGGCTGTGGCCGCCGATCTCCACACCCGTGGACGCGAGTTCGCGCACCTGGCCCCAGTCGAGCATGGCGTCCAGGGCACCCCCCTCGTCGTACGGCCCGCGCAGCCAGCCCGTGGTGACGAAGACGGTCGCCGTGAAACCGTGCTCGGCCAGCACCGGCAGGGCGTGCCGGTGCACCCCCTCGTAACCGTCGTCGAAGGTGATCAGCACCGGCCGGGACGGCAGGGGCCGCCCCGTGCGCCAGCTCTCGCCCAGCGCCGCCGTGGTCAGCGGGGTGAACCCGCGCCGGGCGAGGATCTCCATCTGCGTCCGGAAGGCGCCGGGTGACACCGACAGGCCGTACACGCCATCGGCCGGGCGCCGGCCGACGGCGTGGTACATCAGGATCGGCACGGCGCCGTCCGGCGGACTCACCGCACCTCCTCACCCACGACCGCCGTGGGGCGGGCCCCCGGTACGGCGAAGGACGTGCCGTCGCGCCGGGCCCGGACGCTCCCCACCGCGTATCCGGCAGCCGCTGCGAGCACCCCCGTCACGATGGCGCCCGCACGCCCCGCTCCGCCGGGCCGGCCGAGCAGGCCGTCCCGCAGGCCCCGCAGCACCCCGGCAGGGAGCACCCGGGCGGTGTAGCGGCGCTCGGACTCCAGCCCCCGGGCCGCCCCGACACTCCGGGACACGAGGGCCTTGGAGAGCCCCTCGGCGTAGGTTCTCGTACGGAAATAGCCGAACCGCTCCCTGGGCGCGGGGACCTTGTGGTGGATCACCGCGCGGTCGTCGATCAGCAGCACCGCCCCCGGGAGCGCGCGGGTGAGCCGGATGCACAGCTCGGCCTCCTCGCCGCCCAGCGGGCGCCTGTCACCGCCCCGCCCGATGCCGGTGGCGAAGCCGCCCGCCGCGTCGAAGGCCGTACGCCGGAACGAGGCGTTGCCGCCGAGGACGTTGCGGACCCTGACCGTGCCGGGCGGCAGCCCCCGGTAGGTGCAGCCGACCACCCAGTCGAACTCCTCCGGGAACCAGGCGGGCCGGCGGCCCGAGGCCCAGGAGGGCAGGGTACGGCCGCCGACGGCCATCACCCCCGGATCGTCGTAGCCCTTCCCGAAGTGGCGCAGCCAGTCCCGCTCGGCCACCGCGTCGTCGTCGAGGAACGCGACGAAGCCGCCCCGGGACGCGGCGATGCCGGTGTTGCGGCCCGCCGAGAGGCCGCGGGGACCCGCGTTCGCGAGCACCCGCACCTCCGAGGAGTCGCCGTATTCCTCGGAAAGGCGCTCCAGCAGTGCCCTGTTGTGGTCCACCACCAGCAGGATCTCCTCCGCGGGGAGGGACTGCTCCCGTACGGAACGGACGGCCGCGAGGATGTCCTCCCAGCGCTCCTCGGTGTAGACACAGATGACCACGGAGAAGTCGCGCCGGCTCACAGCCCCTGCCCCCGGCCGACGGCGGCGGGCAGGGCCGCCGGGCGGCGGGCGCGGCGTACCCGCTTCTCCCGGAGGATCACCCTGAGCACCCGGAGCCCGTCGCGCACCGCGCTGAGGTTGCTCACCCCGTGGATGCGGTTGTACTCGTGGCTGGGCACCTCCTGGACGCGGAGGCCCGCCTTGACCACCCGGATGTTCATCAGGGTCTCGATCTCGAAGCCGGTGCAGTCCAGGGTGATCCTGTCGAGGCAGTGCTTCCAGAAAGCGTTGTAGCCGTAGCAGAGGTCGGTGTAGCGGGCCCCGAACTTGCGGTTGACCACCGTGCACAACGCCCGGTTGCCGAGCCTGCGGACGGGTGTCATGTCGTCCGTGCCGCCGCCGTTGGCGAAGCGCGAGCCCTTGGCGAAGTCCGCGCCGCCGACCAGCGCGGAGACGTAGCTGACGATCTCCTCACCGTCCGCCGAGCCGTCAGCGTCGACCATCACGATGATGTCGCCGGTGCAGGCGGCGAAGCCACTGATCAGGGCGTCCCCCTTGCCCTTGCCGACCTGCTTCACGACGACGACGTCCGGCCTGAGTTCCTGGGCGACCCGGATGGTGTCGTCGGTGGAATTCCCGTCGACGAGCACGACTTCATGAATCCAGTCGGGCAGGGTCTTGAACACATGGGGAAGATTCTCCGCCTCGTTCATGGCGGGAATCACGACACTTACCGGCGGCGCTATCGCGAGATGGGAAGAGATCGGTCGGTATTCGCTCTCCATTCGAGCGACTTCGGTCTCTTCGGCGGAAGATCTGGTCGAGGAAGGCAGAACTGAACTCATGAGTCATTTCCCTCTCGTCCGGTGGACGGCCCGCCCCCGGGCCGTCCGGATAAAGGTCCGGTTCGAAAGGGGGGTCCTCATCCCGGCCATGGCGGAGCCACGCTCCGAGCAGGCTGGATGAGCTGGCACAACTGGCCGCACGGCGACCGGCTCGAACGAGCACGGCCGCTTGGCGCGGCACCCCCCTGACGCGCACCGCTCCGGTATCCACCGCGGCTGCCTGAGCCCTCCCCTGGAGCCGCTGCGTGATGGGCCGTTGCGAGTGGATGCGCGACGTAATGAACGAGGGGAACTGTATGCCAAGAACTGGGACGAGGTCTCGGATTTTCCGGACTTTGACGGAACTGTCACATTCCGCCGTGGAATTGACGCTTCCTATTCCCTCGCGTTCTGCGGATCACCGGGAGCTTTACCGCCGGGAAAATGATCAGAGCGGAAAGGGAAATGATCTGGACGGAATTCCGTGCTGACCTGCTGCCCGGCGCCGGCGGGGTGTGGGGCGCCGCGAGATCGACGACGGGCGATCCGGCGGCCGGGACGGCGGCCGGCCCGCCCTCCCAGGGCCCGGCGGACGGGCGTGGAGCGTGGCTGGTGGGGTTGTGAAGAGGCGGGACGGCGCAAAGGGCGCACGGCAGTGGTGAATCGAGGTCGGCGAGATCCGGCACCGCATCGGCCCCTGCCGCCGCCGCGCGGCCCTGCGGAACGTGCGGCGCGTCTGCCCCTGCTGTCCCTGTCTCATCGGTGATGATCCGCATTGGCGACTTTGCCCCCCGGTGCGCCGGATGCCGGATTTCAATGTGACGCAACGCCATCAGCCCGTCAAGAAGCCCTCGTTCAAGCTTCTTGGCATGGACACTTCCGGAATTCGGACTCGTACTGCTACTACGGAGTAGGCAGAGATCCTGCCCAAGGAGGTTCCATGAAAATGTCCAGACTCGTGGCGTTCTCGTCCTCTCTCCTGCTCGGCACCGTCCTCGCCCTGACCGGTGCCGGCGTCGCCCAGGCCAAGGAATCCGCGGCCGTCGACTACGTCGCCCTCGGTGACTCGTACTCCTCCGGGGTCGGGGCCGGCAGCTACGACAGCGCGAGCGGCGACTGCAAGCGCAGCACCCGTGCCTATCCCGCCCTCTGGGCCGCCGCCAACAGCCCCGCCTCGTTCGCCTTCACGGCCTGCTCGGGGGCCAGGACCAACGATGTGACGGCCGGCCAGCTCGGTCCGCTCAGTTCCTCCACCGACCTCGTCTCGATCTCCATCGGCGGCAACGACGCGGGCTTCGCCGACGTCATGACCACCTGCGTCCTGCAGTCCGAAGCCACCTGTCTGAGCCGGATCGCCACCGCCCGCGCCTACGTCGACTCGACCCTCCCCGGCCGGCTGGACTCCGTGTACACGGCGATCAGCGCCAAGGCGCCCGCCGCGCGGGTCGTCGTCCTCGGCTACCCCCGCTTCTACAAGCTCGCCGGCAGCTGCATCACCGGTCTGAGTGAGAACGAGCGTTCCGCCATCAACGGCGCCGCCGACTACCTCAACGCGGCCACCGCCAAGCGCGCCGCCGACCACGGCTTCACCTTCGGCGACGTCACCACGACCTTCACCGGGCACGAGATCTGCTCGGGCAGCGCCTGGCTGCACAGCGTGAACTGGCTGAACATCGGTGAGTCCTACCACCCCACTGCCGCAGGGCAGTCGGGCGGCTATCTGCCCGTCCTCAACGCGAACGACTGACCGGAGCCCGAGGCTCGTAGCCCGGAACCCGAGGGTCCGGCCCGGAGCCCGATACCCGAAGACCGGAGTGGCGGGAAGCGATCCCGCCGGGAGGAGGGTCCCGCCGTGCCGGGGCTCCTCCCGGCGGGCTCGTTCCCGCGGATCACGGGCGGCGTACGGAAGCACTTCGAACCACCGGCGGCCGGACGAAGCCCCGGCGTGCGCCCCGGTCGCGCACAACCCCCCCGTACCGGTCGCGTGCGTCCCGCGCACCTGCGGCGGCGCCGGGAGCAGCCGATTCCCCGCCGATCAGCCCATTCCGGCCCGGAACAGGCGGGGTCCGGTAACGGGCCGTCAACCTCCGTACACGAGTGTGCAATCCTGCGGCCGGGATACACGGGTGTGGTCGGAGGACGATAGGGTTAACCTGCCCGGGCCGGGTGCCCTCGTACGGGTGGGGAGTGACATGGAACAGATAACGGTGCGCAGCAGGCCGCGTGTGCCTGCAATCACATGTGGGAGCGGTGCGACCAGTTCGCGCCTCGACCGCCATCTCGCAGTGCTGGGCGGCCCCGCCGTTCCGCAGCGCGAGTCGGCCGAGGCGACGCTGCTGATGCTCGAACTCACGTCGCGCGACGCCGCGCACAGTCGCAGGAGCAGGAGCGCGCGTGTCTCGCTCTTCGCACCGCTGCGGCGACTGCGGCGCTCGCTCTTCGGCAGCCGCCACTGACCGACGGCTGTCAGGACCGGTCCGGCCCACCGCTCAGGGCCGCGTCCACGATCACTCCGTCCCGGCGCAAGGCTGCTGTCTGCCCGCCCGTCATCCCCAGGGCGCGCAGCGTTGCGTCGGTGTGTTCCCCCAGCGCCGGTACGGCACCCATCGGCGTCGGCGCTCCGCCCGGCAGCGTGATCGGGGGCACCAGCGCGCGCAGTTCGCCGACGGGTGTGGTCACGTCCCGCCATCGGTCCCGCGCGGCCAGCTGAGGATGCGCGGCCACATCCGCGACCGTGTTCAGCCGCGCGCAGGCGATCCCCGCCGCGTCCAGCCGCGCCAGCGCCTCCTCCCCGCTCAGCGCCGCGAGTGCCCCGGCCACCACCGCGTCCGTCCGCTCCCGGTTCGCGGTCCGCGCGGTGTTCGTCGCGAAGTCCGGGTCGCCGGCCAGCCCGGGCCGCTCCAGCACCTGTTCCGCGAGCCGCCGCCACTCCCGGTCGTTCTGCACGGAGAGCAGCACCCGTTCCCCGTCGGCGGTGGCGTACGCGTCGTACGGGGCGATGACCGCGTGCGCGAGCCCGGTGCGTGCCGGGGTCCCGCCCCCGTGCATCCCGTGGTGCAGCGGGTGCCCCATCCACTCGGCCAGCGAGTCCAGCATCGAGATCTCCACCGGGCCCCCGCGCCCGGTCGTGGCGCGCCTCAGCAGAGCGGCCAGGACACCGGAGAAGGCGTACATCCCGGCCGCGATGTCGGCGGCCGGAATCCCCGCCTTCACGGGCTCCCCGGGGGTCCCCGTGACGGACACCAGGCCCGCTTCGCACTGGACGAGCATGTCGTAGGCCCGCTTGTGGGCGTACGGACCGTCCGCGCCGTAGCCCGAGATGTCGACGGCGACGAGCCGGGGGTGCGCGGCGCAGAGGGTGGCGGCATCCAGCCCCAGCCGGGCCGCGGCCCCCTGTGCCAGGTTCTGTACGAACACATCGGCCCCGGCCACGAGCCGGCGCACCACCTCCAGGCCGCGCGGGTCCTTGAGGTCGACCGCGACGGACTCCTTGCCCCGGTTGCACCAGACGAAGTGGGAGGCGAGCCCGCGCGCCGCGGTGTCGTAGCCGCGTGCGAAGTCGCCCCCGTCCGGGCGCTCGATCTTGACGACCCGCGCGCCGAGGTCGGCGAGCTGCCGGGTGGCGAAGGGTGCGGCGACTGCCTGTTCGACGGCCACCACGGTGACACCGTCCAGGGGGAGGGGCTGTGTGCTCATGAGCAGCGTGCTTACCGTGTACGCGGCCCTCCTGTCACGCGGGGCGCCGGTGACCGGGCGGTCAGAGCAGCGCGAACTGCCCGTCCGGGCCCTCCTCCTGGTGGTCGAGCACGGACGCGGGCCGCCGGGCCGCCGCGGGCACGGGGAGCACTCCGGCCGCGCGCAGCCCGTCACGGGTCAGCGCCTCCGCTCCGTCCAGCCGGTCCCGCAGCGCCGCCTGCCGGGGCTCCAGGCCGTCGAGCAGGGCGAGCACGGTGATCAGTTCGAGCAGCTCCGAGGTCCGTTCGCGCGGCCAGTCGCGCGGCCCGACCGCCGCGAGGCCCTCCGCCGGTGCCGTGCGCCGCTCGAACCAGAGCTCCAGCATGCGCACCCCGCCGACCCGGAAGTCCCAGGCCCCCGAGGGCACGGGCGAGACGCGCCCCTCGCCGACGAACAGCGTCTCCTCGGCGGCGTCGTAGCGCAGAGCGTCCGGCCGGGCCGGGATCGCGGCCCGCACATACGGGCGACGGCCGCCCGGCAGCCGGGGGCGTTCCCCGTCGCGTGCCCCGCGCAGGTGCAGCCGCAGCAGCTCCCGGCCCAGCTCGACGCCGTCCGCCCACAGGTCCCCGTCGGCCGGCAGGGGCACCAGGGGCCCGGCGGGGGAGGGCAGCGCGGCGGCTAGGGCCCAGCAGAGGACGGACTCGGCGGTGACGGCGGCTCCGAAGCGGGCACCGAGCAGGACGGACAGACCGGGGGCGAGGTTGGGTTCGAGGCCGCCGGGCCGCCGGTAGAGCGGGCGTATCCGACCGGGGCGCCCGGCGGGGGAGTGCCCGTCGGGCAGCAGCGCGGTCGCGGACAGCGCGGGACCGGCGCCCTGTGGCACATGGCCGTGCTCGACGGCGAAGAGCTGGTTCCGGTCGGCGACCCGCCACAGCTCGGGACGCGCGGCGTCCAGCAGCCGGTGGTCCGGGATCAGCCACTGCTCGTCGAAGGGGCCGTGCAGGATGCGCACCGGCTCGGGATACGGCCCCGGGTCCCGGGCGAACGCGCTCGTCCCGGTGGACCGGCCCGGCAGCGCGGCTGCCGGGGTCATCGGCGTACGGGAACGGCTCGGCCCGAACAACCGCTCCCGCTCGGCGCCTTCGGCCCGCACGAGCAGGTCCCAGCGGGCCCGGAGCGAGGCGGCCTCCGGGGCGGTCACCCAGGCGCGGCCCGTTCTCAGCGGGGGCACGGACCAGGGCATGAGGTCGTCCAGCAGCGGGAGCGCTCCGCGCCCGCCCGCCATGGCCGCCGCCCGTGCTGCCACCGTGTCGTCCTCCCCGTCACCAGGTCCGCCGCCCCAGGCATCGTAACGACCGCCGGCCGCGCGCCGCCGCCGGTGCGCGGACCCTCACGGACTCAGTGGGCGTCCACCGTCACGGAGAAGGCGAAGCGGTCGCCCCGGTAGCGGATGCGGGCCACGTCCACCACCGTGCCGTCCTCGTCGTACGTCACGCCGGTGTAGTGGAGGATCGGACTGAGCAGCGGCACCTGGAGCAGCTCGGCCGTGACGGGGTCGGCGAGGCGGGCCTCGACGGTGTCCGTGATCCGGGAGATGCGTACGCCGACGGCGTCGCGCAGCACCTTCGTCATCGGCCAGCGCTCCAGATCGGTCACGTCGATCCGGGCGGCGATCTCCGGACGCACCGCGTTCTCCGCCCAGTTGGTGGGCTCGCCGGTCCCTTCGTCGCAGCGCAGCCGCCGGTAGCTGACGACCTCGGGGCAGCCCGGGAAGTACTCGGCGAGATCACCCGGGACGGGCGTCCTGCCGTGGCCGAGCACGGTCGTCCGCTCGCCCGACTGCTGGGCGACGATGGCGTCGATCGAACCCAGCAGCCTGACCGGCGAAACCCGCCGGGCGCGCGGCTCGATGAACGTCCCGCGCCGCCTGTGCCTGCTGATCAGCCCCTCGGTCTCCAGCTCCTTGAGCGCCTGGCGCATGGTCAGGACACTGACCCCGTAGTGCGCGGCGAGCTGCTCCTCGGTGGGCAGCCGCGTCGACGCGTCCTGGGGGCGGCCCAGTATGGAGGCGCGCAGGGACTGCGAGACCTGGTACCAGAGGGGCAGTTTCCGGTTCAGCACCAGGGAGTCGGGGGCGAAGCCGGGCGTCCGGCTCGCCTCGTTGACCTGATCCATCCGGTTCACCTGAGCTCTCTGGGCTGCGGCCGGCCGCGCGGTGTCACGGCCGGAAGTTGCGGCTCAGACCCTGCCACACCTTGTCGTATCCGCGCTGGAGATGGCCGGCGCCCGCGGCCTGCGCGGTCGCCGTGACGGGCCAGCGGGTCTCGAACATGAAGGCGAGGCCGTCGTCGATCTTCTGCGGCTTCAGCTCCGCGGTGCTCGCCCGGTCGAAGGTCTCACGGTCCGGGCCGTGCGCCGACATCATGTTGTGCAGGGAGCCGCCGCCCGGCACGAAACCGCCCGCCTTGGCGTCGTACGCGCCCTCGATGAGGCCCATGTACTCGCTCATCACATTGCGGTGGAAGTACGGCGGGCGGAAGGTGTCCTCGCCGACCAGCCAGCGCGGGGCGAAGACGACGAAGTCGACCCCGGCCAGGCCCGGGGTGTCGGACGGCGAGGTCAGCACGGTGAAGATCGACGGATCGGGGTGGTCGTAGCTGATCGTGCCGATGACGTTGAAGCGGCGCAGGTCGTAGACGTACGGAGTGTGGTTGCCGTGCCAGGCGACGACATCGAGCGGCGAGTGGCCGTACGTCGCCGACCACAGGTTCCCGCAGAACTTGTTGACCACCTCGACCGGGCCCTCGCGGTCCTCGTACGCGGCGACGGGCGCCAGGAAGTCCCGGGCGTTCGCCAGGCCGTTGGCGCCGATCGGGCCCAGGTCGGGCAGGACGAACGGCTGCCCGTAGTTCTCGCAGACATAGCCACGCGCGGTGGCGTCCAGCAGCTCGACGCGGAAGCGCACGCCGCGCGGGATCAGCGCCACCTGGCCCGGACCGGCCGCCAGCAGGCCCAACTCGGTGCGGAGCAGCAGTCCGCCGCGCTCGGGGACGATCAGGAGCTCGCCGTCGGAGTCGCTGAAGACCCGGTCGGTCATGGAGGCGTTCGCGCTGTAGAGGTGCACGGCCATGCCGGTGCGCCGGGTGACGTCGCCGTTGCCGCCCAGCGTCCACAGGCCGGTCAGGAAGTCCGTGCCGGACGCGGGTTCGGGGAGCGGGTCCCAGCGCAGCCGGTTGGGGTCCGGCACCGACTCGGTGAACGGCGCGCTGCGCAGGGCGCCGTTGTCGATGCGGACGAAGGCGGGATGGGCGGCCGAGGGGCGGATCCGGTAGAGCCAGGACCGGCGGTTGCGGGCGCGGGGTTCGGTGAAGGCGGAGCCGCTGAGCTGTTCCGCGTACAGCCCGAGAGGGGCGCGCTGGGGGGAGTTGCGGCCATGCGGCAGGGCGCCGGGAACGGCCTCCGAGCTGTGCTCGTTGCCGAAGCCGGGACTGTGGCCGAGGCCCCGTGCCGTCTTCCTCGCCTGCTCGATGCCGCTCATCATGCGCTCCCGGTGGATGAGGAATCCCATGGATCCCCTGACGAAGAATCCTATGCATCACCGTAGGAATCGAAACGTTGCCCGTCAACGGCATACGGGCATCATGGGGTCCGTGTCCCACGCTCATACGAACCTCCGACGCGTCCCCGTGCAGCAGCGCAGCGCCGACCGGCTCGCCCGGATCCTCGACGCCGGCGCGGAACTGCTCGACGAGACCGGCTACGAACTGCTCTCCACCCGGGCGGTCGCCGACCGTGCCGGGGTGCCCATCGGCTCCGTCTACCGCTTCTTCCCCAACAAGCGGGCCCTTGTCGACGCCTTGGCCGAGCGCAACCTCGACGTCTACGCGGGGCGGGTCGTCGCCAGACTGGAGGCGATACCGGAGCGGGAATGGCGGGCGGCCATCGACGCCGTACTCGACGAGTACCTCGCGATGAAGCGCTCCGTCCCCGGTTTCGCCCTCGTCGACTTCGGGCCTCCCGCACCCGTCACCGGTCCGCAGGACGAGGCGAACCGGCGCGTCGCGGACCGGCTGGCCGGGCTGCTCTCCGGCCATCTCGGGCGGGGCCGCGACGGAGCCCTGACCGATGCGGGGCTGCTCCGGACGGTGCTGGTCTCCGTGCAGGCGGCCGACGCCCTGCTCCAACTCGCCTTCCGCTCGGACCCGGAGGGCGACCCGGATCTGATCGCGGAGACCCGGATGCTGCTCCAGGCGTATCTGGCGCGCGTCCTGGCCTGAGGGCTGTCCCTGCACGTCCGGCCGCATCGTGATCCGAGTCCGGCTCGGTCCTGGCGGGAGCCCGGCCCTCGCTGGGAGCCCCGGCCCTCGCTGGGAGCCCCGGCCCTCGCTGGGAGCCCCGGCCCTCGCTGGGCCCCCCGAACCGGTGGCGTCCGCGTCTCGCCTCCATCCGTACCGGTCGGTATGCTCGGTCCGGCCGGAGTCCGCGCCCGCCGTGCGGGCGGCGGGCGGCCGGATCACGCCCGCGCGCCACCGCTGCCGCCCCGGGGAGGGCCCATGTCCCACGATTCCCGTACCGCCCTGCGTGTCTGCCCGCTCTGCGAAGCCACCTGTGGGCTGACCCTCACCATCGAGGGGACCACGGTCACCGGTGCCCGAGGTGACCGCGACGACATCTTCAGCCAGGGCTTCATCTGCCCCAAGGGCGCATCCTTCGGCGGGCTCGACGCCGACCCCGACCGGCTGCGCACCCCGCTCGTCCGCACGGACGGCGTCCTGCGCGAGGCGACATGGGACGAGGCCTTCGACGTGATCGCCGCGAAGATCCCCGCCCTGACCGAGGAGTACGGCAAGCAGGCCGTCGGCGTCTTCCTGGGCAACCCCAACGTGCACACGATGGCCGGCGGGCTCTATCCGCCGCTGCTGCTCGCCGCGCTCGGCACCCGTAACGTCTTCACCGCCAGCACCCTGGACCAGATGCCCAAGCACGTCTCCAGCGGTCTGCTCTTCGGCGATGCCCAGGCCATCCCCGTACCCGACCTGGACCGCACCGCCCACCTGCTCCTGATCGGCGCCAACCCGCTGGAGTCCAACGGCAGTCTGTGCACCGCCCCCGACTTCCCCGGCAAGCTCAAGGCGCTGCGCTGGCGCGGCGGCACCCTCACCGTCATCGACCCGCGCCGCACCCGCACCGCGCGCCTCGCCGACCGGCACGCCGCGATCCGGCCCGGCACCGACGCCCTCCTGCTCGCCGCGCTCACCCAGGTCCTCCTGGAGGAGAAGCTCGCCGACCCCGGCGCACTCACCGAGCACCTCGACGGTTACGACGAACTGGCCGAGGCCATCGCCGACTTCACCCCCGAGGCGGTGTCGGCCGCCTGCGACCTGGAGCCGGACACCATCCGGGGGATCGCCCGCGAGCTGGCCGCCGCTCCGTCCGCCGCCGTCTACGGACGCATCGGCAGCTGCACCGTCGAGCACGGCACCCTGGCCAGCTGGCTCGTCGACGTACTCAACATCCTCACCGGCAACCTCGACCGCCCCGGCGGGGCGCTCTTCCCGCTCTCCGCCACCGGCCGCGCGCCCCGTCCGGCGGCCCCCGGCAAGGGCTTCGCCCTCGGCCGCTGGAGGAGCAGGGTCTCCGGGCACCCCGAGGCCAAGGGCGAACTGCCCGTCGCCGCGCTCGCCGAGGAGATCGAGACCCCGGGGGAGGGCCGCATCCGCGCCCTCGTCGTCATCGCGGGCAACCCCGTGCTCTCCGCCCCCGACGGGGACCGGCTCGACCGGGCGCTGGCCGACGGCCTCGACTTCATGGTCAGTGTCGATCCGTATCTCAACGAGACCGCGCGCCACGCCGATGTCGTACTGCCCCCGCCGCCGCCCTCGCAGAGCGCCCACTTCGACTTCGCGCTCAACTCCCTGGCCGTCCGCAACCAGGTCCGGTACGGCAGGGCCGCCGTGCCGCTGGAGGAGGGCGGGATGGACGAGTGCGAGATCCTGGCCCGGCTCGTCCTCGCCGTGGGCGGCAACCACGGCGCGCCGCCCGAGTCCGTCGACGACCTGGTCATCGCGACGACGCTCGCCAAGGCAGGGGCACCCGAGACCCTCGCGGCCGAACTGACCGGCCTCACCGGCGCCGAGCGCCGCCTCGACCTGATGCTGCGCATGGGGCCGTACGGCCTCACGCTGGAGCAGCTCCTCGCGCATCCGCACGGGATCGACCTCGGCGCGCTCAAGCCGCGCGTCCCGCAGGTGCTCAAGACCCGCACCGGCCGCATCGAGCTCTTCCCGGAGCCCATCGCGGCCGATCTGCCCCGGCTGCGTGCCGCGCTCGCTGCCCGGCCTGCCGGGCTGGTCCTCGTGGGCCGCCGCCATCTGCGGTCCAACAACAGCTGGCTGCACAACGTCGCGGCGCTCCGCGGCGGTTCGAACGTCTGCACCCTCCAGATCCACCCCGAGGACGCAGCCAGGCTCGGTCTCGCCGAGGGGGGCACGGCCCGGATCACCGCTGCGGGCGGGGAGGTCGAGGCGCCCACGGAGATCACCGACGCGGTACGGACCGGGGTCGTGAGCCTCCCGCACGGCTGGGGCCACAGCCGTCCGGGCACCCGTATGACGGTCGCCGGGGCCGATCCCGGCGTCAATGTGAACCAGCTCCTGGACGGCAGCCTGCTGGACCCGCTGTCCGGGACCTCGGTGCTCAACGCCGTCCCCGTCTCCGTGACGGCGGTGCGCGACGCCGTCCCGGTCTCCGTGGCGCCAACTCGTTGACCTGGGGTTTTGCTCGTATTGCTCACACGTCAACATCTTGTTAACGCCGATCGGGGGCACCTAACGTCATCCGGACCGCCGGCTTCGGTCAGGGTTCAAAGGTGAACGTTAGGTATCCCATATGTTGACAATTCTTGGCTTTGCCATGATCGCGACCTTCCTGGTCCTGATCATGACGAAGAAGATGTCGCCGATCGCGGCGCTGGTCCTGATCCCCGCCCTGTTCTGCGTGGCCGTCGGGCAGGGCGCGCAGCTCGGCGACTACGTCATCGAAGGGGTCGGCAACCTCGCGCCGACCGCCGCGATGCTGATGTTCGCCATCGTCTACTTCGGCGTGATGATCGACGTCGGCCTCTTCGACCCGATCGTCCGGGGCATCCTGCGCTTCTGCAAGGCCGACCCGATGCGGATCGTCATCGGCACGGCGCTGCTCGCGGCGGTCGTCTCGCTGGACGGCGACGGCTCCACCACCTTCATGATCACCGTCTCGGCGATGTATCCGCTCTACAAGCGGCTGAAGATGAGCCTGGTCGTGATGACCGGCGTCGCCGCCACGGCCAACGGTGTCATGAACACCCTTCCCTGGGGCGGGCCCACCGCCCGTGCCGCCACCGCCCTCAAGGTGGACGCGGCCGACATCTTCGTCCCGATGATCCCGGCCCTCGCCGTCGGCCTGCTCGCCGTCATCCTGCTGGCCTGGGTGCTCGGCCGCCGTGAGCGCAAGCGGCTCGGCACGCTCACCCTCGACGAGGCGCTGGTCACCGAGCCCGAGACAGTCCTCGTCGGCGCGGGCGGCGGAGGGGACCGGCTCACGAAGGCCCCGAAGGGCACCGGGACCCCGAGCGGCACGGGCGGCGCCGAAGACGCGGAGGCGGACGAGGAGTTCAAGGGGCTCGACCCCCACCGGCCCACCCTGCGCCCCAAGCTCTACTGGTTCAACGCCGGTCTCACCGTCGTCCTGCTGGCCGCGATGATCCTCGAACTGATGCCGATCCCGGTCCTCTTCCTGCTTGGCGCGGCCCTCGCCCTCACCGTCAACTTCCCCCACATGCCCGACCAGCGGGCCAGGATCGCGGCCCACGCCGACAACGTGCTCAACGTCTCCGGCATGGTCTTCGCCGCCGCCGTCTTCACCGGCGTGCTCACCGGCACCGGTATGGTCGAACACATGGCGGACTGGCTCGTCGGGGCCATCCCCGACGGCATGGGCCCGCACATGGCCCTGGTCACCGGTCTGCTGAGCCTTCCCCTGACGTACTTCATGTCCAACGACGGCTTCTACTTCGGAGTCCTGCCCGTGCTTGCCGAGGCCGGCGCCGCCCACGGCGTCTCCCCCCTGGAGATCGCCCGCGCCTCCATCGCGGGCCAGCCGCTGCACATGTCGTCCCCGCTCGTGCCCGCCGTCTACGTCCTGGTCGGTATGGCCAAGGTCGAGTTCGGCGACCACACCCGGTTCACCGTCAAGTGGGCCGTGCTCACCTCGCTGGTGGTGCTCGGCGCGGGCATCCTCTTCGGGATCATCTGATGCCTCCGGAACCCCGGCCCGGCAGGGGCTGGCTGCTGCGCCTCGTCATCGCCTTCGCCTTCGCGCAGGGGGCGGTGTCGATGGCGCGGCCCGCCGTCTCCTACCGGGCCCTCTCGCTGGGCGCCGACGAGCGGGCGATCGGCGTCATCGCCGGTGTCTACGCGCTGCTGCCGCTCTTCGCCGCCGTACCGCTGGGCCGGCGCACGGACCACGGCCGCTGCGCGCCCCTGCTGCCCGTCGGGGTCCTCCTGATCGGCGGGGGCTGCGCGCTCAGCGGCACCTCGGGCTCCCTCGCGGCGCTGGCCGCCTGGAGCGGGGTCATGGGACTCGGCCACCTCTGCTTCGTCATCGGCGCGCAGTCGCTCGTCGCCCGCCAGTCGGCCCCCGCGGACCAGGACCGCAACTTCGGCCACTTCACCATCGGGGCCTCCCTCGGCCAGCTCGTCGGGCCGATCGCCGCGGGCTTCGTCATCTCCGAGCAGGACGGCGCCATGGCGCGTACGAGCGCCCTCGCCCTGCTCGTGTCGGCGGTCGTCGCCGCCGTCTCCTTGACCTCGCTCTGGCGCATCGAACACCGGCGCGCCGCCGTGAACGCCCGGAAGGAGGCGCAGAAGGTGCCGGTGGGCGCCATCCTGCGGACCCGGGGCGTGCCGGCCGGCATCTTCATCAGCCTCGCCGTGCTCAGCGCCACCGACATCCTCACCGCCTATCTGCCGGTCGTCGGCGAGCACCGGGGCATCGCGCCCGCCACCGTCGGGCTGCTGCTCAGCCTGCGGGCAGCCGCGACCATCGCGTGCCGGCTCGTCATGACACCGATGCTGCGCGTGGTCGGCCGGACCGCGCTGCTCTCCACGACCTGCCTGCTCGGCGGCCTGCTCTGCGCCGCCGTCGCCCTGCCCGTCCCCGTGTGGGGCCTCGCGGTGATGCTGGCCGTGCTCGGCTTCTGCCTCGGCGTCGGCCAGCCGCTCTCGATGACCACCGTCGTCCAGGCCGCCCCCGAGGCGGCCCGTTCCACCGCGCTTGCCCTCCGGCTCACCGGCAACCGCCTCGGCCAGGTCGCCGCGCCCGCCTCCGCCGGGCTGATCGCCGGAGTCGCGGGCACCGCCGCCCCGTTCGTGATGCTGGGCGCGCTGCTCGTCGGGGCGGCGGGACTCGGGCTGCGGGGCGGCGGACGGAGGGCCCCGGCACCGGCGGCCGAGGCGCCCGCGCCCCCCGCTGTGGCGCCCGCGCCCCCTTCCGAGGTGCCCGCACCCCGCGCCCGGGCACCCCGCGCCGAACGGCCCCGCGCCGAGCGGGACGCCTCCTGACCCCCGGCTCCTGAGAACCCGCCCCGCCGCGCCCCGGACGCCGGCCCTCCCGGCGTGGGACGGTTGCCGGGGTCCGTGCGTGACCTGTGTCTCCGGCCGTTCCCTGGCGCCCAAAAACTAACAGCGCTAGTTTGGGCCCGGGACGGCATCCGTCCGTACGACGCACGGCTTCGGCGGCAGGCACAGCGAGCCCGGGAGGAACAGCATGAAGGCGCATGACGGGATGTACATCGGCGGGGAATGGCGGCCCGCCTCGGGCCAGGACACGATCGCGGTCGTGAACCCGGCGGACGAGCAGGTCGTCGGGCACGTCCCCGCGGGAACCGCCGAGGACGTCGACGCGGCGGTACGGGCCGCACGCGCCGCCTTCCCCGGCTGGGCGGCCACCCCGCCCGCCGAACGGGCCGCCAGGATCGGCGTCCTGCGTGACGTGCTCGCCGCCCGCAAGGACGAGATCGCGGAGACGGTCACCGCCGAACTCGGCTCGCCGCTGCCGCTGTCCCAGATGGTGCACGCGGGCGTACCGGTGCTGGTCGCCGGTTCGTACGCCGAACTGGCCGCCTCGTACTCCTTCGAGGAGAAGCTGGGCAACTCCACCGTCCTGCTGGAGCCCGTCGGCGTCGTCGGCGCGATCACGCCCTGGAACTACCCGCTGCACCAGATCGTCGCGAAGGTGGCCCCGGCACTCGCCGCCGGCTGCACTGTCGTCCTGAAGCCCGCCGAGGACACCCCGCTCACCGCGCAGCTCTTCGCCGAGGCGGCCCACGAGGCGGGACTGCCCCCGGGTGTCTTCAACCTGGTCACCGGGATCGGCACGGTCGCCGGGCAGGCCCTCGCCGAGCACGAGGGCGTCGACCTGGTCTCCTTCACCGGCTCCACGGCCGTGGGCAAGCAGATCGGCGCCACGGCGGGAGCGGCCGTCAAGCGCGTCGCGCTGGAGCTCGGCGGCAAGTCCGCCAACGTGATCCTCCCGGGCGCGGACCTCGCCAAGGCCGTCAACGTCGGTGTCGCCAACGTGATGTCCAACTCCGGCCAGACGTGCAGCGCCTGGACCCGGATGCTGGTCGACGCCGAGCGGTATGAGGAGGCCGTGAGCCTCGCCGCCACCGCCGTCGCCAAGTACGTGCCCGGCGAGCGCGTCGGCCCCCTCGTCAACGCCAAGCAGCAGGCCCGGGTGCGGGGTTACATCGAGAAGGGCATCGAGGAGGGCGCCCGCCTCGTCGCGGGAGGCCCCGAGGCGCCGAAGGAGCAGGGCTACTACGTCAGCCCCACCGTCTTCGCCGACGTGACCCCGGACATGACCATCGCGCAGGAGGAGATCTTCGGCCCGGTGCTCTCCATCCTCCGCTACGAGGACACGGACGACGCGCTGCGGATCGCCAACGGCACCGTCTACGGACTCGCCGGGGCCGTCTGGGGTGCGGACGAGGAGGAGGCCGTGGCCTTCGCCCGCCGCATGGACACCGGCCAGGTGGACATCAACGGCGGACGCTTCAACCCGCTGGCCCCCTTCGGCGGCTACAAGCAGTCCGGGGTGGGCCGCGAGCTCGGCCCGCACGGCCTCTCCGAGTACCTCCAGACCAAGTCCCTCCAGTTCTGACCCCGCCGGTCCCACCGATCCGGCCGATCCCACGGATTCGGCCGATCCCACCGATCCGGCCGGTCCCACCGATCCGGCCCGATCCCACCGATCCACCGAGGAGTCTGTTCGTGGTCCGCGCCGCCGTACTGCCCGCCGTCGGAGCTCCCCTGGAGATCACCGACATCGAACTCCCGGAGCCCGGCCCCGGCCAGGTGAGCATCAGCCTCGCCGCCGCTGGTGTCTGTCACTCCGACCTGTCCCTGTCCAACGGCACCATGCGCCTGCCGGTCCCCGCCGTCCTGGGCCATGAGGGCGCGGGCACCGTGCTGGCCGTCGGCGAGGGCGTCACCCATGTCTCCGTGGGTGACCCGATCGTCCTCAACTGGGCCCCGTCCTGCGGGGCGTGCTTCCACTGCGGGATCGGCGAGATCTGGCTCTGCGCCGACGCGCTCAAGGGCGCGGCGAACATCCACGCCCGCACGGCCGACGGCACCGAGCTCCACCCCGGCCTGAACGTCGCGGCGTTCGCCCAGGAGACCGTCGTCGCCGCCAACTGCGTGCTGCCCGCCCCGGCCGGCATCCCGCTCGACGACGCGGCCCTGCTCGGCTGCGCGGTCCTGACCGGGTACGGGGCCGTCCACCACTCCGCCCGGGTGCGCGAAGGCGAGAGCGTCGTCGTCTTCGGGATCGGCGGGGTCGGCCTCGCGGTCCTCCAGGCCGCACGCATCGCCGGGGCGTCGAAGATCATCGCCGTGGACGTGTCACCGGAGAAGGAGGAGCTCGCCCGCAAGGCCGGCGCCACCGACTACGTCGTCGCCTCCGACACCACTCCGCGCGCCGTCCGCAAACTCACCGGCGGCCAGGGCGCGGACGTCGCCGTGGAGTGCGTCGGGCGCCCCGCCACCATCCGGGGGGCCTGGGAGTCCACCCGCCGGGGTGGCCGTACGACGGTCGTCGGCATCGGCGGCAAGGACCAGCAGGTGACCTTCAACGCCCTGGAGATCTTCCACTGGGGCCGCTCCCTCACCGGCTGTGTCTACGGCAACAGCGACCCGGCCCGCGACCTGCCCGTGCTCGCCGAGCACATCCGCGCCGGACGCTTCGACCTCTCCATGCTGGTGACGGAGCGGATCTCGCTGGACGGTATCCCGGCAGCCTTCGAGAACATGATCGCGGGCAAGGGCGGACGCGCGCTGGTCGTGTTCTAGCCGCAGCCCCGTTCTCTTCCGTGTACGACCGCCTCCTGCCGGGCTCGCGCCCGTCAGGAGGCGGGCAGCACGCACTCGGCCCAGACCGTCTTCCCGGGCGCCCGGTGCCTCGGGTACCAGCCCCAGCGGTCGGCGACCCCCGCCACGAGCAGTAGCCCCCGGCCTCCCTCCGCCGGCTCCGGACCAGGTGCGGGGACGGCGAGCTGCCCTGGCGGGGGCGGCACCCGTTCGCCCCGGGCGTCGCTCACCTCGACCCGGGCCACCGGCCGGGGCTCCGCGGTCACGCGCAGCAGCAGGTGGAAGTCCCGTCCGGGCACGTGCCCGTGCCGCACCGCGTTCGCCGTCAGCTCGGCCGCGACCAGCACGACCGCCTCGTGCGGCCCGGTCCCGTACGGCACACCCCACGCGTCGAGCCGTACGGCGACCAGCCGGCGGGCGAGCCGGGCGCCACGGGGAGTTGACGTGAACCGCATCGCGAAGAGCTGGGCGCCCGCGTGCGAAGAGAGGCCCGGGGGGCGGGTGGTGCTGCCGGGGCTGTCGAGGTTGCTCGTCATGACCACCACGGTCCTCCCGGTGGCGTAGCGTGACCAGTGGTGACGCACCGACGCGGTCCGCCTGTACGCGCGATGCGGGCGCCGGTACGTGGAGCACGGCGTGACCGCGCCCGACGGGGGCGCAGTCCCGGGAGACGGGGTGCGATGACGGCGGAACGGACAAGGCCCGAGGCCGGGGCGAGCGGGGACGACGAGAGCGGCGCCCGGGCGGCGGACAAGTCGAGCCAGGGCGTGGTCGTCGCGTTCGGGCAGAGCATGAAGACCCTGCGGGTGCGGGCGGGGATGGAGCGGGAGGAGCTGGGTAAGCGCCTCGGCTACTCCGCGTCGACCATCGCCTCCTTCGAGCAGGGCCGAAGAATCCCGCCGCCACGGGCGATCGACCGGACGGACGATGAGCTGGGTGCGGACGGTCTGCTGACGGTGTGGAAGGAGCAGTTGGAGCGGGCGCAGTACCCGGCGTTCTTCCAGGGGATGGTGGCCCTGGAGAAGCGGGCCGTGGAGTTGCTCGCGTACGACACCCTGGTGGTCAACGGCCTTTTGCAGACTGAGGAGTACATGCGGGCACTGCTCGGCAACCGTCGTCCGCCGCTCGACCCGGAGATCGTCGAGCAGCGCGTCACCGCTCGCCTGGCCCGGCAGGACATCTTCGACCGGAGGCCCGAGCCCTTCCTGAGTTACGTCATGTGCGAGTCGGTGCTCCGGCGGAAGTTCGGGGGCAGAGCGGTGCTGCGCGGGCAACTGGAGCAGCTGCTCCTCATCGGCCGACGCAGGAACGTCGAGTTGCAGGTCATGCCGCTCGACAGCGAGGACAACACGGGTGTGGACGGCCCCTTCACGGTCATCACCCGCGAGGACACCAAGAGGTTCGTCTACTCCGAGGCTCAGGGCGCAGGCGCCCTGGAGACGGATCCGAAGCAGGCCGTCGTCTCCGCCGCGCGCTATGGGATCATCCGGTCACAGGCTCTCACTCCGCGAGAGTCGCTGGCGTTTGTTGAGAAGTTGCTGGGAGAGCTATGAACAACACCGAATCCCTCGCTTGGTTCAAGAGCAGCTACAGCGGCGCGGAGGGCGGCCAGTGCATCGAGGTCGCGGCGGGCGTCGAGGCCGTGTTCGTGCGTGACTCCAAGTCCGTGGCCGGGCCGGTTCTCCAGGTGTCGCGGGAGGCCTGGGCAGGGCTCGTCGGGCTCGCCTCGGAGGCGTAGTACAGCGCGTGGTTGTACGCGCGAAGCCCTGCCTGTCCGCGTGGGACGGCAGGGCGCTCGCGTCCCCGGACCGGATTGGGCCGGGCCGTGCGGAGGTGCGGCTCAGCTCTCGGGGTCGCCGGACCGAGGCGAGGAAGCCGGGAGAGGCGTCCGTGCCGCCCGTGCGCGGGTCCGGGAGACCGCGACCCCGGCCAGGCAGAGCAGCCCGCCCGCGACCGTGAGCAGTGCCGGGACCTCGTCCAGCAGCAGCCATGACATCAGCACCACCAGGGCGGGCACCGCGTACGTCGTCGCGCCCATCCGGCCCGCCGTGGTCCTGGCCAGGGCATAGGCCCAGGTGGTGAACGCCAGCGCGGTCGGGAACACCCCGAGGTAGACCATGTTCAGCGTGGCGGACAGCGGGGCGTCGGCCGCCTCGGAGACCAGCACACCGCTGAACGGCAGACAGGCGACCGTGCCGATCAGGCAGCCGAACGTGGTGATCTGCAGGGCCGATCCGTGCCGGAGCGCCGGCTTCTGGCTGACCACGCCGCCGGCGTACGTCACCGCGGCCACCAGGCACAGCACGACGCCCAGGACCGACGAACTCCCGTGCCCCGACATGGAGAGCCCGACCACCACCGCGCCCGCGAACGAGACGGCCATGCCGACGAGCAGCCTTCTGGGCAGCCCCTCGCCGAGGAGACCGGCGCCGAGGAGGGCGATCAGGATCGGGCCGATGTTCACCAGCATCGCGGCGGTGCCCGCGTCGACCAGCTGCTCACCCCAGTTGAGCACCACCATGTAGAGCCCGAACCAGAGCAGCCCCGAGCCGATGATGCCCGGCCATGCCGCCCGGGACGGCAGCCCCTCGCGGCGTACGAGCAGGAACACGCCGAGGGTCAGGGTGCCGGCGAGCAGCCGGCCCAGTGCCAGCGCCCCCGGTGAGTACGCCTCACCGGCGCTGCGGATGGACACGAACGCGGAGGCCCAGAGGACGACCGTGGTGCATGCGGCGGCAGGGGCCCGCCAGTCGCGTCCCGCGGTGTTTTGCGCGGTGGGGCGCGCTGTCGGAGTCGTCGTCATGGGGTTGACGGTAGGCGGGGAACGCTTCGGCGCCCACCGAATTGACGGCTCACGTCAAGTGTCCGGGCTCGATGCCCAGGTGCCGCGAGAGCGCCCGCAGCCCGTCAGGGGTGGCGCGCACCGCCCTCCCCGTGCCGACCCGCTCGCACCACCCCGCGTCCAGCACGTGCCGGCACAGGGCGGCGCCCGAGACGCCCGCCAGATGCGGCCGCCGCTCGGTCCAGTCCAGGCAGCCGCGAGCCAGCGGACGCCGTGACGCCGTGTCGAGGCTGACCCCGAGGTCCTCGAACCACGCCAGGCCCTCGTCGGTGAGCGCGAAGCCGGTGTCCTGGCGCAGCAGCCCGCGTCCGGTCATCGCGTCGGTGATCCGGATGCCGAGCCGCCCGGCGAGGTGGTCGTAGCAGGTGCGCCCCCGGGCCAGCGCGTGCTGGAGGCTCGCCTCGCGCAGGGTGCGCGGGAGTTTCTCCGCGCCCGGGGCGGCGTGGGCGGCCAGTTCCTCGATCAGCTGGGCGGTCCGTCCGTCGGCCAGCCGTACGTAGCGGTGGCGGCCCTGGCGCTCCTCGGTGAGCAGGCCGCCCCCGACCAGCTTGCCCAGATGCTCACTCGCCGTGGACGGGGCCACGCCCGCGCCCCGCGCCAGCTCACCCGCCGTCCAGGCCCGTCCGTCGAGCAGGGCGAGGCAGAAGGAGGCGCGGGTCTCGTCCGCCAGCAGTGCGGCCAGCGCGGCGAGCCTGGGGGCTGCCGGATCGTTCGGTCTCGTACGGGCCATGCGTCCAGGATGCGTCAGGCACCGTTCGGCGCGGGCCGAACCGTGCGGGTGGCGACCGTCTCCTCGTACTGGAGCGCGAGGCCGTCCAGCAGAGCCCGCAGGCCCGTCTCGAAGGCGCCCTCGTCGACCTGCTGGCGGCGGTCGGCCAGCAGGTGGGCCTGGCCGAGGTGCGGATAGTCGGCGGGGTCGTAGGCCGTCTCGTCGTCGACGAAGCCACGGGCGAAGGAGCCGAGCGCGGAGCCGGTGATGAAGTAGCGCATCAGGGCGCCGATGTACGTCGCCTGAGCGGGCGGCCAGCCCGCCTCGACCATCGCGCCGAAGACCGCGTCGGCCACCCGCAGACCGGCCGGGCGCCGGCCCGGTCCCTGGGCGAGCACCGGGACGATGTGCGGGTGCGCGGCGAGCGCGGCGCGGTAGGAGACGGCCCAGTCGTGCAGGGCGGCGGGCCAGTCGCGCGGGTCGGACTCCTCGAACATCGACAGGTCGACCTGGGCGGACACGGCGTCGGCGACCGCGTCGAGGATCTCGTCCTTGTTCCGGAAGTGGTTGTAGAGCGAGGGCCCGCTGACGCCCAGCTCGGCGGCGAGGCGGCGGGTCGACACCGCGTCCAGTCCCTCGGCGTCCACGAGCGCGCTCGCCGCCTCGACGATGCGGTCTCTGCTGAGGAGGGGCTTGCGCGGTCGGGCCATGCGGCACATAGTAGGGCCTGCAAGCGAAAAACTAGCAGTGCTAATTAAAAGTGGGGTGTCGCAGGATGAATCTGGAGCTGAGCGAGGAGCAGGATGCCGTCCGGCAGCTCGCCGAGGACTTCGTCGCGCGGGAGATCACCCCGCATGTCGTCGAGTGGGACCGGGCCGAGAGTGTCGACAAGTCGATCGTGAAGAAGCTGGGCGCCCTCGGCTTCCTCGGGCTGACGATCCCGGAGGAGTACGGCGGCTCCGGTGGTGACCACCTCGCCTACTGCCTGGTGACGGAGGAGCTCGGCCGGGGCGACTCCTCGGTGCGCGGCATCGTGTCCGTCTCCCTCGGCCTGGTCGCCAAGACGATCGCCTCCTGGGGCGACGAGGAGCAGAAGCGGCAGTGGCTGCCGAAGCTCACCGCGGGCGAGGCCGTCGGCTGCTTCGGCCTCACCGAGCCCGGCACCGGGTCCGACGCGGGCAACCTCAGCACCAGGGCCGTGCGCGACGGTGACGACTACGTCATCAACGGCTCCAAGATGTTCATCACCAACGGCACCTGGGCCGATGTCGTCCTGCTGTTCGCCCGCACCAACGACACCCCGGGGCACCGGGGCGTCTCCGCCTTCCTGGTGCCGGCCGACGCCCCCGGGCTGACCCGGCGCACCGTCCACGGGAAGCTCGGGCTGCGCGGCCAGGCCACCGCCGAGCTGGTGCTGGAGGACGTCCGGGTGCCCGCCTCCACCCTGCTGGGCCCGGAGGGCAAGGGCTTCTCCATCGCCATGTCCGCCCTGGCCAAGGGCCGGATGTCGGTCGCGGCGGGCTGTGTCGGCATCGCCCAGGCCGCCCTGGACGCCGCCGTGCGCTACGCGGGCGAGCGCGAGCAGTTCGGCAAGTCCATCGCGAGCTACCAGCTCGTGCAGGAGCTCATCAGCGACATCTCTGTGGACGTGGACGCCGCCCGGATGCTGACCTGGCGCGTCGCCGACCTCATCGACCGGGGCCAGGACTTCGCCACCGCCGCGTCCACGGCGAAGCTCTTCGCCTCCGAGGCGGCCGTCCGCGCCGCGAACAACGCCCTCCAGGTGTTCGGCGGCTACGGCTACATCGACGAGTACCCCGTCGGCAAGCTGGTCAGGGACGCGCGGGTGATGACGCTGTACGAGGGCACCAGCCAGATCCAGAAGCTGATCATCGGCCGCGCGCTGACGGGCGTCTCCGCCTTCTGATGCCACGGGGCACGTGCTGAGTACCGGATGAGTACGCCGGCGGATACCGGCGTACTCCACCGCGCCGGATGCTGTGCGGCATGAGTGACACGACATCGGTCAAGCAGCAGAGCACCGCCGCCTTCTACGGCCAGGCCGTCCTCTCCTTCGGAGTGGCGATGGGTGCGGTGGCCCTCGGAATCTTCTTCCTCGACGCCGACGCCTGGGTGCGGGCCTTCCTCGCCATCGGCGTCCTCTATCTCGTCACGTCCTGCTTCACCCTCGCCAAGGTCATCAGGGACCGCCAGGAGGCCGGCCAGATCGTCAGCCGCGTCGACCAGGCCAGGCTGGAGAAGATCCTCGCCGAGCACGACCCCTTCCAGAAGCTCTGACGGTCTCACCCCACGAGCGCTCTAAGCGCTTGCTCAGGTTCGCGGTATGGTGTTCGTCCTGCCAGCGGAAAGGGGCACGTGGCGATGAGCACGGCGGAGGAGACCCACGGCGACGACACGCCGTGGGGCGAGGTCACACCCGAGGCGGCGAGGAGGCTGCTCGTCGCGGCGGTCGAGGCCTTCGCCGAACGCGGCTACCACGCGACCACCACCCGTGACATCGCAGGCCGTGCCGGGATGAGCCCGGCCGCGCTCTACATCCACTACAAGACCAAGGAAGAGCTGCTCCACCGGATCAGCAGGATCGGCCATGACCGGGCGCTGCGTCTCCTGGAGACGGCGGCGGACAGCGACGGCACGGCGTCCGAGCGGCTCGCCGACGCGGTCCGTTCCTTCGTCATCTGGCACGCCGAGCGGCATACCACGGCCCGGGTGGTGCAGTACGAGCTGGAGGCCCTCGGGGACGAGCACCGCGTCGAGATCGTCGCCCTGCGCAGGCGGAGTGACGCCGCGGTGCGCCGGATCATCGGGGACGGCGTCCGGGCGGGCGAATTCGACGTCCCGGACGTCCCCGGCACCACGCTCGCCGTGCTGTCGCTCTGCATCGACGTGGCGCGCTGGTTCAACGCGCAGGGCAGCCGGACGCCCGAGGAGGTCGGCACCCTCTACGCCGACCTCGTCCTGCGCATGGTGGGCGCCCAGAAGTGACGCCGGCCCGCCGGAAGT
The DNA here is from genome assembly GCF_053593715.1 of Streptomyces sp. NPDC002125. Lineage (NCBI taxonomy): Bacteria > Bacillati > Actinomycetota > Actinomycetes > Kitasatosporales > Streptomycetaceae > Streptomyces > Streptomyces sp. NPDC002125. Next base: position 86,258 of record NZ_JBSFDD010000014.1, on the reverse strand, counting down.
GACGCAGGGCGCCCCCGCGGGCCCGGCGCACTTCGCGAGCGGCGGCGCGGCCGGTGGCCGCGGGGCCCACAGGCGCCGGCCCCGCACGCACCGGCCCGGCGGCGGCTGTCCCGCAGTGGCTCAGAAGTAGTAGCGCGACACCGACTCCGCGACGCAGGCCGGCTTGTCGCCGCCCTCGCGCTCGACCGTGACGAGGGCGGTCACCTGTACGCCGCCGCCCGCCTCCTCGACGTTCTTGAGCACGGCCGTGGCGCGCAGCCGCGAGCCCACCGGGACCGTCGAGGGGAAGCGGACCTTGTTGGTCCCGTAGTTGATGCCCATCTTGGCGCCGTCGACCTGAAGGATCTGCGGCACGAGCACGGGCAGCAGTGACAGCGTCAGATAGCCGTGGGCGATCGTCGTCCCGAAGGGCCCGTTCGCGGAACGCTCCGGGTCCACATGGATCCACTGGTGGTCGCCCGTGGCCTCGGCGAACTGGTCGATCCGCTTCTGCTCGATCTCCAGCCAGTCGCTGTGCCCGAGCTGCTCGCCCACCGCGTCCAGCAACTCCTGTGCGGACGTGAAGATCTTCGGCTCTGCCATGTTCCTGGTCCCTGCCTTCCGGCTGTCGGTCGCCCACTCCCGGGGCGATGTCTAAGCGCTTGCTCAGCATGGTTGGGCCGCGCGCCCCTGTCAACGACGGACCGGTCGGGTTTTCGAAGCGGGCGGCCGGCGCCCGAGGGCTCTCCCGCATTCCCTGCCAGGGAACCCGGGACAGCCCTCGGGCGCGGCCATTAGGGTTCGGGGAGTGCCACAGATTCCGCAGACATGCCAAGAGCTCACCGTCGGCCAGCTTTCCGCGCGCAGCGGCGCCGCGGTGTCGGCCCTGCACTTCTACGAGACAAAGGGCCTGATCAGCAGCAGCCGCACCAGTGGCAACCAGCGCCGCTACACGAGGGACGCGCTGCGCCGGGTGGCGTTCGTCCGCGCCGCGCAGCGGGTGGGCATCCCGCTGGCCACGATCAGGAAGGCGCTGGCCGAGCTGCCGGAGGAGCGCACGCCGAACCGCGAAGACTGGGCGCGGCTCTCCCGCGCCTGGCGGGCGGAGCTCGACGAGCGCATCAAGCAGCTCGGGCGGCTGCGGGACCACCTCAGCGACTGCATCGGCTGCGGCTGCCTCTCGCTGGACACCTGTGTGCTGTCCAACCCCGATGACGCGTTCGGCGACAGGATGGCCGGCTCGCGCCTGATGCCCGAACGGCGGGGCGCGGCGGACCGCTCCTGAACCCGGCCGTGGCCCGGGCGGCCATCCCGCGTCCCCGCGTCCCTCAGGCCGCCGACGCGGCCAGATTCCTCGTGTGCCCGCTCCCGGCCCGGGCCAGTGCGCCCGCCGTCAGCACCGGCCTCGGGACGACGATGCCGCACCGCGTGCAGACCGGCCCCGACCATGGCTCGCGCTCCAGGTCCTGCCGCCAGACGATCCCGGTCCCGGTGCAGACCGGGCAGACCGCGCCGGGCTTCGTGCCCAGGGCCGCGATCAGCCGGCCCAGGACCTCGGCCAGCGGTGCGCTCGGGTGGACCCCCGGATCCTCGCAGTGCGCGATGCCGTAGCCGCCCCACGTCAGCCGGTGCCAGTCGTCGAAGGTGCCGGGCCTGCGCAGCCCGTCGTGTTTCTCACGGCGCCGCCGCTCGGCGAAGCCCGTCTCGTACGCGAGCCAGACGGCCCGCGCCTCCTCCAGTTCCTCCAGTGCGCGGATCAGGCGCGCCGGGTCGGGGGCCCGGTCCTCGGGCTCCATCCCGTGCCGGGCGCACAGATGGTCCCAGGTCGCCCGGTGCCCGTAGGGGGCGAATCGTTCCAGGCATTTGCGCAGCGAGTACCGCCGCAAAGCCAGATCGCCCCGTGGATCGCGGACCTGTCTCGCAAGACTCCGGAAACCGGCCATGGCACTGCCACCTCCGTCGGTCGTACTTCGGCGTCAAGGGATGGACGTACGACTGCCCGATTCGGCTCCATCGAAAGGTGAAATCCGTCCACGGACTGAGATGGTCCATGTGAGGCCCTGTGCGGGACGGTGAACCGGCGTGTGACGATTCGGAAAAAGTGACTGATGTTCATCTTACCGGCGGGGCGTACCGCCAGTAACCTCCGGCGCACCGTCCACCCGGAGGAGCATGCATGCCCCCACGCACCCGCACCCTCAGAACCGCCGCGGCCGCCGCGGTTCTCGCTCTCGGTACGTCCCTTCTCGCCTCGGTCCCCAGCGCCGGAGCGGCCGAAACGGAGACCCTCGCGGTCACCGACCACTGCGGCAGCCAGTGCGCGGACATCCTGCCGCCCGGCGAGAACGGCAACGCCACCCTCGTCGAGATCCTCGGCAACAAGGCGTTCGGTACCCACCCCGCGCACAGCGACGACCAGCTCGACCGCTACAACGGCCTGGTCGCGGGCCATACGAGCCTCACCGACCAGAAGCTGAACGACTTCTTCAACGACGCCTCCTTCGGCGTCGCCGCCGACCAGGTGGAGTCCGTCACCTCACCCCGGTCCGACGTCACCATCACCCGGGACAAGAAGAGCGGCGTCCCCCACATCAAGGGCACCACCCGCTACGGCACCGAGTTCGGCGCCGGTTTCGCCGCCGGACAGGACCGGCTCTGGCTGATGGACCTCTTCCGGCACATCGGACGCGGCGAGCTGACCTCGTTCGCCGGGGGAGCGCTCGCCAACCAGGGCCTGGAGCAGCAGTTCTGGCCGCAGGCCCCCTACACCGAGGCGGATCTCGAAGCGCAGGTCGAGCGCATCAGGGCCACCGAGGGCGCACGCGGCGAACAGGCCATGGCCGACGCCCAGGCCTATGTCGACGGCATCAACGCCTACCGCGAGAAGTCCAAGAAGGGCCGCTACTTCCCCGGCGAGTACGTCCTCACCGGGAAGATCGACTCGATCACGAACGTGGGCGAGATCCAGCCGTTCAAGCTGACCGACCTGATCTCGATCGCCTCGGTCGTCGGCGGACAGTTCGGCGGCGGAGGCGGCGGTGAGGTCCAGGCCGCGCTCTCCCTGCTCGCCGCCCAGCAGAAGTACGGCGTCGCCGAGGGCACCCGCGTCTGGGAGTCCTTCCGCCAGCGCAACGACCCCGAAGCCGTCCTCACCGTCCACGACGGCACGAGCTTCCCGTACGCCACCAAGCCCGACCAGGCGCGCGGCACCGCCCTGCCCGACGCCGGCTCCGTCACCGCCGAACCGCTGATCTACGACCGCACCGGCTCGGCGGGCACGAACAGGAAGGACCCCGTCGACGCCCCGCCGAACCTGAAGGCGGCCCAGGGCATGTACGACGACGGGGTCGTCCCCGAGGGCTCCCTGCCCGGCTCGGGCGACGGCGCCCAGAAGCGGGGTATGTCCAACGCGCTGCTGGTGTCGGGGAAGCACACCGCGAGCGGGAACCCGATCGCCGTCATGGGCCCCCAGACCGGCTACTTCGCCCCGCAGCTGATGATGCTCCAGGAGCTCCAGGGCCCCGGCATCAGCGCCCGGGGCGTCTCCTTCGCAGGCGTCGGCATGTACATCCAGATGGGACGCGGCCAGGACTACGCCTGGAGCGCCACATCGGCCGCCCAGGACATCACCGACACGTACGCCGTCGAACTCTGCGAGCCCAACGGCTCCACACCCTCCAAGGCGTCCACGCACTACCGCTTCCGGGGCGTCTGCACCGCGATGGAGAAGCTGGAGCGCAGCAACTCCTGGAAGCCCACCGTCGCCGACTCCACCGCCGCGGGCTCCTACCGGATGCAGGTGTGGAGGACCGGCTACGGCATCGTCACCCACCGGGCCACGGTGGACGGCAAGCCCGTCGCCTACACCTCGCTGCGCACCACCTACCGCCACGAGGCCGACTCCATCATCGGCTTCCAGATGCTCAACGACCCGGCGTACGTGACGGACGCGGCCTCCTTCCAGCAGGCCGCGAGCCATATCGACTACGCCTTCAACTGGTTCTACGCCGACTCGCGCACGACGTCCTACTACAACAGCGGGATGAACCCCGTGCGCGCGGCCGGAGTGGACGCCGCCCTGCCGGTCAGGGCCGAGAAGGCGTACGAGTGGCGGGGCTACGACCCGGCGGCCAACACCACCGACTACACCCCCTTCGCCGAACACCCGCACTCCAGCGGCCAGGACTACTACATCTCCTGGAACAACCGTCAGGCGCGGGACTACTCCACCGCGGCGTTCGGCTTCGGCTCGGTGCACCGGGGCGACCTGCTCGACGACCGGGTGTCCGCACTCGTCGAGGCCGGTGGCGTGACCCGCGCCTCCCTCACCCGCGCCATGGCCGAAGCGGCGCTCACCGACCTGCGCGGAGAACAGCTGCTGCCCGAACTGCTGAAGGTGCTGCGCTCCCAGCCGGTCACCGACCCGGCGCTCGACGCGGTGGTCCAGAAGCTCGACTCCTGGCGGGCGGCGGGCGCGCAGCGCAAGGAGACCAGCCCGGGATCGCACACGTACACCCACGCGGACGCCGTACGGATCATGGACGCGTGGTGGCCGAGGCTGATCGAGGCGGAGTTCCGTCCGGGGCTCGGCGACGGGCTCTGGTCGGCGCTGACCGCGAACCTCGCCACGGACGAGTCACCGGCCGCCAGCCACGGACCGAGCGGCGCGCACAGCGGGTCCGCCTTCCAGTACGGCTGGTGGGGCTTCGCCGACAAGGACCTGCGCCAGGTCCTCGGACAGTCCGTCAAGGGGCCGCTGGCGAAGACGTACTGCGGCAACGGTGACCTGAGCAGCTGCCGTGCGGCACTTCTCAGCACCCTCAAGGAGGCGGCGGCCGTTCCGGCGGCCACGGTCTACCCCGCCGACGACAGCTGCTCGGCGGGACAGCAGTGGTGCACCGACTCCATCGTGCACCGGCCGCTGGGCGGGATCTCGCAGAAGTCCCTGCACTGGCAGAACCGGCCGACGTACCAGCAGGTCGTGGAGTTCCCCTCGCACCGCTGACCGGGGCGCGACCGCCGTACGGACCGGGAAGCCCCGGTCCGTACGGCGGCACCCGCCGGCCGGTCACCGGTAGAGCAGGTACTTCTTGCGCTTCGCGCGGAACGCCGCCAGATCCGCCGACCAGGCGCCCACGACCTCGTCCGTGTCCGCACCCGCGTCGATCATCGTGCGGACGCGCGTGTTGCCCGTGAGCTTGTCGATCCAGTTGTCCGCACGCCACGCGAACCCGCTCCACGAGCGCTTCGCGGTCACCAGCAGCGCGATGCCCGTGCGGACCGGGTCGAAGACCTCGCGGTCCTGGACGTGCACCTGCACCCCGCCGACCGTCCTGCCCTGGAACTTGGAGAACGTCGGCGCGAAGTACGCCTCACGGAAGGCGACCCCGGGCAGCTCCTGCGCGTTCGCCGCCGCCGCCCACCGGTGGTCGACGCCCTCCGCGCCCAGCAGCTCGAACGGACGCGTCGTCCCGCGCCCCTCCGAGAGGTTGGTGCCCTCGAAGAGGCAGGTGCCCGGATAGACCAGCGCGGTCTCGGGCGTCGGCATGTTCGGGCTCGGCGGCACCCACGGCAGACCCGTCTCGTCGAAGAAGTCGGACCGCCGCCAGCCGGACATCTTCACGACGTCCAGCTCCAGCGGCCGGGCGGTCAGGAACTCCCCGTCGAAGAGCAGGGCCAGCTCCGCCACCGTCATGCCGTGCGCCTGGGAGATCTCCCGGCGCCCCACGAACGTGCCGAAGGCCGGATCGAGCACGGGCCCCAGCGCCGCCCGCCCGGTCACCGGGTTGGGCCGGTCCAGGACGACGAACCGCTTGCCCGCGAGCGCCGCCGCCTCCATGCAGTCGTACAGCGTCCAGATGTACGTGTAGAAGCGGGCACCCGCGTCCTGGATGTCGAAGACCACGGTGTCCACACCGGACGCGGTGAAGATGTCGGCGAGCGGCTGACCGCTCTTCAGATACGTGTCGTAGACCGGCAGCCCCGTCGCCGGGTCGTCGTAGCGCCCCTCCGAACCGCCCGCCTGCGCCGTCCCGCGGAAGCCGTGCTCCGGGCCGAAGACGGCGGTCAGGTCCACCCGGTCGTCGGGGTGCATCACATCGACGATGTGGCCGACGTCCGAGGTGATCCCGGTGGGGTTGGTGACGATGCCGACCTTCTGCCCGGCGAGCAGCCCGTAGCCGTCGGCGGCCAGCCGGTCGAAGCCGGTGCGGACCCGGGGGCGCGCGGCCCCGGAACCCCGGCCCGCGGCCGACGCGGTCCCGGGCCCGGCGGTCGCCACCAGGGCCCCCATCGCACCGCCGGCGGCCAGCACACCACGTCTGGACAGGGTCATTCCGCTACCTCCATGATCGCGCCGACTGTCATGGTCACGCACGCTAGCGCGGGTGCGGGCCGCGCGGAACGGCCACGACTGGGCAGATTCCCAGTCCTGCCCCGAACCCCTTCCCGGATCACATACCGACTGGTTAGTCTGCCGGGGAAGACGGCTGAGAGAGGCGGGACCGATGAGCACGGTGCAGGGCGCTGGCGTAGTGGTAACGGGAGCCGGAGGCGGCATCGGCGCCGCGCTGGCCCGCAAGTTCGCCGCGGAGGGCGCACGGGTCGTCGTCAACGACCTCGACGCCGACCGGATCAAGCCCCTCGCCGAGGAGATCGGCGGCACCGTCGTGGCGGGCGACGCCTCCATGATCGTGGAGCCCGCGCGGGACGCGCTCGGCGGCACGATCGACGTCTACTGCGCCAACGCCGGCCTCGCGTCGGGCGGGGACGCCTTCGCGGAGGAGGACGTCTGGGCCAGGGCCTGGGACGTCAACGTGATGGCGCACGTCCGCGCGGCCAAGGCCCTGCTGCCCGAGTGGCTGGAGCGCGGCAGCGGCCGTTTCGTCTCCACGGCCTCGGCGGCCGGGCTGCTGACGATGATCGGGGCGGCCCCGTACAGCGTCACCAAGCACGGCGCCGTCGCCTTCGCCGAGTGGCTCTCGCTGACCTACCGGCACCGGGGCGTCAAGGTCCACACGATCTGCCCCCAGGGCGTGCGCACGGACATGCTCACCGCGGCCGGCTCCGCGGGCGACCTCGTCCTCGCCCCCACCGCCATCGAGCCCGAGGCGGTCGCCGACGCCCTGTTCGAGGCCATCGAGCAGGACCGCTTCCTGGTCCTGCCGCACCCCGAGGTGGCCGGCTACTACCGCGCCCGCGCCAAGGACCCGGACCACTGGCTCGGCAACATGAACCACCTTCAGCAGAAGTGGGAGGAGGCGGGAGCATGACCGAGTCGATCTACGCCGCGAAGCCCTGGACCGCCCTCCTCAGCGAGGCCCAGCTCGCCCCCGTCCACCCGGCCGAGACCGTGGTGCACGCCTTCCGCGCGGCCGTCGGCCGGGCCCCGGACCACACCGCCCTCGCCTACTTCGACGGGCGCCTCAGCTACCGCGAGACCGACGAGCTGTCCGACTCCGTTGCGGGCCATCTCGCCGCCGAGGGGCTGCGGCGCGGCGACCGGGTCGCGATCATGCTCCAGAACACGCCGCACTTCGTGCTCGCCCTGCTCGGTGCCTGGAAGGCCGGCGCGACGGTCGTCCCCCTCAACCCGATGTACAAGTCCGGCGAGGTCGGGCACGTGCTGACGGACGCCGGGGTGACCGCGCTCATCTGCTCGGACCGGGCCTGGGAGTCCTATCTGCGGGCCACCGCCGAGGCCGCCCCCAGCGTCCGGATCGCCCTCACCGCCTGCGAGCTCGACCTCCAGTCGGCCGACGACCCGCGCGTGCTCGGCTTCGAGAGGCTCCCCGCGCCCGGCCCCGACGACCGGGCCTCCGACCTGGTGACCGTCGCCCGTCTCGGTCTCGCGGCGCCCGGGGGCCGGGAGCTGACCGCGTCGGACACCGCCCTGATCAGCTACACCTCCGGGACGAGCGGCACCCCCAAGGGCGCCATGAACTCCCAGGGCAACATCATGGTCAACGCCGAGCGGCAGCGCGCCGGACACCCCATCGAGGAGGGTTCCGCCTACTTCGCGCTCGCCCCGCTGTTCCACATCACCGGCATGGTGTGCCAGCTGGCCGCCTGTATCGCCAACGCGGGCACCCTGGTCCTCGCGTACCGCTTCGAGGCGAGCGTCGTCCTGGAGGCCTTCGCCGAGCACCGCCCCGCCTACACCGTGGGCCCCTCGACCGCCTTCATGGCGCTCGCCGCGCACCCCGGGGTCACCCGGGAGCACTTCGCCTCCTTCAAGGTGATCTCGTCGGGCGGAGCTCCGCTGCCGCCGGCGCTGGTCGAGAAGTTCCGCGACGGCTTCGGCCCGTACATCCGCAACGGCTACGGCCTCACCGAGTGCACCGCGCCCTGCGCGTCCGTCCCGCCGGAGCACGAGGCCCCCGTCGACCCGGTCTCCGGAACGCTGTCCGTCGGCGTGCCGGGACCCGACACGCTGGTCCGGATCGTCGACGAGCAGGGCGACGACGTCCCCTTCGGCGAACAGGGCGAGATCGCCGTACGGGGACCGCAGGTCGTCTCCGGCTACTGGAACCTCCCCGAGGCCACCGAGGCGGCCTTCCCCGGCGGGGAGCTGCGCACCGGTGACATCGGCTTCATGGACACGGCAGGCTGGCTCTACGTCGTCGACCGCAAGAAGGACATGATCAACGCCTCGGGCTTCAAGGTCTGGCCCCGGGAGGTCGAGGACGTCCTCTACACCCACCCGGCGGTCCGCGAGGCCGCCGTCGTGGGCGTTCCCGACGCCTACCGCGGCGAGACCGTACGCGCCTACGTCAGCCTGCGGCCGGGGGCCGAGGTCGCCGACGGTGAGCTCGGCGCGTACTGCAAGGAGCGGCTGGCGGCGTACAAGTACCCGCGCGAAGTGGAGATCCTGACCGAACTCCCGAAGACCGCGAGTGGGAAGATCCTCAGGCGGGAACTGCGTTCCCCCCGTTAGAACAGTTCACGCGTGGTACGAGAGGGCAGGTGGCGGCAATGGCCAAGGCGACGGACGGGAACGGCGTGCCCGTTCCCCAAAGGCTGCTGGCCGCCGCCACCCGGCTCTTCGCGGAGCGGGGCTACGACCGCACCTCGGTGCAGGAGATCGTCGAGGCGGCCGGGGTCACCAAGGGGGCGCTGTACCACTACTTCGGCTCCAAGGAGGACCTCCTCCAGGAGGTCTACGCCCGGGTGCTGCGGCTCCAGCAGGAGCGGCTCGACGCCTTCGCGAACGCCGACGCCCCCGTCGAGCGGCGGCTGCGTGACGCGGCGGCGGACGTGGTCGTCACGACCATCGAGAACCTCGACGACGCCTCGATCTTCTTCCGCTCCATGCACCATCTGAGCCCGGAGAAGAACAAGCAGGTGCGGATCGAGCGCCGCCGCTACCACGAGCGGTTCCGGGCCCTGATCGAGGAGGGCCAGCGGGCCGGTGTCTTCTCCTCCGCGACCCCGGCCGACCTGGTCGTGGACTACCACTTCGGCTCGGTCCACCACCTCTCCACGTGGTACAGCCCGGAGGGCCCGCTCAGTCAGCAGGAGGTCGCGGACCACCTGGCGGACCTGCTGCTGAGGGCCCTGCGGCCCTGACGGCCTCCCGGGCACACTTCCGGCCGCCGCGCCCTGCGCGCAGGGCGCGGCCCCGGGCCGTCGCGGTCCCGTCCGGGATCAGGAGACGGGCGGGCAGAGCACCAGCAGACAGCTCCGGACCCGCACGTCGTCGATGACCGGGCCGCCGACCCCGGGACTGGTGCTGGCGAAGGTGAGGGTCACGGAGGTCTTCAGGAGGGTGGTGAAGACGGCGGTCTGCCTCGTGTAGCCCATGTTCCGGAAACCATGGCCCGTGATGTCGAAGGCGAAGGTCTTCACCGGGACGCCGTCGACTCTGAGCTCACCCGTCTTCAGGGCGGGAGCCCACGCGGGGTTGCCGGCCAGTTCGAAGCTGACGATGTACGAGGTCAGGGGGAGCGTCGATATCTCCTGCGAGACGCTGCCGGACGCACTGCCGTTGAGGTCCAGAGACTGGCTGCCCTCGGCGGCGTCCCACAGCCGGTCGGAGGTCAGGTCGACGCTGTGGCCGCCGGACGTCCAGGGGCCGACGGCCTGTCCGCCGGCGTAGCTGGTGAAGGGGGACGGAGCGGGGACCACCGGCGTCTCGAAGCCTCCGCCGGCGATCCCCGGCACGGTGGTGTGCGTCTGCGTTCCTGGTGTCTGCGTGCTGTGCGTCTGCGTGCCCTGCGGGTGCGCGGACGCGGTCGTGGAGGCGGCGGCCAGCAGGAGGGCCGCGGCGGACAGGGATGCTGCGGACAGGCGGAGCGGGAACATGGAGGGCCTCTCGTTTCGCGCTGCGTGGACGTCATGGCCGGGCTCCCCGCGGGGACCCCCTTCGGAGTCTGCGGCCACCCGCACACCCCGCCAAGAGGCCGGAACACGGCGCGCGAATCGCGTTGAGCAGGCAGAACACCCCGAACGAGCGCCCCCGGCGCGTGGCCCCCCGCCCGACGCTCCGGCACACACGTGAGCCGGCTCCGCAGGAAGAGGTGTCCGTTCAGCGAACACACCTGTCCGGATTCCACCCTTGACGGTGCTCGGTCATCTCCCCGAGCATCGGGGGCGCACTTCCAGCCCCACCGCTCCAGGTCCAGGGCCGTGCACGCCCTGGGACCCCCCGCACGTTCCGTCAGTCCCCGAACGGAATCCGGAGCCCCAGATGAGACCCGTACGACTCAGATCCCTGCCCGCCGCCGCACTCGCCGTGGCTGCCCTGCTGGCGACCGCCGCGCCGGCCGCCGAGGCCGCACCCGCGAAGGTCGCGGCCGCCCCCGACATCCCGCTCGCCAACGTCAAGGCGCACCTCACCCAGCTCCAGTCGATCGCCACCGCCAACGGTGGCAACCGGGCCCACGGCAGGACCGGATACAAGGCGTCCGTCGACTATGTGAAGGGCAAGCTGGACGCCGCCGGATACACCACCACGCTCCAGCAGTTCACCTCCGGCGGAGCCACCGGCTACAACCTGATCGCCGACTGGCCGGGCGGCGACCCGAACCAGGTGCTCATGGCCGGCTCCCACCTGGACTCGGTGACCTCGGGCGCCGGGATCAACGACAACGGCTCCGGATCTGCCGCCGTGCTGGAGACCGCCCTCGCCGTCTCCCGGGCGCAGCTCGCCCCGGACAAGCACCTGCGCTTCGCCTGGTGGGGCGCCGAGGAGCTGGGCCTCGTCGGATCGAAGTACTACGTCAACAACCTGGCCACCACGGAGCGCGCCAAGCTCGCCGGGTACCTCAACTTCGACATGATCGGCTCGCCCAACCCCGGGTACTTCGTCTACGACGACGACCCGGCCATCGAACAGACCTTCAAGGACTACTACGCGGGCCTGTCGATACCCACGGAGATAGAGACCGAGGGCGACGGCCGCTCCGACCACGCCCCGTTCAAGAGCGCCGGTGTCCCCGTCGGCGGTCTGTTCACCGGGGCGAGCAACACCAAGTCCAGCGCCCAGGCCCAGAAGTGGGGCGGCACGGCGGGCCAGTCCTTCGACCGCTGCTACCACTCCTCGTGCGACACGACGGCGAACATCAACGACACGGCGCTGGACCGCAACAGCGACGCGATCGCCCACGCCGTCTGGACCTTGTCGGCGGGTACGACGACCCCGCCGGCCGGCACGGTCTTCAGCAACGCCGCCGATGTCGCGGTGCCCGACAACGGCGCCGCGGTGACCTCGACGGTCGCGGTCACCGGACGCACGGGCAACGCCCCGTCCGCCCTCAAGGTCGGTGTGGACATCAAGCACACCTACCGAGGTGACCTCGTCGTCGACCTGCTCGCGCCCGACGGGAGCGCCTACCGGCTGAAGAACTCCAGCAGCAGCGACTCCGCGGACAACGTGATCGCGACGTACACCGTCAACGCGTCGAGCGAGGCCGCCAACGGCAGCTGGAAGCTCCGGGTCCAGGACGTCGCCGCCCAGGACACCGGCTACATCGACAGCTGGCAGCTCACCTTCTGACCCGGGGGAGACCCACGGAAGACCCACGGGGAGGTGCCTTCCGGGCGCCTCCCCGCACGGGGACAGCGGGGCTCAGAGGTACTTCTTTATCTCCCGCCGCGCCAGCGACCGCTGGTGCACCTCGTCGGGACCGTCCGCCAGCCGCAGCGTCCGCGCCGACGACCAGAGTTCGGCCAGCGGGTAGTCCTGGCTGACGCCCCCGGCGCCGTACAGCTGCACCGCCTGGTCGAGGATGTCCACGACCGCACGCGGGGTGGCGATCTTGATCGACTGGATCTCGGTGTGCGCGCCCCGGTTGCCCACCGTGTCCATCAGCCAGGCCGTCTTCAGCACCAGCAGCCGCAGCTGCTCCACCGTCACCCGGGCGTCAGCGATCCAGTTCTGGACGACGCCCTGCTGGGCCAGCGGCTTGCCGAAGGCCGTACGGGCCACGGCGCGCCTGCACATCAGCTCGATCGCGCGCTCGGCCATCCCGATCAGCCGCATGCAGTGGTGGATGCGGCCGGGACCCAGCCGCGCCTGGGCGATGGCGAAGCCGCCGCCCTCCTCGCCGATCAGGTTCGCTGCGGGCACGCGTACATCGGTGAAGACCACCTCGGCGTGGCCGCCGTGCGAGTGGTCCTCGTAGCCGTACACCTGCATCGCACGCCGGACTTCGAGGCCCGGGGTGTCGCGCGGCACCAGGATCATGGACTGCTGACGGCGGATGTCGTCGTTGTCAGGGTCGGTCTTGCCCATCACGATGAAGATCGCACAGTCCGGGTTCATCGCCCCGGAGATGTACCACTTGCGCCCGTTGATGACGTAGTCGTCGCCTTCCCGCCTGATCCGGGTCTCGATGTTCGTCGCGTCCGACGAGGCCACCTCGGGCTCCGTCATCGCGAACGCCGAGCGGATCTCCCCGGCGAGCAGCGGCTCCAGCCACTGCTTCTTCTGCGCCTCGGAGCCGAACTGGAAGAGCACCTCCATGTTCCCCGTGTCCGGCGCCGCGCAGTTCAGGGCGGTCGGCGCCAGATGCGGGCTGCGGCCGGTGATCTCGGCCAGCGGGGCGTACTGGAGGTTCGTCAGCCCAGCGCCGTACTCCGCGTCGGGGAGGAAGACGTTCCACAGGCCCTGCCTGCGCGCCTCGGCCTTGAGGTCCTCCACGATCTGCGGGGTGTCCCACGGGGAGGCCAGCGCCGCGCGCTGCTCCTCGGCGACCTCCTCGGCCGGATACACGTGCTCGTCCATGAACGTGAGCAGCCTGGTGCGCAGCTCTTCGGTGCGGGCGTCGAATGCGAAGTCCACGGGGGGATCAGCCTTCCTGGAGGGTGGTGAGGCCGTGCGCGATGAAGACCGGGACCAGGTCGCCGATACGGTCGAAGCCGGCACCGACTGTCTGGCCCAGGGTGTAGCGGTAGTGGATGCCCTCCAGGATCACGGCGAGCTTGAACCACGCGAAGGCCGTGTACCAGGAGATGGCGGAGGTGTCGCGGCCCGAGCGGGCGGCGTAACGCTCGATCAGCTCGGCGGGGCTCGGGTGGCCCGGGGCACCGCTGGTGGTGGAGACGGGCGACTCGGGCAGGCCCAGGTCGGAGCTGTACATCACGAGCAGACCGAGGTCGGTGAGCGGGTCGCCCAGCGTGGACATCTCCCAGTCCAGCACCGCCTTGATCCGGTCGTCCCCGCCGATCAGCACGTTGTCCAGGCGGTAGTCGCCGTGGACGACGGTGGGCGCGGGGGAGGCGGGCAGGTCCCGGCCGAGCGCGGCGTGCAGCTCGTCGATCCCGGCCAGTTCACGGTTGCGCGAGGCGTCCAGCTGCTTGCCCCAGCGCCGCAGCTGCCGGTCGAGGAAGCCCTCGGGCCGGCCGAAGTCGCCGAGGCCGACGGATGCCGGGTCGACGGCGTGCAGGTCCACGAGGGTGTCGACGAGCCCCAGCACGACCGCCCTGGTGCGCTCGGCGCCGAGCGGGGCGAGCTGCTCGGCCGTGCGGTACGGGGTCCCCTCGACGTACTCCATGACGTAGAAGGGGGAGCCGATGACGGCGTCGTCCTCGCAGAGCAGGAGCGTCTCCGGCACCGGGACCGCCGTCGGGTGCAGGGCGCTGATCACCCGGTGCTCGCGCTTCATGTCGTGCGCGGTGGCGAGCACATGGCCCAGCGGAGGCCGGCGCACGACCCACTGTCCGGCGCCGTCGGTGACGATGTAGGTGAGGTTCGAACGGCCGCCCTCGATCACCCGGGCTTCGAGCGGTCCCTTCACCAGCCCCGGCCGCTCGCGGTCGAGATGGCCGCGCAGCAGGTCGAGATCGAGACCTGGCGGATGGACTGGGCTCATGGTGCGCACCTCCGGGGCGGTTGGACGGTCGGGACCATGATGCCGACCAGTCGGTATGCCGTCCAGTGTCCTCCCGCAATCCGAGAAGTGATCTCCGGCTCCTCCCCGGCGCGGGGCTCAGTCGGCCCAGCCCGGGGCGGGGTTCAGCCGTCCCGGGCCTGCGCGGGGCTCAGTCGTCCCAGCCCTGTGCGGGGTTCAGCCGTCCCAGCCCGGGGCGGGGCTCAGTCGTCCCAGCCCTGCGCCGCCACGAACGCGTCCCCGTGCGCAGCCGACCAGCGGCCCAGCGCCTCGATCGGCTCCAGCAGCGTCCGGCCCAGCCCGGTCAGCGAGTACTCCACGCGCGGCGGGGCCTCGGCGTACGCCCGGCGCTCCACCAGCGCGTACTCCTCCAGTCTGCGCAGCGTCTCGGTGAGCACCTTCGCGCTGATGCCGCCGATCTCCGTACGCAGCTCACGCGGCCTGCGCGGGCCCGCCGCGAGCGCGTACAGGACCACGGGATTCCAGGTGTTGCCCAGCAGGTCGAAGCCGAGCCGTGCCCTGCAGTCGGCGAGCAGCCGGTCCATGCGTTCCCCTTCCCCCGCCCGTTCGGCACCGAACGGTGCGCAACGGATCTCCTAACGTCCCCATCGGCACGACGCTACGTGACCGCCCTGTGGAGGAGAGAGACATGCGTATCGGCATCATCGGGACCGGCAACATGGCGGACGCACTGGGAGGCCGGTGGGCGGCGGCCGGCCATCAGGTGCTCTTCGGCGGCAGGTCCGCCGCACGGGCCGGAGCGCTCGCGGAGCGCACCGGCCAGGGAGCCGGCACACCGGCGGAAGCGATGGCCCACGGCGAAGCGGTCCTGCTCGCCCTGCCCCACGGGGCGGTGGCGGGCGTGCTGGACGCGCTCGGCGCGGCGGACGGAGCGCTGCGCGGCCGGCTCCTCGTCGACTGCACCAACGCCGTCGGCCCGGGCTTCCGGCTCACCACCGGCACGGGCCCCGGCGCCGCCCGAGCGATCGCCGACGCCACCGGGGCGCGGGTCGTCAAGGCCTTCAACCACCTGCCCGACTCCGTGTGGAGGCGCGCCGCACCCTCCTTCCCCGAGGGGCCCCTCGCCGTCCCGCTCTGCGGCGACGACGCCTCGGCCCTGGAGACGGTCGGGACCCTGGTCCGGGACCTGGGCTGCGTGCCCCTGACCGTGGGCGGGCTCGACCGGGCCGCGTATCTGGAGGCGACCACCGCCTTCCTCATCGGGCTCTGGCACTCCGGGCACGACCCGCGCACGCTGCTGCCGCCCTTCGACGTGGTCACGGCCTGAGTTGCGGGGACCCCGGGGCGCCCCGATCGTCGGAGGATGAAGGCGATCAGCTACAGCAGGTACGGCTCGGCCGACGTCCTGGAGTACGGCGAGCGACCCGACCCGAAGGTGGGCCCCGACACGGTGCTGGTGAAGGTCCGGGCCGCAGCCGTAAACCCGGTCGACTGGAAGGCCCGCGAGGGGTACCTCCAGGCCGGGCTGGAAGCCGTCTTCCCCGTCATCCCCGGCTGGGACGTGTCGGGGGTCGTCGTCCAGCCCGGCGCCGCCGTCGACGAGTTCGAGGTGGGGGACGAGGTCATCGGCTACGTACGCGAGGACTTCCTCTCGCGCGGGACCTTCGCCCAGTACGTCGCCGCCCCCGTGCGGACCCTCGCCCGCAAGCCGCTGAGCCTGAGCTTCGAGGAGGCCGCGGGCCTCCCGCTGTGCGGCCTCACCGCGCACCAGGTGCTGCACCGCACCCTCAGGATCCAGGAGGGCGAGACCGTCCTCGTCCACGCCGCCGCCGGCGGGGTCGGCTCCCTCGCCGTCCAGCTCGCCCGGCACGCGGGCTGCCGGGTCATCGGCACCGCGGGGCCCCACAACCACGACTACGTACGCACCCTGGGCGGCGAGCCCGTGGAGTACGGCGAGGGGCTGGCCGCCCGGCTGCGGGAACTGGTGCCCGAGGGCTTCGACGCCGCGTTCGACACGGTGGGCGGTGAAGCGCTCCGCGCGTCCGCCGATACGCTCGCCTCCGACGGCCGCCTCGCGTCCATCGCCGACGCCGAGGTCTTCTCCTACGGCGGGCACTACGCCTTCGTACGGCCCGACGCCGCCGACCTCACCCGTCTCGCGGAGCTCGCCGAACAGGGCATCGTCTCCGTGCACGTGGACCGCGTCTTCCCCCTGGAACAGGCCGTGGAGGCCTACCGGCTCAACGAGCAGGGACGCACCCGGGGCAAGATCGTCGTCACCGTGGACTGGGAGAGCTGACGGCGGCGGGCCCTGGGCGGGTCAGAACAGCGTCGTCGCGGCGAACACCGCGAGCGCCACCGTGCACGCCGCGGCGGTCAGCGCGAGGCGCGGCGACAGCGTGGCCGGCTCGGCGGGACCCATGGCGGACACCCGGCGGTGCGCCACCGCGAGGAACCCCAGCCAGGCCAGCAGGCTCAGCGCCACCGCGAGCACCCCCGCCCCGGCCGACCCCCCGTACAGGCCCTGCCGGACCGCCAGCAGGGCCACCACCGTGCACGCCAGCGTGGTGCGCCGCCAGGCCAGCCGTGTCCGCTCCGGCTGGAGACCCGGATCGCGCACCTGAGCGGTCACCGGCCCTCCCAGCCGAACAGCACGACCACCACCATGGCCACCGCCACCACGGCGACGACGAGGCTGAGCAGCGCGGGGAAGCGCGACACCGGCAGATCCTCACCGCGCCGCATCGCCCGCTCGCACCGCACCCAGTGGCTGACGGCCCGCAGCGCGCAGAGCACTCCCGCCGCCAGCAGCCCGAGCGCGAGACCCGCCCGGACGCCCCAGGCGAGCTCCGGCAGGAACTGGTCGACGGCGAAACCGCCCCCGATCAGCGCGAGTGCCGTACGGATCCAGGCGAGGAAGGTGCGCTCGTTGGCGAGGGAGAAACGGTAGTCGGGGGTGTCGCCCTCCTCGCTGATCCGTCCGGGCGTGAACCACAGCCGCAGCCCGCGGGCGAAGCCGCCGCTCACGCGGTGGCCCCCGGCCCGCCGTCCCGGAACCGGCGCAGCCGGTGGTAGGCCTCCAGGCCGTCCGGCACCCAGGTCCACTCGCCCAGGCGCCGCTCCAGCTCCGCGCCGGTCAGGAAGGCGTGCCAGTCGACCTCCTCCGCCTGCGGATCGACCGGGAGCTCGCAGCGCACCTCGTAGACGTACGACCACCAGCTGTGCCCGGGGCTCCGGTAGAGGAACTTGAACAGCGGCACGGGCCGGGGGAGCCCACGGACCCCGAGCTCCTCCTCGGCCTCCCGCAGCGCCGCCTCGTCGTAGGACTCACCCGCGCCCACGACCCCGCCGACGAACATGTCGTAGTGGGAGGGGAAGACCAGCTTCGTGGCCGTCCTGCGGTGCACGAACAGCCGGCCCTCCGCGTCCCTCGCCTCGATGAAGACGCAGCGGTGGAGGAGGCCGCGCTCGGTCGCCTCGCCGCGGGGTGCCTGCCCCACGACCTGGTCGTCCTCGTCGACAATGTCCAGGATCTCGTCAGCCGGAGTCATGAGGTCCATCCAACATCAACCGGTCGGCGGCCGTTGATCCGTGTCTGTCCTTGCCCTCCGGCATCGCCGGGTGCAGCCCCAGCAGCACGATCCCCCCGACGATCGAGGCGAGCCCCGCCGCCTGCCAGGCCAGGGCGGCCGTGTCGGTGCGCACCTGGTCGCCGAGGAAGCCGATCCCGCACACGATCCCCGCCAGCGGCTGCGCGGCGGTCAGCGCGGGAAGCGACTGCCGCAGCGGGCCCGCCTCGAACGCGCTCTGGACCAGGAGCAGTCCGGTCAGCCCGATGACGACGACGGCGTACGGCTGCCAGCTGGTCAGCAGCGCCGCCCAGCCGTCCTCGGTCAGCCGCACCCCGCTGACCCTGGTCAGGGCGTCCTGGAGCCCGTAGAGCAGTCCCGCCGCCAGGCCGAGCATCACGGGGGTGCCCCGGGCCCTGGGGTGCCGGGCGAAGGCGGTGAGGAGCAGCGCGGCCCCCGCCACCACGCCGATCACCAGCCAGTGCCGCAGGGGCGCCGTCACCGCCTCTCCGCCGCGCGGCTGTCCGGCCAGCAGGAACGCGGTGACGCCGCCCGCCAGGAGGGCGAGGCCTCCCCAGCCCTGCCTGCCGAGCGGCTGGCCGGTGCGGTGGCGCGAGAGGGCCATCGCGAAGAGCAGATTGGTCGCGAGCAGCGGCTCCACGAGCGACACCTCGCCCTGGCCGAGCGCCAGGGCACCCAGGACCATGCCGCAGACCATCAGGCCGATCCCGACGAGCCAGCTCGGCACCCGCATCAGGTCCAGCAGCAGCCGGGGGGAGAGGAAATCGCGCAGGGGCGCGCGGCGGGCGGCGTCCTGCTGGAGGACGAAGCCGAAGCCCAGACAGCAGGCGGCGCTTACGGAGAGCAGGATTACCAGCACCGACACGGTCCGACGATAGCCCCGAGGCCGTGCCGGATCGGTGAGGGCGCCACCGACCGGACGGTTGACGTGGGCGCGGCCCGTACCGAAGATCTGACCCACAAGTAACTTGATTGGCCGTGCCCGCCGCTGCCCCGCACCGCCCCGAAGGATGGAACCCATGGCGTACGACGCTGATGTGATCGTGATCGGGGCAGGGCTCGCGGGGCTCGTGGCCACCGCGGAGCTCGTCGACGCGGGCCGCACGGTGATCCTGCTCGACCAGGAGCCCGAGCAGTCCATCGGCGGCCAGGCGCACTGGTCGTTCGGCGGGCTCTTCCTCGTCGACTCGCCCGAGCAGCGCCGTTTCCGGATCAAGGACAGCCACGAGCTGGCCCTCCAGGACTGGTACGGCACGGCCGGCTTCGACCGCGAGGAGGACCACTGGCCGCGGAAGTGGGCGGAGGCGTACGTCGACTTCGCGGCCGGGGAGAAGCGGTCCTGGCTGCACGCCCAGGGACTGCGGTTCTTCCCCGTCGTCGGCTGGGCGGAACGGGGCGGCTACGACGCGAACGGCCACGGCAACTCCGTCCCCCGCTTCCACATCACCTGGGGCACGGGCCCCGGCGTCGTCGCCCCCTTCGAGCGGCGGGTCCGCGAAGGCGTGGCGAAGGGCCTCGTCCAGCTGCGCTTCCGCCACCGGGTCACCGGCCTCGGCCGCTCGGCCGGAGCCGTCGACACGGTCACCGGCGAGGTCCTCCAGGAGAGCGGCGCCGAGCGGGGCACCGCCAGCAGCCGCGAGGTGAAGGGTGCCTTCGAGCTCAGGGCCCAGGCGGTGATCGTCACCTCCGGCGGCATCGGCGGCAACCACGACCTCGTCCGCGCCCAGTGGCCCGAGCGGCTGGGCACCCCGCCCGAGAAGATGCTCTCCGGGGTCCCCGCGCATGTCGACGGGCTGATGCTCGGCGTCGCCGAGAAGGCGGGCGGCCACCACATCAACCGCGACCGGATGTGGCACTACACCGAGGGCATCGAGAACTGGAACCCGATCTGGGACAAGCACGGCATCCGCATCCTGCCCGGCCCGTCCTCCCTCTGGCTGGACGCCACCGGCAAGCGGCTGCCCGTCCCGCTCTTCCCCGGCTTCGACACGCTGGGCACGCTCGAACACATCATGA
Source organism: Streptomyces sp. NPDC002125 (assembly GCF_053593715.1). NCBI lineage: Bacteria > Bacillati > Actinomycetota > Actinomycetes > Kitasatosporales > Streptomycetaceae > Streptomyces > Streptomyces sp. NPDC002125. The sequence goes on along the minus strand of NZ_JBSFDD010000014.1, from coordinate 66,382 downwards.
AGTCCGGCCACGGATACACCTGGTTCGTCCTCGACCAGAAGATCATCGGCAAGGAGTTCGCGCTCTCCGGCTCCGAGCAGAACCCCGACCTCACGGGGAAGTCCGTGCGCGACGTGATCGGCCGGGCGCGCGCCGACGTGCCCGGGCCCGTGAGGGCGTTCATGGACAAGGGCGTGGACTTCGTCGTCGAGAAGGACCTCGGCGCGCTCGTACGGGGCATGAACGCGCTCACCGGCGAGGACCTCATCGACGTGGACGGGCTGCGCCGCGAGATCACCGCCCGCGACCGCGAGATCGCCAACCCCTTCACCAAGGACCTCCAGATCACGGCGATCAACGGAGCCCGCTCCTACCTGGGCGACAAGCTCATCCGCACGGCGAAGCCGCACCGCATCCTCGACCCCGCGGCCGGCCCGCTGATCGCCGTACGGCTGAACATCCTGACCCGGAAGTCCCTCGGCGGGCTGGAGACGGACCTGTCCTCCCGCGTCCTGACCGAGGACGGCTCCCCGCTGGCCGGGGTGTACGCGGCGGGGGAGGCGGCGGGCTTCGGCGGCGGCGGGGTGCACGGCTACCGCTCGCTGGAGGGCACGTTCCTCGGCGGCTGCATCTTCTCGGGCCGCGCGGCGGGCCGGGCCGCGGCGAAGGCCGTCGGCTGAGGAAGGCCGCCGGACACCCCGGCGCCCGGCGCACCACCGGTGTGCCGGGCGCCGGGGGCGGGGACCAGGAGAAGTCGGTGATGACGACGCGCGCGGTGCTGCCGTCCTCCAGCGACTCGTGATTTGCCTCGATCCCGCCGTCAGGTGAGCCGCTCCACCACCCGGAAGCGCTCCGCCACGATCATCGTGTCGTCGTCCACGGTGAAGTGCGGGTCGTCCAGGGCCTCCCGCATCTCCTCGCTGTGCCAGAACTCCTCGTGCCCCGCCCGCCACTCGGCCACCGACGCGTAGCCCTCGCCCTCGTCGAGCGCGTGCTGAAGCCCCACCGACCCCAGGGGCAGCACCCGCACCTCCGTCAGTTCGACCACGGCGACCTCCCGGCCGTCGGAGTCGATGAGTGCGGACCGTTCGCCCACCGGCGGTAGCTCCTCCCGCTCGGCCTCGTACTCCACGAGCAGCCCGGACGTGGAGACCTTCTCGCCGGAGAGGACGGCCGCCACCAGGCGGTCGCGCAGGGGCCCGGGAAAGGCGAGAAGGAAGGGCTTGAGCGGTTCGCGGTTCTCCATGGCGGCAGTGTGGCACGCGTCACGCTGTCCCCACCCGTCACACCCCAGGCGGTGTGACGAACTGCGCGAACGGCTCAGGTCGCCCCTTGTGAACGTCAACTACATGTTAAACACAAGCAGTTGGGCCAAAGCCGCCCTTGACTCGAAGCGATGCCTGCCGCTTTGCTGTGCGCGATCGTTTGCTCGCACACAGCATCGAAATGTGCGGGTGTCATGTCGAAGCCGAGAAGGAAGCCTGCGGATGTCTCCGCCTCCGCCACCCCTGGGCCGCCCCCGTCGCAGGGGCGGACGCCCGGACCACACCTTCGACCCGGCCCTCGACGACGGCGAACTCATCGACGTACGGGGACAGTTCACCCAGGGGCGGTGGACCAGGGCCCGCTCCCTGCTCGTCGCGACCGGCGCGGACTGGGACCGGCGGGGCCACCGCGTCCTCACCCTCGCCGCCGTGCCGTCCGCCGCGGGGTGGGCCGGTGACTGGCTGCTCGCCGAACCGGGCAGTCCCGACGCCGCCACCCTCCTCGCCCTGGCCGCCGTCGCCCGGGCCCAGCGCCCCAAGGCCCGCCCCGGGGACGAGGACCGGGCGCGCGAGGCATGCCTGGCCGCCGCCGCTCTGGCCCCCGCCGACCCCACCCCGTGGCTCGGGCTGATGAGCCTGGAGCGTACGCACGGGACCCAGGAGCAGGCCGCCCGGTACTTCGAGGAGATCCGCGCCCGCCACCCCGAACACCACCAGGCCCACCACCTGATGACGGCCGGGCTCGCCGAGTCCCGCCCCGAGAGCGACCCGCTCCACGAGGTGTACGACTTCGCGGCGTGGGCGGCCGAACAGGCCCCGGCCGACTCGCCCCTGGCCGTGCTCCCCGTGGTGGCGCACGCCGAGCGCTACCGCGTCCTCGCCGCCGCCGGAGCGGTGTCCGGCGACCCGGCCTCCTCCGGCCACTGGACCGGCCGCCGGGCCAGACAGGTCATGAAGGCCGCCTTCGACTGGTGGCTCGAATGGGAACGCGAGGACCACCCCCGCCACCGCGCCGACCTCAACTTCCTCGCCCACGCCAAGATCTGCGAGGGCCGCCCCGCCGAGGCCGCCGCGCTCTTCCACCGCATCGGCCCCCACGCGACCGAGGCCCCGTGGTCCTACTCCGGCCGCGACGCCCACCAAGAATTCCTCGCCGCGCGCACCTACGCGCTCGGCGCCCCCTGACGCACGTTGCTCTCAACGAAGGGACCACCCCCGCCATGTCGACGGGCACATCGGAAACGAGCGAGACCGGCACCACCAGGACCGCCGGCGGCACCGGCGGGATCAACACGTACAAGGGGGAGGAGCGAGCCCTGCGCGCCGACCGGCTCGGCACCCCCGGTCTGCTCCTCTCCGTCCTGGCCGCCAGCGCGCCGCTGATGGTCGTCGCCGGGGTGATGCCGACCGTGTTCGGCGTGATGGGCATTGTGGGACAGCCCCTGCTCTACGTCATCCTCGGCATCGTCCTGATGCTGTTCGGCGTCGGCTACGCGGAGATGAGCCGGCACGTCCACAACGCCGGTGCCTTCTACGCGTACATCGCCCGGGGCCTCGGCCCGACGGCCGGCGCGGGGGCCTCGCTCGTCGCCCTGGTCGCGTACAGCGCCATGCAGGTCGGCATCTACGGCATCCTCGGCTTCGAGGTCTCCGGGCTCTTCGCCACCTATCTGGACATCGAACTCCAGTGGTGGATACCCGCCCTCGCCTCCGTGGCCGTCGTCGGCGTACTCGGCTGGCTGAAGATCGACCTCAACGCCAAGGTCCTCGGTGTGCTGCTCGTCGTCGAGTGCGCCCTCGTCGTGATCTTCGACATCGCCGCCGTGAGCGATCCCGGCCCCGAGGGCCTGTCCCTGCACGCGTTCAACCCCGAGACCCTCACCGGAGCGGGGCTCGGCACCGCCCTCTGCTTCTGCATCGCGGCGTTCGTCGGCTTCGAACAGGCCCCGGTGTACGCCGAGGAGACCAGCCGCCCGCAGATCGTCGTCTCCCGCGTGATGTTCCTGGCCGTCGGATACGCCGCCCTCTTCCTCGCCGTCAGCTCCTGGGCGCTGACCGTCGCGGCCGGACCCTCCTCCGTCGCCGACACCTCCCTCAAGGAGGGGCCGGGGATGCTCTTCGGCCTCACCGCGGAGCGGCTCGGCACCACCTTCACCGACGTCCTGCACGTCCTCTTCGTCACCGGGATGTTCGCCGCGCTGCTCAGCTTCCACAACGTGGTCGCCCGTTACGCCTTCGCCATGGGCCGCGAGGGCCTGCTGCCCTCCGGCTTCGGCCGCACCAACAAGGCCAGCGGCGCCCCCGCCACCGGCTCCATGCTCCAGTCCGCGGTGTCCGTCGTGATCGTGCTGGCCTTCGCCCTCACCGACGACAACCCGGCCGGCGACCCCACCGCACCCGTCCTGCACCTGTTCACCTGGATGGGCAACGTCGGAGCGCTCGGCGTCATCGTGCTGATGGCCGCGGCCTCCTTCGCCGTCATCGCGTTCTTCGTACGGCGCGGAGCCGGCCGCGCCCAGGCCCCCAGGCTCGTCGCCTCCGGGCTCGCCGGCCTCGCCCTGCTGGCCATCGCCGTCTTCACCGTCCGGGACTTCGACGTCCTGGTCGGCTCCGGCCCCGGCTCGGCGCTGAACTGGCTGCTGCCCGGCGTCATCCTGCTGGCCCTCGCCGGCGGCCTGGCCTACGGCGCGGTGCTGCGCCGCACCAAGCCGGAGGTCCATGCGCGGATCGGCCTCGGCAACGAGGCGTTCCAGCTGGAGAAGGCCGCAGAGACCGCTCACGACCCGCGCTGATCTCCCGGCGGGACGACGTACACCCGCGGCCCCCTGGCGAAGGACGGCCGCGGGTGTACGACGGGCGGGTGTTCAATGGGCGGGTGGACACTTCCCCTCCCGACGAGGGCGGCACGCCCGTCGGCCGCCGGCTCGTCCTCGGCATGCTCGGTCTCGGGGCCGTGGGCGTGGCGGCAGCTCCCGTGCTCCAGCGCGGCCTGGAGAGCGGTCTCGGCGCCGTCGCCGACAAGGACCCGACCGGTCTGACCGGGCTCCTGCCCAACGGAGGGGGCTTCCGCTACTACTCCGTGACCACCTCGGTGCCGGAGAAGGGGGCCACGGACTACCGCCTGACCGTGGACGGTCTGGTGGACCGCCCGGCGACGTACACGCTGGACGCCCTCCGAGCCCTCCCGCAGACCCGCGTCGTGCGTGACGTCCAGTGCGTGACGGGCTGGCGGGTGCCCGAGACGCCCTTCGAGGGCGTCAGGCTCTCCGCGCTGCTCGACGCGGCCGGTGTGCGGCCCGGCGCGAAGGCGGTCAGGTTCACCTGCTTCGACGGGGCGTACAGCGAGAGCCTCACCCTCGAACAGGCCCGTCGCGACGACGTCATGGCCGCCCTGCGGATGCGGGACGAGCCGCTGGCCCACGCCCACGGCGGCCCGGTCCGGCTGTACGTCGCCCCCATGTACTTCTACAAGTCCGCCAAATGGCTCTCCGGGATCACCGTCACCGACTCCGTGCGCCCCGGCTACTGGGAGGAGCTCGGCTATGACGTCGACGCCTGGGTCGGCCGGTCCAACGGCCGGGACGACGCCCCCACCGTCTGAACCCGCCCCGAGGATGCGGCGCTTCAGCACCGCCGAGCGCTGGGTGCACCGCACCACGGCCTGGCTGGTGCTGCTCTGCGTCGCCTCGGCCGCCTGTCTGTACGTCCCCCAGCTCGCCGAACTCGTCGGCCGCCGCCACCTCGTGGTGACCGTCCACGAATGGTCCGGGCTGCTCATTCCCGTACCGCTGCTGGCGGGGCTGGTCTCCAGGGCCCTGCGGGCCGACCTCTCCCGGCTCAACAGGTTCGGGCCGCACGACCGGCAGTGGCTGGTGTCCGTCCTGCGCCGCGACCGCACGCCGGGCGCGCGGCCGGCCGGGAAGTTCAACGCGGGCCAGAAGTTGTACGCCGCGTGGATCGCGGGCGCCGTGCTCGTGATGACCGGCACCGGACTGCTGATGTGGTTCACCGGCCTCGCCCCGCTGGTGTGGCGGACCGGCGCGACCTTCGTCCACGACTGGCTGGCGCTCGCGATCGGCGTCGTCGTCGCCGGGCACATGGCGAAGGCGCTCGCCGACCCGGAGGCACGCCGTGGCATGCGGACCGGGTCGGTCGAGCGCCCTTGGGCCCGTTCCGAGCACCCGCTGTGGCGGGAGCCGGGGGAGTAGCGCCGGCTACAGCACCAGCGACAGCAGCAGGATGAAGACCAGCGCGACGACGGAGATGATCGTCTCCATCACCGACCAGGTCTTGACCGTCTGCGGCACGTCCATGCCGAAGTACTCCTTCACCAGCCAGAACCCGGCGTCGTTCACATGGCTGAAGAAGAGCGAACCGGCGCCGACCGCGAGGACCAGCAGCGCGACGTGCGAGGCCGACAGGTCGGCGGCCAGCGGGGCGACCAGGCCGGCCGCCGAGATGGTGGCCACGGTCGCCGAGCCCGTCGCCAGACGGATCGCGACGGCGATCAGCCAGCCGAGCAGCAGCGCGGGGATCGACCAGTTCTCGGAGAAGTCCAGGATCATCTGGCCGACACCGGCGTCGATCAGGGTCTGCTTGAACCCGCCGCCGGCACCCACGATGAGCAGGATTCCGGCGATCGGGGCGAGCGACTTCTCGACGGTGCTGGAGAGACGGCCCTTGGTGAACCCGGCGGCCCGGCCCAGGGTGAACATGCCCACGATCACGGCCGCGAGCAGTGCGATCAGGGGCGAGCCTATGACGTCGGTGACCCGCTGGACGTGGTTCTCGGGGTCGTCCACCACGATGTCGACCAGTGCCTTGACCAGCATCAGCACGACGGGCAGCAGGATCGTCGCCAGCGTGGCGCCGAAGCTGGGGCGGCGGTCCAGGTCCTCGGAGGGACGCTGCGGGATCATCTTCTCCGGCGCCTCGATGTCCACCCAGCGGGCGGCGTAGCGCGAGAAGACCGGGCCCGCGATGATCACGGTCGGGATGGCCACCAGCACACCGAGGGCCAGCGTGACACCCAGGTTGGCGCCGAGAGCGTCGATGGCGACCAGCGGGCCGGGGTGCGGCGGGATCAGCCCGTGCATCACCGAGAGGCCGGCGAGCGCGGGGATGCCGATCCGCATCAGGGAGTAGTTGCCGCGCTTGGCGACCAGCAGCACCACCGGAATCATCAGCACGATTCCGACCTCGAAGAAGAGCGGAAGCCCGATGATCGAGGCGATCAAAACCATCGCCCACGGCATGGCACGCCCGCTCGCCTTCGCGAGGATCGTGTCGACGATCTGGTCCGCGCCGCCGGAGTCGGCCAGCAGCTTGCCCAGGATCGCGCCGAGGGCGATGAGGACACCGACACCCGCGACGGTCGAGCCGAGGCCCGCGGTGAAGCTGGTGATCGTCTTCGCGGGGTTGGCCCCGGCGAACGATCCGAGCGCGAGCGAGCCGATGGTCAACGCGAGGAACGCGTGCATCTTGAGCTTGGTGATGAGCAGGACGATGACGGCGATGCCCGCCAGGACGGCGATGCCCAGCTGTGCGTTGCCGGCCGAAGTGATGGGTTCGACGGCATCCGCTGCCAGCATCTCGACGCTGAGACTGGTCACGGTGGTGATCCTTAGTTCGCGAGCCGGCGCAGCGCGGCGACGGCCCGGTCGGTGATTTCCTCGGGGGTGCCGGACACGTCCACGGACACGCCCGCCTCGTCCTCCTGCAGCGGCTGCAGGGTGGCGAACTGCGAGTCGAGCAGCGCGGTCGGCATGAAGTGGCCCTTGCGGTCCGCCATGCGGCGTTCGATCAGGGACCGGTCGCCGGTCAGATGCAGGAAGACGGCACCGGGGGCCTCGGCCCGCAGCCGGTCGCGGTAGACGCGCTTGAGCGCGGAGCTGCTGACGACACCGCCGAGCCCCGCCCGGCCGTGCGCCCACTGCCCGATCGAGTCGAGCCACGGCCAGCGGTCGTCGTCGTCCAGGGGCGTACCGGCGGACATCTTGGCGATGTTGGCCGGCGGGTGGAAGTCGTCGCCCTCGGCATAGGGGACGCCGAGTGCTTCGGCGAGCAGGGGGCCGATCGTGGTCTTGCCGGTCCCTGCTACGCCCATCACCACGACGACGTGGGGGGTGCTCATTGGTGCCTCGCTGTCTTCATCGACATCGGTCCGTCGACATCGGTCCGTCGCGCTACTGAAACCCATTACATACGACTTATTCAAGAGGCTGTGACATAAACGTCGTACTTTTTGTTCCTCAAGGCTGCCCCGTAGGCTTGTGGCCATGACCACACCTGCCCAGGGGCTCCATACGCATGTGCTGGACACCCTGGGTCTGGAGATCGCCGCGGGTGATTCGCCGCCCGGCCTGGTCCTGCGCACCGACGAGCTCGCCCAGCGCTTCGACGTGTCCCGCACCGTCGTCCGCGAAGTGGTCCGCGTCCTGGAATCCATGCACCTCGTCGAGTCCCGGCGCCGGGTGGGGGTGACCGTGCTGCCCACCGAGGAGTGGAACGTCTACGACCCCCAGGTCATCCGCTGGCGGCTGGCGGGCGCCGACCGGCCCCGGCAGCTGCGGTCGCTCACCGTGCTGCGGTCCGCCGTCGAGCCCGTGGCCGCGGGCCTCGCGGCCCGTCACGCCACCGCCGAGCAGTGCGCCGCGCTCACGGAGTGCGCCCTCGGCATGGTCGCCACCTCGCGCGGCCAGCAGCTGGAGGGCTATCTCCGCCACGACATCGCCTTCCACCGCATCGTGCTCAACGCCTCGGGCAACGAGATGTTCGCGCGGCTCGGCGACGTCGTCGCCGAGGTCCTCGCCGGGCGCACCCACCACCAGGTGATGTTCGAGGACCCCGACCCCGCCGCCGTCACGCTCCACGTCCGGCTCGCCGAAGCGGTGCGCGAGGGGGACGCCGAGGGTGCCGAGCGGCTCACCAAGGAGATCGCGGTCGGCGCGCTGCACGAACTGGACGTCCTGGCCCCGTGAGCGGGTCCCCGTCCGGGTACGGTGGGCGGGTTCGATCTTTGCAGACCACGGGGCAGTCGGGATGGGAGCCAGGGCATGGCGCAGCAGGTACAAGGGGTCATCGCACCGGGGAAGAACGAGCCCGTGCGCGTCGAGACGATCCTCGTGCCGGACCCCGGCCCCGGCGAGGCCGTGGTCAAGATCCAGGCGTGCGGCGTCTGCCACACCGACCTGCACTACAAGCAGGGCGGGATCAACGACGACTTCCCCTTCCTGCTCGGCCATGAGGCCGCGGGCGTCGTGGAGTCCGTCGGCGACGGCGTCACCGACGTCGCGCCCGGCGACTTCGTCGTCCTCAACTGGCGCGCGGTGTGCGGCCAGTGCCGCGCCTGTCTGCGCGGACGCCCGCAGTACTGCTTCGACACCCACAACGCCAAGCAGAAGATGACCCTTCTGGACGGCACGGAGCTCTCCCCGGCGCTCGGCATCGGCGCGTTCGCGGAGAAGACCCTCGTCGCCGCCGGACAGTGCACCAAGGTCGACCCCGAGGTCTCCCCTGCCGTCGCCGGACTGCTCGGCTGCGGTGTCATGGCGGGCATCGGCGCCGCCATCAACACCGGCCAGGTCGGCCGGGGCGACTCCGTCGCCGTCATCGGCTGCGGCGGCGTCGGCGACGCGGCGATCGCTGGCGCCAGGCTCGCGGGAGCGGCGAAGATCATCGCGGTCGACATCGACGACCGCAAGCTGGAGACGGCGAAGAAGATGGGCGCCACCCACACCGTCAACTCCCGCTCCGGCGACCCCGTCGAGGCGATCCGCGCGCTGACCGACGGCAACGGCGCGGACGTCGTCATCGAGGCGGTCGGCCGCCCGGAGACGTACAAGCAGGCGTTCTACGCCCGCGACCTCGCCGGCACCGTCGTCCTCGTCGGGGTCCCCACCCCGGAGATGCAGATCGAACTCCCGCTGCTCGACGTGTTCGGCCGCGGCGGCTCGCTCAAGTCCTCCTGGTACGGCGACTGTCTGCCCTCGCGCGACTTCCCGATGCTGATCGACCTGCACCAGCAGGGCCGCCTCGACCTGGGCGCGTTCGTCACCGAGACCATCGCGCTCGGCGAGATCGAGCAGGCCTTCGACCGGATGCACGACGGCGACGTCCTGCGCTCTGTGGTGGTCTTCTGATGGCCGCCCGCATCGACCACCTGGTCACCTCCGGCACCTTCGCCCTCGACGGCGGCGAGTGGGACGTCGACAACAACGTCTGGATCGTCGGCGACGACACCGAGGCCGTCGTCATCGACGCCGCCCACGACGCCGCCGCGATCGAGGCCGCGCTCGGCGGCCGTACGCTGCGCGCGATCATCTGCACCCACGCGCACAACGACCACATCGACGCGGCCCCGGCCCTCGCCGACGCGACGGGCGCGCCGATCCTGCTGCACCCGGACGACCTGCCGCTCTGGAAGCAGACGCACCCCAACCGGGCCCCCGACGGCGAACTGGCCGACGGCCAGGAGCTGGAGGTCGCCGGGACCCGGCTCACGGTCCTGCACACCCCGGGACACGCCCCCGGCGCCGTCTGCCTCCACGGCCCCGAGCTGGGCACCGTGTTCACCGGCGACACCCTCTTCCAGGGCGGCCCCGGCGCCACCGGACGGTCCTTCTCGCACTTCCCGACGATCATCGACTCGATCAGGGACCGGCTGCTCGCCCTGCCGCCGGAGACGGCCGTCCGGACCGGCCACGGGGACTCCACCACCATCGGCGCGGAGGCGCCGCAGCTGGAGGACTGGATCGCCCGCGGCCACTGACCGCGGACCGTCCCACCGGTCCGGCCACGCGGCCAGCCGCGTCACCGGTCCGGCCACGCGGCCAGCCGCAGCCCGCTCCCGAAGCGGCGCGGCTCACCCGTGACCGGATCGGTGAACTCCAGCACCTTCGCCAGCAGTTGGAGCGGCCGGCCGTAGTCCACGGCAGTCGGCTCGGGCTCCACCACCGGATAGACCGGATCGTTCACCAGCGGCAGCCCCAGCGCGTTCATATGGACCCGCAGCTGATGGGTGCGCCCGGTCGCGGGCAGCAGCCTGTACCGCCCGAGCCCGCCCCGGTGCTCCAGCAGCTCGATCCGGCTCTCGCTGTTCACCGCCCCGGGTTCCTCACGCGCGGCGATCACCCCGCGCTCCTTCACGATCCTGCTGCGCACGGTGCGGGGGAGCGCGAGAGCGGGATCGTACGGCGCCACCGCCTCGTACTCCTTGCGTACCAGCCGGTCCCTGAACAGTGTCTGGTACGCGCCCCGGTCCTGGGGCCGCACGACACAGAGCACCAGGCCCGCCGTCAGCCGGTCCAGCCGGTGCGCGGGCTGGAGCTCCGGCAGCCCCAGTTCGTCGCGCAGCCGCGCGACCAGCGTCTGGGTGATGTGCCGGCCGCGCGGGGTGGTGGCCAGGAAGTGCGGCTTGTCCGCGATCACCAGGTGTTCGTCGCGGTGGACGACACCGACGGGGGAGGGCACCGGCTCCTCGGGCGCGAAGTCCCGGTGGAAGAAGAGGTGGCGCCCGGCGGTGTACGGCTCGTCGGCCCGCACCGCGGTCCCGTCGGCACCGACGAAACGGCCCTCGGCCAGCATGGTGTCCACCCGCCCGGCGCCGACCGCCCCCGCGAACCGGTCCAGCAGATGGTCCCGGACGGTGGGCCAGGCACCGCCGGGATCGGCGGGGAGACGGACCCGCACCGGGTCCACGCCCGCGCGCTGGGGGAGCGGGGCGGCGGGCGGTCTGGCCCGTCCTCTCATTGCATGGTCCTTGTCGCCGGAGGGGCCCGGCACGGACGGGCGCAGCCCCTCCATCATCCCACCGGCGCCTGCGTCCCCCGTCAGCCGTGCCCGTCCGGCCGCGTGCTGGGCTCCCGGCCCGTGGGCGGGGCGCCCGGCGCACGGGCGCGTCCGCGAAACCGGGCCGACGCGCAGGGGGCCGGCGGAGCGTGCCGAGGGTGCGGGGCGAAACCGTCCACACCGTAGAAAGCGCTTGCCGATCCCGCTAGGGTTCCGGTGCGTTGAATCCATTCAACGACCGGCTCGCCGAGCCGTTCGTTCGATCAGCCGATCCGTTCTTCGACGAGGAGCCCGTCATGCGCCGAACCGGAACAGCCCTGCTGGCCGCCTGCACCGCCGTTGCCGCCGTCGCCGTCCTGACCACCACCGCCGCCGCACCCGCCCTCGCGCGGGAAGCCGTCCCCGGCGCGGGGAACGGCCTCGCCGGCTGCGCGGGCGCCGCACCCGTCGTCTGCCACTTCGACGTCGCCCCCGGCACCTATCGCGTCCGGCTCGTGCTGGGCGGCGGCTCCGTCGCGGGCTCCACCGCCGTGACCGCCGAGACCCGCAGAGCCATGCTCGCCGAGACGCCCACCGCGCCGGGCGAGACGCTCCGCCGCAGCTTCACCGTGGACGTCCGCGACCCGGAGGGCGAGCCCACCGGGGCCACCGGCAGCCCCGGTCTCGACCTCGTCGTCGGGGGTACCACCCCGCAGCTCGCCGGGCTGCATGTCGAGCGCGTCCGTACGCCCCAGATCCTCCTGGCGGGCGACTCCACCGTCTGTGACCAGGCCGGCGAACCCTACACCGGCTGGGGCCAGCAGCTCCCGCAGTACCTCACCGACCGTGTGACGGTCGCCAACTACGCCGCCTCCGGGGAGGGTTCGCAGTCCTTCCGCGACAAGCCCGTCCTCTTCCCCGCGCTGCGCTCCCGCATCCACCGCGGCGACCTGGTCCTCGTCCAGCTCGCCCACAACGACAAGCAGACCGACCGCGAGACCTACCGGGCCAACCTCACCGCGATGATCGAGGACGTACGCGCCGAGGGCGGGCGGCCCGTGCTCGTCACGCCGATCGTCCGCCGCTGGTTCAACACCGACGGCACGCTCGACAACGGCACCGCCCTGCTCGTCAACGGCCTGGGAGTGGATCTGCCCGCCGAGATGCGCGCCCTCGCCGTCGAACAGGACACCCCGCTCGTCGACCTCACCGCCCTGACGAAGGCCCGGGTCGAGGAGCTCGGCCCCGAGGGGTCGAAGGCGCTCTACCTCTACGACGAGAAGCGCGACAACACCCACACCTCGGTACGCGGTGCCGGTGAGTACGCCGCCCTCGTCCTCGCCGGACTCCGCGACCAGGGGCTGCTCGCGCCCCGCGCGGTCCGATGAGTCCCCGACCCGCGCCCGGGGACCGGCCGTCCTTCCGCGACCCGCTGGCCGAGCGGCGCGCCGACCCGCACATCACCCGGCACACGGACGGCCGTTACTACTTCACGGCGAGCGTCCCCTCGTACGACCGGATCGTCCTGCGGTCCTCCCGGACCCTGAACGGACTGGCCACGGCCGGGGAATCGGTCATCTGGACCAGGCACGCCATCGGTGACATGGGAGCCCACATCTGGGCCCCGGAGCTCCACCACGCCGACGGCGCCTGGTACGTCCACTTCGCCGCCGCGCCCGCCGACGACGTGTGGAGGATACGGATCTGGGTGCTGGAGAACACCCACCCGGACCCGCTCAGGGGCACCTGGACCGAGAAGGGGCGGATCGCCACGGCGTGGGACACCTTCTCGCTGGACGCCCACACCTTCACGCACCGGGGCGAGCGCTACCTCGCCTGGGCCCAGCAGGAGCCCGGGCAGGACGCCAACACCGGGATCTTCCTCTCCCGGATGGCCGACCCCTGGACCCTGGAGGGACCTCAGATCCGCCTCAGCGCGCCCGAATACGCCTGGGAACGCGTCGGCTTCGCGGTCAACGAGGGCCCCGCGGTCGTCCGGCGCAACGGCCGGGTCTTCATGACGTACTCCGCGAGCGCCACCGACGCGAACTACTGCATGGGCCTTCTCACCGCGGACGAGGGGAGCGACCTGATGGACCCGGCGTCCTGGACCAAGTCCCCGGAACCGGTCTTCGCGAGCAGCGCGGCGACCGGGCAGTACGGCCCGGGCCACAACTCCTTCACCGTCGGCGACGACGGCCGCACGGACGTGCTGGTCTACCACGCCAGGCCGTACGAGGAGATCACGGGCGACCCGCTGGACGACCCCAACCGCCATACGCACGTCCAGCCGTTCGGCTGGCGCGCGGACGGCACCCCGGACTTCGGGACCCCCGGGAACCCTTGAGGCCGGTACCGGCGCGCTCCGGCACCGGCTCCCGGCCCCGGAGCCCGCCGGGGCCGGCCACCGGGGTGACTGGGGTTCGAGGCCCCGGCGGGTGTCGGGCACGGGCGGAGGCCCGGGCCGACCGTCGAGTCGGGGCGACGGTCTACGGTCGGGGGATGAGCGGAGCTCCCGGCCCGCCGGACGCGGCGGCGTCCCGGCGGCGCTCCGCGATTCCACGGCACAGCGGGTCCGCTCGCCCGGCCCGTAGCCGTCCACCACCTCCGGCCCGCACCCCCGCGGCCCGGTCGCCCGTCCCGCGCGAGGAGCACGTACGTTGCCGCAGTCATCCGGCCCGGTCGAAGCCATGGAGCGCCATCAGGTCGCCGTCTACGTCGGTGCCCTGGCGGTCGGTGGCCTGGGCGGGCAGGTGGCTCCCGGCGCCGGTCCGGGCCTGGAGCACGCCATCAGCCCGGTGCTCGCCGTGCTGCTCTACGTCACGTTCCTGCAGGTGCCCGCGGCCGACCTGCTCCGCTCGCTGCGCGCGGGCCGGTTCCTGACCGCGGCCCTGGTGGTCAACTTCGTGGCGGTGCCGCTTCTGGTGGCGGCCATGTTCCCCTTCCTCCCCGCCGACCAGGCCGTCCGCCTGGGCGTGCTGCTGGTCCTGCTGGCCCCGTGCGTCGACTACGTCATCGTCTTCAGCGGGCTGGCCGGCGGCAGCAGCCGGCGGCTCCTGGCCGCGACCCCGCTGCTCCTGCTGGCCCAGATGATCCTGCTGCCGCTCTATCTGTTCCTGTTCATGGGCTCCGGCCTGGCCGACGTCGTGGAACCCGGCCCGTTCCTCGAAGCGTTTCTGCTCCTGATCGTCATCCCGCTCGCCCTGGCCTGGCTCACCCAGGCGTGGGCCGCCCGCCGCACCGCCGGGCGCAAGGCGGCTGACGCGATGGGCACCACGATGGTCCCGCTGATGGCCGCCACCCTTCTGACCGTGGTGGCCTCCCAGATCCCCAAGCTCGGCGACAGCCTGGCCGACGTGGGCCGGGTCGTCCCGTTCTACGTCCTGTTCCTGCTCGTGATGGCCTTCGCGGGGCGTGCCGTCGCCCGTCTCTTCCGCCTCGACGCCCCCGACGGGCGGGCCGTCGTGTTCACCGGCGCGACCCGCAACTCCCTCGTCGTCCTCCCCCTCGCCCTGGCCCTGCCCGACTCCCTGGCCGTCGCCGCGGTCGTCGTGGTCACCCAGACCCTCGTCGAGGTGATCGGCATGGTCGTGTACGTCCAGGCGGTCCCGCGGCTGCTTCCGGCCCACGGCGCGGGGGCGGGCCAGGGGTAGGGGCGCTCCGGACGCACCCCCGAGCCCGGAGCGCCCGTGCGGCACCCGCACCTCTGGCCGGGACTCACCGTCCCGGTCGTCGCCCTCACGTTCGGCACGCCGGTTGGCAGCACCCACCCGCCCCGACGACCGCCCCGTGGCCCCGAGGAAATCGGCCCCGCGCATCGACGGGGCGCAATGAACGCGTATGTTCCCGGCGCACTCCGTGACGTTCCCGCGCATCGAGGAATGGGCACGGGAGAAGGCGGAAACCCCCAGGCGCGAGCCCGCGCCCGGGGGTTTGTTTTACCTGTGGTTCGACTACGGTGCTTCGACGCTTTTGGCGACGTCCTTCAGCGATTCCACGGAAGTCGTGAGCGGACCCGACTTCGCCGCCCTCTGCGCGGCGGAGGAATTCGTCAGCGAGGTGATCTGGGAGGAGCGCGCCGTCACCGTCGTACCGCCCGCGTCCGAATCCAGAATTCCCTGATCGCCTCCGGTCGGGGTCCAGATGTCCTCGGCGATGCTCTGGATTCCCGGGTGTTCGGCGGGAGTGAGGCTGTCGCCGTAAATGACGACATAACTGCCGGTCTTCAGGGGCGAGGCCCCTTCCAGGTCGATCTTGCTGGTGTCGACGTTTCCGATGATGATCTCGCCCAGGGATACGGGGTCCTCCCCGAAGGCCGTGATGCCGCCCTGATAGATCTCGGTCACGATGTCGGCCTTGTAGAAGACCATCGGAAGGCAGTCCGCGTACTCCGCTTCGCCGCCCGCGATTCCGGACGGCGCCGGACTGACGCTCGGCGCGGGGGAGGCGTCCTCGGGGTCCGAGTCCTCCTCCGGCGCCGGAGAGGGCTCTCCGCCGTCCCCCACGGAGTCGCCCCCGTCGTCGCACTCCCGGCCGACCTCCTGGCCGATCTTCACGTGGTACGCGGCCTGCGAGGCGGTGGTGAGGTCCTCGACGCTGGAGTAGACCTCGTAGTCCGCGTCCCCCTGCATCAGTCCCTCCTCGCTGCTGCCGCCGGCGGAGCAGGAGGTCACGCACAGTGCCACGGTGGCCGCCAGCGCGGCCAGAGCCATCTTCTTCTTCATCTGCCCACCCATGCTCGGGAATCGCTCACGTTCTCTGTCGGACATCACGGGGTGTACTTCGCTCGGGCGCCCCGGATGTCGTCGGACCACGGGCCGTCTCCGCTACAGCCGAACTTTCCGGACCCCTGCCGCATGAGGGACGGTCCGGAGGAGCAGGTGAGCGAGGTGTGGCCGAGCCCGTAGGTGTGACCGATCTCGTGCTCCGCGACCATCTTCTTCTGGCGGGCGGTCAGGTTCTTCATGGTCCGGGAATTGAACGCCACGTACACCTCGTTGTACGACCAGTTTCCGAAGATGCAGCCCTGCCAGGATGTACGCGCCCAGGCGTCCCAGGTGTAGGAACCGTCCCGGACTTCCAGCATCGGGTCGCCGTTGCTCTGCTGTTTGCTGAAGTAACCCGGAGAATTCGGAGAGGTCGCGTCCCACCGGCCCTGTGCGTTTCCGAATGCCGTCTGGTAGGTGGACGTGATGCTGTAATAGCGGTACGAAATAGCTCCGCCTTCGCCGATCCCGTAGAACTTGCCGCAGTTGTGCGAGTACGCCTGCGCGGGTGTCGCGGTGGACAGGGTGCCCGCCGCGACGATGGCGACGGCTGCCAGCGGAGCGAGCAGTCTGCGCGCGACTGTTCCCTTTCCGTCTCTCGCCTTTTTGAAACGTATAGATCCCATGGTCCCCCCCCGGGGTTGATGATCGAAACAGGGGGAGCGTAATGGGGCAGGGGCATATGCGCAAGATCGAAAAATGACGATGAAAGTGGATCACTGAATTCCGCTTGGAATTGGAAATGTGCAGGATGAAACTCCGCAGATGGTGTGCATCTCCGTCAAGTCGGCGGAAAATTCTGCCCGGAAACGCGCGTGTGCGGGCGATGTCCTGCCATTCGTCCCCGGCCCGTCGGCGGGACGCGGGTCACCGGGCAGGGGCCGGTCGCCGCGCGGACCGGGCTGCTGCTCGGCCCGGTGCGCCCGGCCGCGTGCGCGATCGTCCACAGCGCCGCCGGCCTCCTGGCCGGCACGGTCCCGACGGCCCGGCCGCCCGGATCGTCACCGGGGCCGGCGGCGTCGCGATGATCGCCCATCGGTGCTCCCCCTGCCGGCGGGCCGGTGGAACGCCTGGCCGGCCGAGGGTCCCCGGAAACGCGAAAACCCCCAGGTGACCTGGGGGTTTTCCGCTGTGTCCGAGGGGGGACTTGAACCCCCACGCCCGATAAAGGGCACTAGCACCTCAAGCTAGCGCGTCTGCCATTCCGCCACCCGGACCGGGTGTGTGTCTTGCGGGCGGTGCCCGTTCCGACGTGGAAAACCATAGCAAACATTCGGGGGTGCTCGATCACGCCCCCGGGCATGTGAAAGGCGCATGACGGTGGCCGGGCGGCCTTGGGTGTGCGGGGCGGGCGCGGGAGGATGAGGGGGAGAACCACCGCGACAGTGGAAGGAAGCAGCGTGAGCGAGAGCAACACGGCCCCGGCCGGCATCGGCAAGTCCGCCGAGAGTGAGGTCGTGGACCTCTGTCGTGACCTGATCCGTATCGACACCAGCAACTACGGCGACCACTCCGGCCCGGGGGAGCGTGCCGCAGCCGAGTACATCGCCGAGAAGCTCGCCGAGGTCGGTCTGGAACCGAAGATCTTCGAGTCCCACAAGGGCCGCGCCTCGACCGTGGCCAGGATCGAGGGCGAGGACCCCTCCAGGCCCGCGCTGCTGATCCACGGGCACACCGACGTCGTGCCCGCCAACGCGGCGGACTGGACCCACGACCCCTTCTCCGGGGAGATCGTGGACGGCTGCGTCTGGGGCCGCGGCGCGGTCGACATGAAGGACATGGACGCGATGACCCTCGCGGTCGTACGCGACCGGATGCGCACCGGCCGCAAGCCCCCGCGCGACATCGTCCTGGCCTTCCTCGCCGACGAGGAGGCGGGCGGCACGTACGGGGCGCGCCACCTCGTCGACAACCACAGGGACCTCTTCGACGGCGTGACCGAGGCGATCGGCGAGGTCGGCGGCTTCTCCTTCACCGTCAACGAGAACCTGCGCCTCTACCTGGTGGAGACCGCGGAGAAGGGCATGCACTGGATGCGGCTCACCGTGGACGGCACCGCCGGGCACGGCTCGATGACCAACACCGACAACGCGATCACCGAGCTCTGCGAGGCCGTCGGGCGGCTGGGGCGCCACAAGTGGCCGGTCAGGGTGACCAAGACCGTACGGTCCTTCCTCGACGAGCTCTCCGACGCGCTCGGCACCGAGCTCGACCCCGAGGACATGGAGGCGACGCTCGCCAAGCTCGGCGGGATCGCCAAGATGATCGGCGCGACCCTGCGCAACTCCGCGGCGCCCACCATGCTCGGCGCCGGCTACAAGGTCAACGTGATCCCCGGGCAGGCCACCGCCCACGTCGACGGCCGCTTCCTGCCCGGCTTCGAGGACGAGTTCCTGGCCGACCTCGACCGCATCCTCGGCCCGAAGGTGAAGCGCGAGGACGTCCACGGCGACAAGGCCCTGGAGACCAGCTTCGACGGTTCCCTCGTCGACGCCATGCAGCTCGCGCTGAAGGCCGAGGACCCGATCGCGCGTGCGGTGCCCTACATGCTCTCCGGCGGCACCGACGCGAAGTCCTTCGACGACCTCGGCATCCGCTGCTTCGGCTTCGCCCCGCTGAAGCTCCCGCCGGAGCTGGACTTCGCCGGCATGTTCCACGGAGTGGACGAGCGGGTTCCGGTGGAGGGCCTGACCTTCGGCGCACGGGTGCTCGACCGGTTCATCGATCACTCCTGACGCCGCCGCGCCACCGGATTCGCCCGCCTGTACGTGCCTCACCGGAAAGGGTGAAAGAGATCGTCCGCTCGTAGCCCCCTCACCCCCTCCTCGTTACACGTGATGCGGTCCGCGGCTGGGACCGCACTTGTCAACACAGGAGGAATAATGATCAAGAAGGTCGTCGCAATCGCGGCTGCTACCGGTGGTCTCGTGCTCGCGGGTGCGGGTATGGCTTCCGCCGACGCCGGTGCCCAGGGTGCCGCCATCGGCAGCCCCGGCGTGCTCTCGGGCAACGTCGTCCAGGTTCCGGTCCACGTTCCGGTGAACGTGTGCGGCAACACCATTTCCGTGATCGGGCTGCTGAACCCCGCCTTCGGCAACACCTGCGTCAACGCGTGACGATGCGCGTCAACCCGTGAGGGTTTGAGTCCGGTCGGCCCCGGAGTGCGCGCCATGCACTCCGGGGCCGCTGGGCATTCGGCCCCGCGCACGGCTGTGCCCGGGGCATTTCGGTAGGCCAGAAGGCAGGAAAGCAACCTATGCGACAGGTCACACGTAAAGGCCTGATCACCATGGCAGCGGCGGGCGGAGTGCTCGCGCTCGGTGGTGGCTACGCACACGCCGACGCGGGAGCGTCCTCAGGCGCGTCGAACTCACCGGGAGTGCTCTCGGGGAACTCGATCCAGATCCCGGTCGATGTCCCCGTCAACGTCTGCGGCAACTCCGTGGACGTCGGCGGTCTGCTCAATCCCGCGAGCGGGAACGAGTGCGGAAACGGCTCCTCGGGCTCCGGCCACACGTCCACCTCGGACGGCGGCTCCGCGGGGCACCACTCCGGCAGCCAGGCGACCGGCCACCAGGGCGGACGCGACGGCGGTGAGGGAACCGGCAGGCACCGGGCCCCCAGCACGTCGGCACAGGCGGAGACGACCGGTTCGCCCGGCATCCTCTCCGGCAACCAGGTGCAGGCGCCGGTGGAGATCCCGGTCAACGTCTGCGGCAACAGCGTCTCCGTCGTCGGACTGCTCAACCCGGTCTTCGGCAACGACTGCGAGAACGACAACGAGGCGGCCCCACCCCCCGTCGTCCCGCAGACGCCGCACACCCCGGAGACCCCGGTCACACCGGCATCCCCCCATGCTCCCGAGACCCAGCTCGTGGCGGGAGAGCAACTCGCGCAGACCGGTGCAGGCGGGCTAGGCCTGCTGATCCCGGCGAGCGCGGGCATGCTGCTCGCCGGCGCGGGCACGGTCCTGTACCGACGGTCGCGCAGCGCCGCGTAACGGCATCGCGACCGGGTGCGACGAGCGGGTTCCGCGCACGCGGAACCCGCTTCGTGCTACCAGGTGGCCCGGAGCTGGCGGATGATGCGGCGGCGCAGCCGCACCCGGCGGCTGCCGTCGAGGCGCAGCGTCAGCCGGTCCAACTCCCAGTGTCCGTACTCGGCATGGTCGGTCAGCAGTCGGGCCGCCTCCTTGCGGGACACCCCGCGCGGCACGTACACGTCGATAAATTCGTATTCCGGCATCGCATCTATTGTGCGGGCAGACCCCCGGTACGGATAGCGTCTGTCCCATGTCTGATGCTGCGCAGCCCACCGCTGCCGAGGTACGCGCCGCCGCCGATGCAGTCAAAACCGCGCTCGACCGCCACCTCGAGGCCGTCGAACGCCGTACAGGGGACGACGATCCCGCCGTCTACGACGCGTTCAACGCACTGGCCGCCGCGGCCGAGGTCTACGACGAACTGCTCTACGACCGTTACGACGAGGTCACCCCCTTCGAGATCCCGGGCGCCGAGGACTCCCTCCCGCCCTACGCGGGCCCGGAGGAGCCGCACGCCCTCACCGTGCTGCTCAGGCGCGACTACGCGGTCGCCGAGCCGGAGCGGCTGATCGCCCAGGCACAACGCCTCGCCGACCTCGACCCGGACGCCCAGGACGGCACCCAGGTCCCGGTCGCGGGCGCCGGGGTGCACGCCGCGATCGGGGTGCTGTTCGGCGAGTACGAGGCGGACGAAATCGCTTCCCGGCACAAGGAGTTCGGCCTGGAGGAGGGCGATTCCACCCTCTGGGTCTCCGCCCTGGAGGACCTTCCCGAGCCCGGGGAGTGGCTCGGGGCGCCCTTCGACGACGCCGACCCCGCACTGGTGGTCTGCCGCTTCGACGTCAGCGCCGTCTTCGACGAGGAGGACGATCTGGACGGCGACCAGCAGGAACGGCCCGGCATCCTCCCGGGCCGTCCCTGACCGCTACGAGGCGTCCGGCGTCGGCAGCGCCTCCAGCAGGGGGCGCAGCCGGGTCGTGCGCTCCTGGGCCGGGACCTCGGCCACCGCGTGCGGCAGGGCCTGGTCCACGCCGTGCACCACGGACAGGTGCCGTTCCCCACGGCTGAACGCGGTGTACACCCAGGGCCTGCTGAGCCCCTGAGCCGCGTCGCCCGGCAGGACGACGACGGCGGCGGGCCAGCGCATCCCGGCGGCCTGATGGGCGCTGAGCGCCCAGCTGTGGCGTACGGCGGACTCCACGCGGCCCGGCGGTACGACGACGGGGGTGCCACCGCAGTCCAGGTGGAGGCCCTCGGCGTCGGCCGAGACCACCGAGCCGGGCACCACCCTGCCCGGCTCGGGTACGTGGACCACGCGGTCCCCGGGGTCGAAGCCGCCGAACCGGCCGGGCCCCGGATTGAGCCGCTGCTTGAGCGCGGTGTTCAGCGCCCTCGTGCCCGCCGAGCCGCCGTGGCCGACGGTGATCACCTGGGTGTCGGCCGAGGGCACGCCGATGGCGCGCGGCACCGAGTCGGCCACCAGCTGGACCGTGCGGTGGACCGCCTCCCCCGCGTCGCGCACGGGCACGATCACCACTTCCCTGCCCGGCGCCTCGACCTGGGCCAGCTCGCCGATGCCGATGCCCGAGACCAGTTCGCCGATCGGTCCGGGATCGGGCGTGCGCGAGACCACGTGAGGGCAGGCCTTCGCCGCGATCACGTCCGCGAACACCCGCCCCGCACCGGCGGATCCGAGCACCCCGGGATCACCGCTCAGCACCAGCCGGGTCCCGTCCGCGAGGGACTCCACCAGCATCGCGGCCGTCTCCACGTCGAGCTGCGGGGCGTCCAGCACGACCAGCAGGTCGAGCGCGAACGCGCCGTCCGCGTCCCGGCCGTGCCCGCTCTCGCCGGAGAGCAGGCCGGACAGGGTGGCGGCGGACCGGGGATCGCCGACGGCGTCCGCCAGCCGGCGCAGCCCGTCGGCGCTGTGCGTGGTGCCGAGGGCCCGCAGACCGAGTCCGTGCGCCGCGGCGATCAGGGCGGCGGGCTCGGCCCGGGCGCTCTCACCGCCGCTGTGGACGACGAGTCCCGCGCTGGCAGCCGTCCGGATCAGCTCGGCCGCCGAGGGCGAGGGGGCGGCGGCGGCCGCGTCGGTCCAGTCGGCGCCCTTCTCGCAGGAGTTGACCAGCCGGGCCAGGCCGTCGGCGAGGCTCTCCTCGGCCAGGGCGTAACGGTCGAGGCCGAGCAGCACCTGCACCGGCTCCTCGTCGCCCCCTGCCCCGTCCTCGGCGTCCTCGGGGTGCTCGGCGGTCTCCTCCGCGGCTTCCGGCTCCCCGGTGGCGTCGACGCCCTCCTGGAAGACCAGCACGACCCCTTCCGCGACGGCGTTCTCGACGGCCGCCCCGGGATCGGTCACCGCGAACCCGGCCAGGCCCTCGCGCACCGCGTCCGCGTCCAGCGCGGTGTGACCGCGCAGCGCGGCCCGCTCCAGCAGCCAGGCCACGAGAGCCGCCGTGCGCCGCTCGTCGTCGGGGCCGCACTCCGCACCCAGCAGCGCCCGCGCGAAGCCGTCCGCCTGTTCCGGCCGTACACCCGGCACGGACAGCAGCTGCCAGGGGTCCTGTCGCAGGAGGTCCGCGGCCTGCTCGCCCAGCGTCTCGGCGGCCGGGCCCGCCAGGGCCCCGGGAGCCCCACCCCCGGCGAGCACCGAGGCGACCGATGCCGCCGCCTCGGGAGAGGCCACCCGCGCGGCGGGCCGCTCCGGGGCGTGGGGCGGACGCGCGGGCGCGGGCGTGGGAGCCGCGCGGCGGGGCGCGGGCGCGGACGCGGGAGAGTCGAAGAAGGCGGCGCCGGACTTCTCCCCGCTCTCCACGGCCCGTACGGCCGCGAGCAGATCGGCGGCCGGGCCGCTCAGCTTCGTGCCGGCCTCGATGGGCCCGTCCTTCTCGGCCTTGCGCTGCTCGATGCGCCGGCGCAGCTCGCGCTGTGCGGCCAGCTCGGCCTCGGCCTCCGACAGCCCGGCCGCCCCGGGAGCCTGCTCCGCGTCCTGCGTGCCCGCTGTGCTCCCGTCGGTCTCCTCGGCCCCCGCGGCCCCCTCCGGCTCTTCCGACTCCTCCGGCGCCGCCGCGCCCGCCTCGTCGGCGGCCTCGGACGCGCCGGCCGGGTCCGGGTCCGGCGCACCGGCCGCGTCCGCCGCGCCGGGCGTGCCGGCGGCCCCGGTGCCCGCGTCCTCGCGGTCCTCGTCGTTCTCGGCCGCGGGGTCCGGGGTCTCTCCCCGGGGATGCGCAGTCACAGCGTGCTCCAGTCCTGGTCGGGATAGCGGTGCACGGGCGCCGACACATCGTCGAGCGCCTGGCAGATCTCGTCAGGAAGACTAAGCGCCTCCACCGACAACGCCTCGGTCAGCTGCTGCGCGTTGCGCGCGCCGACCACCGGAGCCACCACCCCCGGCCGGTCCCGCACCCAGGCGAGCGCCACCTGGAGGGGCGTCGTGGCGAGGCCGTCGGCGGCCGTGGCCACCGCGTCCACGATCCTGCCCGCGGGCTCGTCGAGATACGGCTCGACGAACGGGGCCAGCTGCTCCGACGCGCCGCGCGAGCCGGACGGTGTACCCGTGCGGTACTTGCCGGTCAGCACCCCGCGGCCGAGCGGGGACGACGGCAGCAGGCCCACGCCGAGGTCCAGCGCCGCGGGCAGCACCTCCCGCTCGACGCCCCGCTGCAACAGCGAGTACTCCATCTGCGTGCACGCGAGCCTCGTGCGCTGCCCGGGCGCGGCGAGCTGCCAGGTCGCGGCCTTGGCCAGCTGCCAGCCGCTGAAGCCGGACACCCCGGCATAGCGGACGCGCCCCGACGACACCGCCAGGTCCAGTGCCTGAAGGGTCTCCTCCAGAGGGGTCACCGGGTCGAAGGCGTGGATCTGCCACAGATCGACGTAATCCGTCCCGAGCCGCCGCAGCGACGCGTCGAGCGCCGCGAGCAGATGCCCGCGCGATCCGTCGGAGCGGCGGTACGGATCGGGCACGCTGCCCGCCTTGGTCGCGATGACCAGATCCTGACGCGGCACCAGATTGTCCAGAAGCCGCCCCAGGAGGTACTCGGCCTCCCCGCCGCCGTAGACGTCGGCGGTGTCGACGAGAGTGCCGCCCACGTCCCAGAAGGCCTTCAGCTGGTCGGCGGCGTCGTGTTCGTCGGTGTCCCGGCCCCAGGTGAGGGTGCCCAGCCCGATCCGGGACACGCGAAGGCCGGTACGGCCGAGATGCCTCTGCTCCATGGGCGCTGAGATTACTGGCCAGGGCCCCACAGGGTGGAAGCCTGTGGACAACGGGCCGCACCCGGGCGAGCCTGCCGGATTCCGGCCACCCGCGCTAGAGTCCGGGACACAGAACGTTACTGATCAGTAGAGGGAGTGTGGGTATGCGGCTCGGCATCAATCTCGGTTACTGGGGTGCGGGCATGGACGGCGACAACCTCGCCGTCGCCCAGGAGGCCGACCGGCTCGGCTACGACGTCTGCTGGGCGGCCGAGGCCTACGGCTCGGATGTGCCGACGGTCCTCGCCTGGGTCGCCGCCCAGACCGAGTCCATCGACGTGGGCTCCGCCATCATGCAGATCCCGGCCCGCCAGCCCGCCATGACGGCGATGACCGCGGCCACCCTCGACTCCATCTCCGGGGGCCGGTTCCGTCTCGGCCTGGGTGTCTCGGGGCCGCAGGTCTCCGAGGGCTGGTACGGCGTCAAGTTCGACAAGCCGCTGGCCCGCACCCGTGAGTACGTCGAGATCGTGCGCAAGGCGATGTCCCGTGAGCGGCTGTCCTACGAGGGCGAGCACTGGACGCTGCCCCTGCCCGACGGCCCCGGCAAGCCCATCAAGCTGACCGTCCACCCGCAGCGCGAGCACATCCCGCTCTACATCGCCGCCATCGGACCGAAGAACCTCGAGCAGACCGGTGAGATCGCCGACGGCGCCCTGCTGATCTTCCCGGCCGCCGAGCACATCGAGGAGACCGCGGTGCGGCACCTGCGGGCCGGACGCGAGAAGGCGGGGAAGACGATGGAGGGCTTCGACGTCTGTCCGACCGTCCCGCTGGCCATCGGCGACGACATCAACGGCCTGGCCGACATGTTCCGCCCCTACACCGCCCTGTACGTCGGCGGCATGGGCAGCCGCAAGCAGAACTTCTACAACCAGCTCGCCCAGCGCATGGGCTACGAGAAGGAAGCCGCCGAGATCCAGGACAAGTACCTGTCGGGGGACAAGACCGGCGCGGCGGCGGCCGTACCGCACGAGCTCATCGACAAGACCACGCTGCTCGGCTCGGTGGACCGCATCGCCGACCGGATGCGGGCCTACGCGGCGGCCGGTGTCACCACCCTGACCCTCGCCCCGGCCGGCTTCACGCTCGACGAGCGGATCGCGGCCCTGCGCGCGGGCACCGAGGCCCTGGAGCGCTCCGGCCTGGCCGCGTGAGCCGCACGAACCGCACCGGCCTCGTGACCCCCGCGAAGCGGTAGCGCCGGGCGCAGCACTACGGCCGTGGTGGGGGCTCGGGGGTCCTCCCCGCCACGGCCGTCGTACGGAACAACGCGCCCGGCCCCCTCCCGGTTACGGCCCGTACCTCTGCCGGGGCGCCGGAGCAGGTCCGGGCGCCGCGCGGCGCCCGTTCGTACCCGCCCGGCCCCGCTCGTGTTGCCTACCGGCGCGTACCGAATTTGACTGTGCCTCTGCGGACACCGGTGCGAAAGGTGGCAGTGATGCTTTCGGCAAAGAGTCTGTTCCAGGAGATCCTCGACAACGACGAGTCGTTCCGGCTCTTCTGCTCGATCGCGGCAGGCGGGGAGTCGCAGGGTGGCTGGGAGAACGGGCGCATCGCCGCCCTCGTCCCCGCCGGGCTGCGCGGGCTGGCACCCAAGGTCGCCCGGCACGGTGCCGACGAGGACAAGCACGGCCGGATCTTCAACGCCCTGCTGAAGCAGCGAGGACTCGAACCCGTCGCGGTGCCGTACGAGACGGACTACACCCTCCTGCTGGAGCGCCAGGGCATCGGTCTCGCCCACGAACGGCTCGGCGGCGACACACCGCTCACCGAGCGCGACATCATCGTCTACCTCTCCCACAGCCGGGTCACCGAACAGCGGGCGTCCGAGCAGATGCGGCTCCTGCTCAAGTACTTCGCCGACCACCCCTCCATCGGCCGCGCCGTGCGGATGATCTCGCGGGACGAGGACAACCACCTCGCGTACTGCCACGAGGAGCTTCTGCGCTTCGCCAGGGCCGGGCACGGCCGGACCATCCAGTCCGTGCTGCGCGAGTGCGCCCACGCCGAGATCCGCGTGTACCGCGATGTCAGCCTCGCCGTCATGAGCCACATGGGCGAGCTGCTGCACTGGCCCCGCGCCAAGGGAGCCGTGCTGGCGGCGGGCATCCACGCGATGTACGCCTACGAGCGCCTGGTGGGCTGGCGGCGCATGGTGAGCCTCGAACAGCCCGCCCTGGTGAACGCGCTGGGCGGCCCGGCCGTACCGGAGACCGAGTACGCCTGAGGCCGGGCGGGGAAGCGGGCTACAGCCAGCCCCGGCGCTTGAACAGACGGTGCAGGCCGAAGACCGCGAAGCCCATCAGCGCGATCACCGTCGGGTACGTCCACACGTAGCCGAGCTCCGGCATGTGCTCGAAGTTCATGCCGTAGATCCCGGCCACCATCGTCGGTACGGCGGCCATGGCGGCCCACGCCGAGATCTTCCGCATGTCGTCGTTCTGCCGCACGCCCACCTGCGCCAGATGCGCCGACAGGATGTCCGAGAGCAGCCGGTCGAGCCCTTCCACATGCTCGACGGCGCGGGTCAGGTGGTCGTTCACGTCGCGGAAGAAGGGCTGCGAGCCGGAGTCGACGAAGGGCACGCCCGGACTCGACAGCCGCGCCATCGGGGCGCCCAGCGGGTTGGTCGCCCGGCGGAATTCGAGCACCTGCCGCTTGAAGGTGTAGATGCTCGCGGCCGTGTTCGAGGAGTCCCCCGTGCCGGTCGGGGCGAACACCTGGGCCTCCAGCTCCTCCAGGTCGATCTGGAGCTCCGCCGCGACCTCGATGTAGTGGTCCACCACCGCGTCGCTGACCGCGTAGAGCACCGATGTGGGCCCGTGCCTCAGGACCTCCGGCTCGGCCTCCAGACGCCGGCGCACCGCCGCGAGAGGCGCGCCCTCGCCGTGCCGCACCGTCACCACGAACGAATCCCCTATGAAGAGCATCAGCTCACCGGCGCTCACGGTGTCGCTCTTCTGCTCGTAGACCACCGGCTTGATCACCACGAACAGCGAGTCGTCGTAGATCTCCAGCTTGGGCCGCTGATGGGCGCGCAGCGCGTCCTCGACCGCCAGCGGGTGCAGGGAGAACTCGCTGGTGACGAGGTCGAACTCCTTCTCCGTCGGCTCGTGCAGCCCGATCCAGAGGAACGCGTCCCCGCTCGCACGTGCCTCGTCGAGGGCATCGGAGAAGTCGGCGGGACCCTCGGTCCTGCGCCCGTCCCGGTAAATTCCGCAGTCGACGATCACCCCGCGCATTCTTCCCTGCCGCGGACCGTTCACGCACCTCTACGCTGGCATGTATGCCCACGCTCATCCTCGTACGCCACGGACGCTCGACCGCCAACACCTCCGGAGTGCTCGCCGGGCGGACCCCCGGCGTCGCCCTCGACGAACGCGGTGCCGGACAGGCCGCCGCGCTTCCCGGCCGGCTGGCCGCCCTCGAACTCGCCGCGGCCGTCAGCAGCCCCCTGCAGCGCTGCCGCGAGACCCTCCAGCCGCTGCTCGACGCCCGCCCGGGGCTCCCTCTGCACACCGAGGAGGGGATCAGCGAGTGCGACTACGGCGACTGGTCGGGCCGCAAACTCGCCGAGCTCTCCGACGAACCGCTGATGACCGTCGTGCAGCAGCACCCCTCCGCCGCCGCGTTCCCCGGCGGTGAGTCCATGCGGGCCATGCAGGCGCGGGCCGTCGAGGCCGTGCGGGAGTGGAACGCCCGGATCGGTGCCGAGCACGGGGACGACGCCGCCTATGTGATGTGCTCGCACGGCGACATCATCAAGGCGCTCGTCGCCGACGCGCTCGGCATGCATCTCGACCTCTTCCAGCGCGTCCAGGTGGACCCGTGCTCCGTCACGGCGATCCGCTACACGAGGCTGCGCCCGTTCCTCCTCCGTCTCGGCGACACCGGGGACCTGGCCTCCCTGGCGCCCCGGGAACAGTCCATCGGGGCCGACGCGGCGGGGGACGCGGCAACGGACGCGGCCGTCGGGGGCGGCGCTGGGGCACCGTGATCTCTCCGCGCAGTAGGGTGGACGCGCCGTAGGTGGCCTCGTGGAGCATCCCGCGGTGCCCCCGGGGCCGCCCCCATCCGCCATCTCATCCCAAGGGAGACAGGACGTGTCCCGTCAGGTGTTCCTCTACGACCCACCGGACCGCTTCGTGGCCGGCACGGTCGGGCTGCCTGGCCGCCGTACGTTTTTCCTCCAGGCATCCTCCCGGGGACGGGTCACGAGCGTGGCCCTGGAGAAGACCCAGGTTGCCGCGTTGGCCGAACGGATCGACGAACTCCTGGACGAGGTCGTCCGGCGGACCGGCGGCAATTCACCGGTGCCCGCCGTGGCCCCCATGGACGTCGCCGACACCGCTCCGCTCGACGCCCCCGTCGAGGAGGAGTTCAGGGTCGGCACGATGGCACTCGCCTGGGACGGCGAGGAGCAGCGCATGATCGTCGAGGCACAGGCCCTCGTCGAGCTCGACGCCGACTCCGAGGACGACCTCGCGGAGGCGGAGGAAAGGCTCCTGCAGGACGAGGAGAACGGTCCGCCGATGCTCCGCGTCCGGCTGAGCGGCGCACAGGCCCGGGCCTTCGCCAAGCGCGCCCTGGACGTCGTGAACGCCGGCCGGCCGCCCTGCCCGCTGTGCAGCCTGCCCCTCGATCCGGAAGGACACGTATGCCCGCGCCAGAACGGATACCGTCGCGGGGCCTGACGGAGGCCGGGCTGCGCACCCTGCTCGCCGAGGGTGAGCTCACCGTCCTCGGCCAGGTCCGGGGCGCGTCGAACGCCGTGCTGTACTGCACCGTCGCGTACGAGGGCGAGCAGCGCCCCTGTGTCTACAAGCCGGTCGCCGGCGAGCAGCCGCTCTGGGACTTCCCCGACGGCACGCTCGCCCAGCGCGAGGTCGCGGCGTACGAGATCTCCGAGGCCACCGGCTGGGGTCTCGTGCCGCCGACCGTGCTGCGCGAGGGCCCCTACGGCGAGGGCATGTGCCAGCTCTGGATCGAGGCCGACGAAGCCGACGGGAGCGCCGGGGCGCCCGGGGCCGACGAGGTGCACGGACTGCCGCCGCTCCTCGCACTCGTGGAGGGCGAGGAACCGGGGAACGGCTGGAAAGCGGTGGGCTTCGCCGAGGTGGGCGAAGGGAAGACCGCGCTGCTGGTGCACGCGGACGACCCCCGGCTGCGCAGGCTCGCGGTCCTGGACGCTGTGATCAACAACGGTGACCGCAAGGGCGGGCACCTGCTGCCCGCACCGGGCGGCCGGCTCTACGGCATCGACCACGGGGTCACCTTCAACGCGGACGACAAGCTGCGGACCCTGCTCTGGGGGTGGGCGGGCGAGCCGCTGACGAGGGAAGCGGTCGAGGTGCTCGACCGGCTCTCCGCGGGACTGGAGCCGGGCAGCCGGCTCGCCACCCGGTTGGGGGAACTGATCACCCCGGCCGAACTGGAGGCACTGCGGGCCCGTGTGGAGGACCTGCGGAAATCCGGCCGCCACCCGCAGCCGAGCGGTGAATGGCCCGCGATCCCCTGGCCGCCGGTGTGAGCGGGCGCCTGTCCTGGGGGCTGTCCCGTACTCCGCCCCAGGGACCACGGGACAGCCCTTAGGTGAGAAACGCCATCCGCGCAAGACCGCGAATTCGGCCGCTCTCCGCCATCCGGTTCGTATCCGGAAGCATCATCCGGTTACGCTCATGACATGCATGCCTGGCCCGCTTCTGAGGTCCCCGCCCTGCCTGGCAAGGGCCGCGACCTTCGGATCCACGACACCGCGACCGGCGGACGGATCACCCTTGACCCCGGTCCCGTCGCCCGCATCTACGTCTGCGGCATCACGCCGTACGACGCGACCCACATGGGTCATGCGGCGACCTACAACGCGTTCGACCTCGTTCAGCGCGTGTGGCTCGACACCAAGCGGCAGGTTCACTACGTCCAGAACGTGACCGACGTGGATGATCCGCTGCTTGAGCGGGCCGTGCGCGACGGCGAGGACTGGACCGAGCTCGCGGAGCGCGAGACGGCACTCTTCCGGGAGGACATGACCGCTCTGCGCATGCTTCCCCCCCAGCACTACATCGGCGCGGTGGAGGCGATACCCGGCATCGTCCCGCTCGTCGAACGCCTCAGGGACGCGGGCGCCGCCTACGAGCTCGAGGGCGACGTGTACTTCTCGGTGGAGTGCGACCCGCACTTCGGCGAGGTCTCCAACCTCGACGCCGAGGCGATGCGGCGGCTCTCCGCCGAGCGCGGCGGAGACCCGGAGCGCCCCGGCAAGAAGAACCCGCTCGACCCGATGCTCTGGATGGCCGCCCGGGAGGGTGAGCCGAGCTGGGACGGCGGCAGCCTCGGCCGTGGCCGGCCCGGCTGGCACATCGAGTGCGTCGCCATCGCGCTGGACCACCTCGGCATGAGCTTCGACGTGCAGGGCGGCGGCTCCGACCTCGCCTTCCCGCACCACGAGATGGGCGCCTCGCACGCCCAGGCGCTGACCGGCGAGTACCCCTTCGCCCGTGCCTATGTGCACGCGGGCATGGTCGCCCTCGACGGCGAGAAGATGTCCAAGTCCAAGGGCAACCTCGTCTTCGTCTCGGCGCTGCGCCGGGCCGACGTGGACCCCGCCGCGATCAGGCTCGCCCTGCTCGCGCACCACTACAGGTCGGACTGGGAGTGGACCGACCAGGTGCTCTCCGACGCCGTCGAGCGTCTGGCGCGCTGGCGCGCCGCGGTCTCCCGGCCGGACGGACTGCCCGCGGACGCCCTGGTCGAGGAGGTGCGGGAGGCGCTCGCCGACGACCTGGACGCCCCGGCCGCACTGGCCGCGGTGGACCGGTGGGCCGAGCGGCAGAGCGCCGGCGGCGGGACGGACGAGGGCGCGCCCGGTCTGGTCTCGCGCACGGTCGACGCGCTGCTGGGCGTCGCCCTGTAACCCGCACACCCGTACCCGTACGACATAGAACGGCCCCGGACCTCGCGCGTGATCGCGGGAGGTCCGGGGCCGTTCTCCCGTCACACGGTCCGGCCCGGGCGTCCTCGCTGGGCCCGGCAGGCCGTCCGGACCGCCCGGTCAGCCCTCCGAGGAGTCCTCGTCCGGCCCGGTCGACGGCGGGTCGTCCGACGCGCCCTCGTCGCCGTCCTTCGGCCGGCCCTTGCCCTTCTCCGGACGCTGCGGCTTCGGCGGTCGCGTACGGCCGCCGGACGTGTCCCGCAGATAGGGCACGTCACCGCTCTCGGTGGCGTGACCGCCGGGCGCCTGGCCGGGGCCGCCGATGTCCCTGCGCCTCAGATACCGCTCGAACTCGCGGGCGATGGCCTCGCCCGACGCCTCGGGGAGCTCGGCGGTGTCCCGCGCCTCCTCCAGCGTCTGCACGTACTCCGCGACCTCGCTGTCCTCGGCGGCCAGCTGGTCGACGCCGAGCTGCCACGCGCGGGCGTCCTCGGGCAGCTCGCCCAGCGGGATCCGCAGCCCGAGCAGATCCTCCAGGCGGTTCAGCAGCGCCAGCGTCGCCTTCGGGTTCGGCGGCTGCGAGACGTAGTGCGGGACCGCCGCCCACAGGCTCACCGCGGGCACCCCCGCGTGCGTGCAGGCTTCCTGGAGGATGCCCACGATGCCGGTCGGGCCCTCGTATCTGGTCTCCTCCAGGTCCATGGTCCTGGCCAGGTCGGGGTCCGAGGTGACCCCGCTGACCGGCACCGGCCTGGTGTGCGGGGTGTCGCCCAGCAGCGCCCCCAGGATGACGACCATCTCGACGCCGAGCTCATGGGCGAAGCCCAGGATCTCGTTGCAGAACGAACGCCAGCGCATGGAGGGTTCGATGCCCCGGATCAGGACCAGGTCACGGGGCTTGTCGCCGCCGACCCGGACCACGGAGAGCCGGGTCGTGGGCCAGGTGATCTTGCGCGCCCCGCCCTCCATGAACACCGTGGGCCGGTTGACCTGGAAGTCGTAGTAGTCCTCGGCGTCGAGCGCCGCGAAGACCTCGCCCTTCCACTCCCGGTCCAGATGTCCGACCGCTGTGGAGGCGGCGTCACCGGCGTCGTTCCAGCCCTCGAACGCGGCCACCATGACCGGGTCGATCAGCTCGGGTACCCCCTCGAGCTCGATCACCCAGGCCTCCTTCCGAAGTTCCCTTGTGTACGGACCAACCTTACGGCTTCCGCCCTGTTCCGCCGCAGTCCGTTTGCCTCCTGGGCTGAACCGTGCCACCTCCGGATTCATCCGAGCTGTACGGAGGGAAGTTGATCTATTTTCCTCGGCACCCTGGACTCTCGGCCCTCGGGGAGGCTATACATCGGATGACCATGCAGAGATCCGATGTTATGCCTTTGGGGGCGCACACATGAGTCCGATCGTCACCGACTTCGAGGTCGACGACATCCGGTTCCCCACCTCGGAACAGCTGGACGGCTCGGACGCGATGAACACCGACCCCGACTACTCCGCCGCCTATGTCGTGCTGCGCACCGACGGCGCGGGCGAGGAGGGGCACGGCTTCTGCTTCACCATCGGGCGTGGCAACGATGTCATGGCCGCCGCCGTCGAGGCGCTGCGGCCCTATGTGATCGGCAGGCCCGCACCGCGCACCGCCGCCGACCTCGGCGAGCTGTACCGCCTGCTCACGCACGACTCCCAGCTGCGCTGGCTCGGCCCCGAGAAGGGCGTGATGCACATGGCGGCCGGCGTCGTCGTCAACGCCGCCTGGGACCTCGCGGCGCGGCTGGCCGGCAAGCCCGTCTGGCAGTTCCTCGCCGGGATGACACCGGAGGAGCTCGTCTCCCTCGTCGACTTCCGCTACCTCACGGACGCGCTCACCCCGCAGGAGGCGCTCGGCATCCTCCGGGCCGCCGAACCGGGCCGCGCCGAGCGCACCGAGCGGCTGCTGACCGAGGGCTATCCGGCGTACACCACCTCGCCCGGATGGCTGGGCTACGACGACGACAAGCTCGTGCGCCTCTCCAAGGAGGCCGTCGCCGACGGGTTCACCCAGATCAAGCTGAAGGTCGGCGCCGATCTTGACGACGACATCCGGCGGCTCTCGCTCGCCCGGCAGGCCGTGGGACCGGGCGTCCGCATAGCCGTCGACGCCAACCAGCGCTGGGACGTGGCCGACGCCGTCTCCTGGATGAACGCGCTCGCCCCCTACGACCCGTACTGGATCGAGGAGCCGACCAGCCCCGACGACGTGCTCGGTCACGCGGCCGTGCGCGCCGGGCAGCCGGTCAAGGTCGCCACCGGTGAACACATCGCCAACCGGGTCGTCTTCAAGCAGCTCCTCCAGGCGGGCGCGGTCGACTTCGTCCAGATCGACGCCGCACGGGTCGCGGGGGTCAACGAGAACCTCGCCGTCCTGCTGCTCGCCGCCAAGTTCGGCATCCCGGTCTGCCCGCACGCGGGAGGCGTGGGGCTGTGCGAACTGGTGCAGCACCTCTCGATGTTCGACTACGTCGCCGTGTCCGGCACCTGGGAGGACCGGGTCATCGAATACGTCGACCACCTCCACGAACACTTCGCCGACCCGGCCGTCATCGAGGACGGCCGCTACGTCACCCCGCGCACACCGGGCTTCTCCGCCCGGATGCTCCCCGCCTCGATCGCTGCCCACCGCTACCCGCAGGGCCCCGTCTGGCAGGCCCGTCGCACCCCCGAGGAGACCGACTGATGCCCGATACACAGGACTTCGACGGACTGTCCGCCCTGGTGACGGGCGGGGCGTCCGGAATCGGAGCAGCCGTGACGGCCCTGCTGCTCGCCAGGGGCGCCCGCGTCGCCGTGCTCGACCGCGATCCGAAGGGCGCGCCCGCGGGGGCGCTCGCCATCGAGGCGGACGTGACCGACGACGGCGCCGTACGGAGCGCCGTCGACCGGGCCGCGGCGGAACTGGGCGGCCTGCACACCCTGGTGTCCAACGCGGGCATCGGCTCGATCGGCACCGTGGAGGACAACACCGACGACGAGTGGGCCCGCGTCCTGGACATCAACGTGCTCGGCATGG
Source organism: Streptomyces sp. NPDC002125 (assembly GCF_053593715.1). Lineage (NCBI taxonomy): Bacteria > Bacillati > Actinomycetota > Actinomycetes > Kitasatosporales > Streptomycetaceae > Streptomyces > Streptomyces sp. NPDC002125. The sequence continues at coordinate 32,328 of NZ_JBSFDD010000014.1, read as the reverse complement.
TCCGCGCCGCCCGCCACGCCCTGCCCCATCTGCGCCGCTCGGCCGCCGCACGCCCCGGGGCCGTGTCGATCACCCAGACCTGCTCGATCGCCGCCACAGCGGGCCTGCCGCAGCGCGCCCTCTACAGCGCGAGCAAGGGGGCCGTGCTCTCCCTGACCCTCGCGATGGCGGCCGACCACGTCCGCGAGGGGATCAGGGTCAACTGCGTCAACCCCGGTACGGCCGACACCCCCTGGATCGGCCGGCTGCTCGACCAGGCCGACGACCCGGCGGCCGAGCGCGCCGCGCTCGACGCCCGCCAGCCGCTGGGCCGGCTGGTCTCCGCCGACGAGGTGGCCGCGGCCGTCGTCTATCTGGCGAGCCCGGCGGCGGCGTCCGTCACCGGCACCGCGCTCGCCGTCGACGGAGGGATGCAGGGGCTGCGGCTGCGCCCCGCGACCTGACCGGCAAACGGGTCAGCCGAACCGCTCGATCCTGATCCGGTCCACCGGCATCCCGAGGCCCACCACCAGCCGGGAGGCGTGCTCCGCGAAGGCGTTGGAGCCGCAGATGTACGTCTCCCAGCCGCCCGGCGGCTGTTCGGCCACGACCTGTTCGAGGTGCTCGGCCGACAGCCGCTTCCGCGCCCCGGCGCGGGTGAGGACGGTGGTCGTCTCGTCCCCGTACTCCTGGGCGTAGATCAGGCTCTCCGGGATGCGCGCCGAGACGATCAGGCGCAGCGGCACGTCCGGGGCGCTCCGGCGGCGGTGGCGGAGCATCGACATCAGCGGCACGACGCCCGAGCCCGCACCCAGCAGCAGCGCGGGCCGGTCGCCCGGCCAGGCGAAGAAACCGCTCACGGGGCCCCGCACCTCCACGGTGTCGCCGGGCCGCGCCACCGTGTGCAGATGACCGGAGACCTCGCCGCCCCGCACATGGTCGAGGGTCAGCTCGACCTGGCCGTCCGCGTCCGGCGCCGAGGCGATCGAGTAGTGGCGCTGCGCGGTGTAGCCGTCCTCGGCGGTGAGCCGCAGCATCAGGTGCTGGCCGGGCACATGGCCGGTCCAGCCGGGCACGTCGAAGCGGAAGGTGGCGGCGTCCGGGGTCTCGCGGCGGATCTGGGTGAGGGTGGCGCGCTGCCAGGACGCGGCGGCGCGGTTGCTGCTCACGATCCGGCCGGGCACGGCGAAACGGGTGGCAGGCGTGAAGGTGTCAGTCATCGGAGTATCGCTGTTCCTGCCAGGGGTCGCCGCGGTGGTGATAGCCGTTCCGCTCCCAGAAACCGGGCTCGTCGTGGTCGAGGAGCCGGATGCCCGCGATCCACTTCGCGCTCTTCCAGAAGTAGAGGTGCGGCACGATGAGCCGTGCCGGGCCGCCGTGCTCGGGGGCCAGCGGGCCTCCGCCGTACTCCCAGACGATCCACGCCCGGCCGCCCGTCAGATCGGACAGCGGGAGATTCGTGGTGTACCCGGTGTGCGCGTAGGCCACGGCGTGCGTGGCCGTGGGCAGCGGACCGGCCCGGTCCAGGAAGGCGTCCAGGGACACCCCCGCGAAGCGCACCCCGAACTTCGACCAGCTGGTGACGCAGTGGATGTCGCCCTCGTACGCCGAGGGCGGCAGGGCGTGGGCCTCGTCCCAGGACCAGGTCCTGGGGCGGGCGACCAGGCCGTCGACGCGGAAGGACCAGTCCCCGGGCGCGAGTTCGGGTGTGACCTCGGCGGAGAGGACCGGCCAGGAGTCGCCCGCGTCGTACTGCCCCGGAGGGAGCCGCGGATCGCGCTCGTCGGCGCGGGAACGGCCGGTGAAGCCGCGGGTGACGTTCACTCCGTACGCTCCAGTTCGCGCAGGGCCGAGGCCTCGTCGAGCGTCAGCAGGACACGGTCCCGCATCAGCACACGGCCGTCGACGACCGTGTCGCGCACATCGGACGCCTGGGCGGCGTACGCCAGCATCGACCAGGGGTCGTGGCGGGGGGTGAGATGCGGCCCGCCGAGGTCCAGCACGATCAGGTCGGCGCGCTTGCCGGCCTCCACGGAGCCCAGCAGGCCGCCGAGCCCGAGTGCCCGCGCGCCCTCGATCGTGGCCATCCGTACGGCCTGTTCGGCGCCGACGGCCGTCGGGTCGCCGCCCGCCTTGTGGACCAGGGCCGCCTGGCGGATCGCGCCGATCATGTCCAGGGTGTTGGAGCTGACCGCCCCGTCGGTGCCCAGCCCGACCGTCACCCCCGCCCGCAGCAGCGCGGGTACGGGCGCGATGCCGCAACCGAGCTTCAGGTTGGAGACCGGGCAGTGGGCGACGGACGTGCCGGTCCTGGCGATCGCCGCGATCTCGGCCCCGGTCAGGTCTACCGCGTGGGCGAGCAGCGTGTCGGGGCCGAGCAGCCCGAGCGATTCGAGGAGCTCCACGGGCCGCTTGCCGTGGCGCTGGAGGACGGTCTCCACCTCGGCGGCGTTCTCCGACGCGTGGATGTGCAGCAGCGCCCCGAACTCCCGGGCGAGCGCGCCGATGCCGGTCAGCTGGGCGGGCGTCAGCGTGTAGGCGGAGTGGGCGAAGACGACCGGCCGGGTGCCGGGCGCCGGGGTCCGCGCGGTCAGATGCTCCCTGGCCCAGGCGAGCCGGTCCCCGTAGACGATCGTGTCGGCGGGGTCGGGCACGTCCATGAAGGTCGGCCCGCCGTGCAGCCGCCATCCGGCCTCGCGCGCCGCCTCCTCGGCCGCCGCGTGGAACCAGTACATGTCGAGCGCGGAGGTCACCCCGGCCCGGATGCTCTCCGCCATCGCGACCCGCACGCCGGCCGCCACGTTCCGCGGGTTGAGCAGCGCGGCCTCGGCGGGGATCACGCGGGCCAGGAACTCCTGGAGGTCCACGTCGTCGGCGAGACCCCGCAGAAGGGTCATCGCGAGATGCGTGTGGGTGTTGACCAGGCCGGGGGCGACCAGGCAGCCGCGGGCGTCGATCTCCTCGGCGGCCGTGACCTCCAGGTCCCGTCCGACCGCGACGATCTCCCCGTCCCGCACTGCGACCGAACCGCCGGGCACGACCGTGCCCTTGTCGTCCACGGTCAGCACATCGCCGCCGTGGATCAGCAGATCGACCCTTGTGCCGCTCATCGGGCACCTCCGGCCAGCAGGCGCAGCGCCTCCAGGCCGACGACACTGCCGCGCGCCACGCCTTCGGCGACGACATCGCGGTGCGGGTCGTAGCCGCCCGTCGCCTCCTCGTCCACCAGGTCGTCCGCGTTCACGCCGTCGATCACCAGCACACCGCCCGCCACCAGGCCGCGCAGCGACGCGGCGACGTACAGAGCGGAGAGCTCCATCTCGATCGCGGCGAGCCCGGCCTTCTCGTACGCGGCCGTCGGCAGCGGAATCAGGCCGGGCTGGAAGGCGGCCCGCGTCCACACGATGCCCCGGTGGTACGGAGCCCCGGCCGTCTCGGCGGCCCGCTGGAGCGCGAGCACGGCCTCCGGCGCGGACACGGCCGGGTACTCGGCGGGCAGCAGCTGCTGGGTGACGCCGTCGTCGCGCACCGCGGCCTCGGCGATCACCAGGTCGCCGTCACCGATGCCGCGCCGCATGGCCCCGGCGGTCCCGAAGCGGATGAACGTACGCACACCCGCGTCGGCGAGCTCCTGGAAGAGCAGGATCGCGCCCGGACCGCCCACGCCGTGCGAGGCGACGACGACGGGCAGGCCCTTCCACGTGCCGGTGAAGGTGCGGTACTCGCGGTGGTATGCCACCTCCTTCGCGTCCTCCAGCAGATCGGCGACGGCGGCCGCGCGGGCCGGGTCCCCGACCACCAAGGCGTGGGCGGGCAGCCCCGTGCGGGGTATGCGGGTGACGGGCAGCAGGGACTGGGTGGTCATGCGGAAGCTCCAGCGGGGGTGCGGCGGCGGCGCTTTGCCGTGGTCAGGAAGAGGGCGACGAGAGTGACGGCGTACGGTGCCGCGTCCGTCGCCTGTTGCGGGAGGCCGAGGCCCTGCAACCGGAATCCGGCCGCTTCCGCGATGCCGAAGAGGAGCCCCGCGAGGAGCACCCCGACGGGAGCGGCGCGGCCGAGCATGACCGCGACGACGGCGATCCAGCCGCGGCCCGCGGTCATGTTCTCCGAGAACAGCGTGACGTTGCCGAGCGCCAGCTGGGCGCCCGCGAGACCGCACAGCACACCGGAGACGAGGATCGCGGCGTACTTGTACCGCGCGGGGCTCACCCCGAGCGTCGCCGCCGCGTCCGGCGTCTCGCCGACGCCGCGCAGCCTGAGGCCCCACGGGTGGCGGAAGAGCAGCACCGCGGCGACCGGTACGGCGATCCAGGAGAAGTAGACGAGGGCGGAGTGCCCCGACAGGGCGGGACCGACGAACGGGATCGAGGCGATGCCCGGGAGGTGGACCGTGCCGAGGCCCGCCAGCGCGGGATCGTCGAAGGTGCCCTGCACCCCGAAGGTCGTACGCAGCAGAAAGCCCGTCAGCCCGACGGCGAGGAGGTTCATCGCGACGCCGAGCACGACCGCGTCGCCCTTGAGGGTGACCGTGCCGACGGCGAGGATCAGCGAGTACGCCGCCGCGGCGAGGGCCGCGACCAGCACGCCGAGCCAGGGCGAACCCGAGAACCAGCTGACGGTGACCGCGGTGAAGCAGCCCATCAGCATCATGCCTTCGAGGCCGATCATGAAGACACCCGCGCGCTCGCAGATCGCGCCGCCGAGGGCCGCCAGCAGGATCGGGGTGAGCGCGCGGAGCGCCGAGAAGAGGAGATCGGAGTCGAGGAACATCAGGCGGTCTCCTTCTCGGGGGCGGCGGCCGGAGCGGCCGGCGTGAGCGCCTGTGCCGGGGACCCGGGTGAAGAGGCGGCACGCCTGCGCCGCTTGAGGGTGAATCGCGCCGCCAGGAAGACGATCACGATGGCCTGGAGGATGTCGGTGAGCTCGCTCGGCACCTCGGTGACCCGCTCCATGTTGAGTCCGCCGACCTTCAGGGCGGCGAAGAACAGCGCGGCCAGCGCCGTGCCGACCGGTGCGGCGGAGGCGAGAAGCGCCGCCATCAGACCGGTCCAGGTGTCCCCGGACGCGGTCAGCGAACCGTCGGTGAAGCGGAAGGGGAAGGCCAGCACGCCGACCGCGCCGACCAGACCGGCCACCGCGCCCGACACGGCCATCAGCCGGAGTGTCAGCCGGGGGCGGTCGATACCCGCGTAGGAGGCGAACCGGCTGTTGAGGCCGGTCATCCGGATCTCGTAGCCGGCCGGGGTGCGGGTGTCCACGAAGAAGAACGCGGCGGCCACCGCGGCCACCAGCACGAGGCCCAGCGTGACCGTGGACGTGCCGAACTCCGGCAGCGCCACACCGGCCGGGAGCCGCCGGGTCTGCGGGAGGCTGGAGGCGGGGTCCTTCAGCGGATAGCGCGCCAGATACGAGGCGAAGGACACCGCCGGATAGCTGAGCAGCAGGCTGGTGACCAGCAGCGGAACCCCGAAGCGGTTCTGGCAGACGGCGGCGAGCGCGGCGTAGGCGGCGCCCGCCGCCATGCCCGCCAGCAGGCACAGCGGCACGGTGAGCACCGCCGGCAGCGGCGAGTACAGCCCGACGGCCGCGGCGGTGATGCCCCCCAGCACCAGCTGCCCGTCACCGCCCAGGTTGATCAGCCCCGCCCGCAGCGGGATCGCCAGGGCGACGGCCAGCCCGATGACGGCGGTCGAACTCGACAGGGTGGACCCGATGCCGTCGGCGCCGAACGCCCCCTCCACGACCGCGCCGTAGGCCGTCACCGGGTCCGAGCCCGTGGCCAGCAGGAACAGCGTGCCGACGACGAGCGCGCCGAGCACGGAGAAGGGGACGGGGGACCTCAGGACCCGGGCGAAGGGGGACGGGTCCGGACTCTCGGTGGCCATGTCAGCGCTTCTCCTGGGCGGGCACGGATGCGGCGGACTCGGATGAGGCGGGCTGGGACGCGGCGGGCGCGGATGCGGCGGACTCGGATGAGGCGGGCTGGGACGCGGCGGGCGCGGATGCGGCGGACTCCTCGCCGGGCCGGGGCCCGGACGCTCCGGAACCCCCGCCGGACGGTGGTGCCGCACCGCCCGCCATCGCGAGGCCGAGGGTGCGCTCGTCGGCCGCCTCGCGGTCGTACTCCGCCGCGATCCGGCCCTCGTACATCACGAGCACCCGGTCGGACAGGCCCCGGATCTCGCTCAGTTCGGCGGAGACCAGGAGCACGGCGTGCCCGGCGTCGCGGTAGGCGACGAGCCGGCGGTGGATGTTCTCGATCGCGCCGATGTCCACCCCGCGGGTGGGCTGCTCGACGATCAGCAGGGGGGCCTCGTGGGCCAGTTCACGGCCGATGACGAGCTTCTGCAGATTGCCGCCGGAGAGGGCTCCCGCCGGGATCTCGGGCGAGGACGCCTTGATTCCGAAGCGGTCGATGAGCTTCAGCGCGTGGCCGCGGACGGCGGCACCCGGCAGCAGGCCCCGCCGGGACCTGAGCCCCTTGCGGTGATGGCCCATCGCGAGGTTCTCGGCGACGGACGCGGCACGCGCCGTGCCGACCTCCCCGCGGTCCTCGGGGACATAGGCGAGCCCGGCGTCGCGCCGCTCGGCGGCCGTCGCGCCGGTGACCTCCCGGCCCGCGACACGCACCTCGCCCGAGACGGCGGGGCGCAGCCCGGCGAGGGCCTCGACCAGCTCGCCCTGGCCGTTCCCGGCCACGCCCGCCACGCCGACGATCTCCCCGGCCCGCACCGACAGCGACACATCGGTGAGGCCTGGCAGGCTCAGGTTCCGTACCGCCAGCACCTCGTCGCCCGGGGTGCCGCCCGGGTGCATCCGGTCCAGCTCGACATCGCGGCCCGTCATCGCGGCGGCTATCTCCTCCGCGGTGGTGGCCGCGGTGCGCAGCCGGGCGGCGACCCGGCCGTCCCGCAGCACGGTGACGTTGTCGGAGCCTTCGAGCACCTCGCGCAGCTTGTGGGTGACGAGCAGCACCGTGCGGCCCTGGTCGGCGAGCCCGCGCAGCACGGCGAAGAGGGAGTCGGCCTCGGCGGGGGTCAGCACCGCCGTCGGCTCGTCCAGGATCAGCACCTGGGCGCCCCGGTGCAGCAGCTTGAGGATCTCCACCCGCTGCCGTACGCCGACGGGCAGGTCGCCCACCCGGGCGTCCGGGTCGACGTCCAGCCCGTGCTCGGCGGCGAGCCGGGCCGTGCGACGGCGTGCCGCCGCCCGGTCCACCAGGCCGAAGCGGCGCGGCTCGGCCCGGTAGACGACGTTCTCGGCGACGGTCAGCGAGGGGAACAGCTTGAAGGACTGGTGCACCATCCCCAGCCCGGCCGCGATGGCCCGGCTCGGGTCGGCGAAGGAGACCTCGCGTCCGTGCAGCAGGACCGTGCCGGAGTCGGGCCGCTCCATGCCGTACAGCACCGACATCAGCGTGGACTTGCCCGCGCCGTTCTCGCCCATCAGGGCGTGGATCTCGCCGCGCCGCACGGTCAGGTCCACATGGTCGTTGGCGACGACGCCGGGGAACGCCTTGACGATCCCCCGCATCTCGACCGCGGGGGACTCAGGCCGCGGGGTCATCGACCGTCAGCTTCCCGGTGACGATCTGTTCGCGCAGCTTCTTCACCTCGGCGATGACGTCGGTGTGCTCGGCGATCACACAGCCGGAGTCCGCGACGCCGTCCTCCAGTCCGGTGAGGCTCATGCCGCCCTCCTTGAGACCGTAGGAGACGGTCTTGCCGGTGGTCCCGGAGAGGATCGTCCCGATGCCCTTCTCCACGGCGACATCGGTCCGCTTGACGACGTTGTCCACGACGGTGCCCTCGGCGGCCGAGCACTGGTTGACGTCGACGCCGTACGCGAACGCGCCCTTGGCCTGCGCGGCCTCGAAGACGCCGTAGTTGCCCGCCGCGGCGGCGGCCATGATGTGGTCGACCCCGCCGGAGATCAGCGAACTCGCCTGCTCCTTGGCGCGGGCGGCGTCGTTGAACGGGGAGTCACCGCCCACGAAGCGGGTCGTGGACTTCGTGGCGGAGGCGGTCTTCTTCGCACCCGCGGCGAACGGCTCGCTGTAGCGGCGGAACTGCGGGGTGTCCAGCACGTCCACCGCGCCGACCTTGCCGCTCCTGCTGAGCAGACCGGCCTCGGCGCCGGCCAGATAGACGGCTTCCTGCTCCCGGAAGGTCGCGCAGGTCACGTTCTCGTACGTCTTCGTGGTGCAGGAGTCGACCAGCAGGAACTGCTGGCCGGGGCCGGCCTCGGCCTGCTGGGCCGCGAGGTCGGCGAACTCGAAGCCGATCAGCACGATGACGTCGGGCGAGGCGTTCACCGCCGCCTTGACGTTCTGCTGGCGGGAGGCGTCGTCCGTGGACTCGTAGACCTTGGAGGAGGCGTCGTGCGCCTTCGCGGCCGACTTCACACCCGCCACGGCAAGCTTGAGGAACTCGTTCTGGGCGACCGCGTCCGGGGTCACCAGGACGAAGGACTTGCCGCTGCCGGCGGAGCCGGAGGCCGGGTCCGACTTCGAGGCGGACGCGTTGCAGCCGGTGGCCAGGAGGACGGCGCCGGTCGCGACGGAGGCGGCCCGGAGGGCGGTACGGAGTCTCTTCGACATAAGTGGGTCAATGCCTATCGGGCGGGCCCGGCACGGGAGTCGCGCTCGGGCGGCAGCGGGGGAGTGGGGATCGCACGCACGGGGCGGTGGTGCGGGCGGGAGCGACGGGAGCCCGGCGCCTCAGAGACAACAGCCGGCGGCGGCACATCGGCAGAGGTCGATGTGGCGGCGCGAGGTGAGCGTGCCCTGGGCTCGGGTTCCCCCGGGCATTCGGTGTGCGCACACCGCTGCCGGACGTGTTTTGGTCGTGCGTACGTCCATGAGGCCCCCCTCCAGTGGCTTGATCCGGCGTCGTGCCGAGGACATTAACACCCGCTCACGACGTGATAGAGCATCAGTCCGAATAACGGACAAGCATCTCAAAGGGCTATCACCGCAGCTCATGTACGGTGACCGGGACTCAGCAGCACCGCCCGGGAGGAAGCCCAGATGACCCAGCCCGCAGCGCACGGGGAGCTCCGCGCCGTCGAGTGGGCCGCAGGCCGTCTGCGCCTCATCGACCAGACCGTCCTCCCGCACCGTCTCGAACACATCGAGATCGAGACCACCGAGGGGCTCCGCGACGCGATCGCCGCGCTGGTGGTCCGAGGAGCGCCCGCGATCGGCGCGGCCGGTGCCTACGGCGTGGCCCTCGCCCTCATCGAGGGCGAGCGCGAGGGCTGGAACCGCGAGCAGGTGCTCGCGGCGGTCCACCGGGTACGCGAGGCCCGGCCCACCGCGGTGAACCTCGCCGTCTGCGTCGACCGCGTCCTGCCGTTCGTCGACGAGGGCCTGGACGCGGTGCTCGCCGAGGCGGCGGCCATCCAGCGCGAAGACGTCCGGGCCAACCGGGACATGGGCGTCTTCGGCGCGGACTGGCTCATCGCCCGCACCGGACTCGACCGTCCCCTGCGCCTGCTGACCCACTGCAACACCGGCGCGCTCGCGACCGCCGGCTGGGGCACCGCGCTGGGCGTCATCCGCGAACTGCACTCCCGCGGGCTGGTCGAGCTGGTGTACGCCGATGAGACCCGCCCGCTTCTCCAGGGCTCCCGGCTCACCGCCTGGGAGCTGGACTACGAGGGCATCGAGCACTACGTCCAGGCCGACGCGGCGGCGGCCGGCACCATCCTCAGGGGCGAGGTGGACGCCGCGGTCGTCGGCGCCGACCGGGTGGCCGCCAACGGCGACACCGCCAACAAGGTGGGGACCCTCGGCGTCGCGCTCGCCTGCGCCGACGCGGGCATCCCCTTCCTGGTGGCCGCCCCCACGACCACGGTGGACGTCGCCACCGGGTCCGGCGACGACATCCACATCGAACTCCGCGACGGCGCCGAGGTCGTGGAGTGGGGCGGCGTCCGTACGGCGCCGCCCGCCACCCGTGGCCACAACCCGGCCTTCGACGTCACCCCCGGCCGGCTGATCACGGCTCTGGTGACCGAGCGCGGTGTGCTGGACTTCACGGCGGGCGAACTCCCCGGCACGCACCTGAGGTGACGGTGGCGCCGGGGTGCGCGCCGCGCGCTCCGGCGGCTACCGGTTCGTCAGGGTGAGTTCGAGGAGCCACTCCACGACCTCGGTGTGGTGGCGGGCCTGCCGGGGGTCGGCGCCCCAGACGTACAGGCCGTGCCCGGCGACGACCACCGCGGGCATCCGCGGATCGCGCGCCGCCTCCAGCCGGTCGCCCAGCACCTTCATGTCCTGGCTGTTGGCGATCACCGGAAGGGTGACCTCCACGCCCTCGGCGCTCTGGCCGACGCCCTTGAGCATCTCCAGGTCTCTGAAGACGATCCCGCCCGGTTCGCGATGCCCCATCGCGACCGAGGCGACCGTGTGGACGTGCACGACGGCGCCCGCACCGGTCAGCCGTGCCACGCGCGCGTGCAGTTCGGCCTCCGCGGACGGCCTGCCCTCGCCGGTCGCCCTGCCCTCTCCGTCGACGAGGACCACGTCGTTCTCCGTGAGCTCACCCTTGTCGTGGCCGCTGGCGGTCACCGCGAGGAGCAGCGGGTCCCGTGAGAGCACCTGGGAGAGGTTGCCCGAGGTGCCCCGCATCCAGCCGAAGGACGCGAAGCGCGCCGACTCGGCGGCCAGCACGGCACCCGCCGCCTTGAGAGCCTGTTCCGTCACGTCACTCATCGTCCTGCTCGCCCTTCGGATGGATCCCGGCAAACGAATCTGCCTCGGGGTGGTCTCCCACCCCGCTCGCGTAGTACGGCTCCCCGGCCCGCCGGATGCCGAGGGTCTGCCAGCCCGCCGTGCGCGCCGCGTCGAGTTCCGCGGCACGGTCGGACAGGAAGAGCGTGCGGCCGGCCGGGACTCCGGTCGCCGCGGTGATCGCGCGGTAGGAGTCCGGCTCCTGCTTCGGGCCCGCGTTCTCGGTGTCGTACAGGCCGGACAGCAGCCCGGTCAGGTCGCCCTCGGGGGTCGAGGAGAACCAGGCGCGCTGGGCCGCCACCGAACCGGACGAGTACACGTGCAGGGCGATACCGGCGCGGTGCCAGGCACGCAGCGCGGGCAGCACGTCGTCGTAGAAGTGCGACACCAGGTCGCCCCGTGCGAAGCCCTCCGCCCAGACGATGCCCTGGAGCGTCTTGAGCGGGGTGGCCTTGCGGTCCTCGTCCAGCCAGCCGTTCAGGATCTCCTCGATCCGCGCGGCGGAGGCGTCCGGATCCCCGGCGAGCTCCCGTACCTGCGCGACGGCCCGTGCCACGGCGGGCTCGGCCGCCCTCGTGGTGAGCAGGGACGCGAACCGGCTGCGGGAATAGGGGTAGAGCACATCGACCACGAACCCTGTGGCGCTCGTGGTGCCCTCGATGTCGAGCACCACGGCGTCCACGGCGAAGACCCTGCTCACGCCCGGTACTCCGCGTCGATGGTGTCGAAGTCGGGGAAGCGCCCGGCGATCGGGTCGCCGGTGAAGTTCCCGATCCAGCCGTCCTCCTCGTGGAAGAAGCGGATCGCGGTGAACGAGGGGCTGGTCCCCATGTCGAACCAGTGGGTCGTGCCGCGCGGAACGCCCAGCAGGTCACCCTTCTCGCACAGCACCGCGTGCACCTGGCCGCCGGCGTGCAGATAGAAGATGCCCGACCCGGCGACGAAGAAGCGGACCTCGTCGTCGTCGTCGTGGGTGTGCTCCTGGAGGAACTTCGCGCGAGCCGCCTTCGCCTTCTCGGGGAAGCCGGGGTCGTCGCCGGGATGCAGCGCGATCACGTCGACCATCTTGAACGCCTCCTCCTCCGTCAGCTTGTCGATGTCCTCGCGGTACGCGGCGAACACCGTGTCGCTGTCGGCGTCGGGCGCCACGTGGTCCAGGACCGGCCACTGCTCGTAGCGCACGCCGATCGGTGCCAGGGCGGCAGCGATCTCGGCGGGGTCGGTGGTGCGGCGGACGACGGTCCCCGGTCCGGACTCGGGCCAGGTGGTGAGAAGGGTCATGATGACTCCCGGAGAACTGGAAAGTGGGGTGCGCGGCGGGGGAGATGCGGTGGTGCCAGGACGGGAAGGCGCGTCAGGCCGTACGGCGGCAACAGGTGCCGGTGCGGACGGGACCGGGCAGGCGGCGTCCGGCCGGGAGACGGGTGCGCCCGGTTCCCGGCTGTGCCGCTCGTGCGGTCGTGAGTGACATCAACGCTTGCTCCATGGCTTCCGGGCCTGTACGAGGACACCGGTTTCCACCGGATCGTAACCCGAGCGTCCGGGCACGGGAATGCGGCAGTCATCAGGTGGGACGGAGGGGCTGTGGGCCGAAGTCCCAGCTCAGAGCATCGACCGCAGCCACTGCTCGACGCTCGCCACATGCACGGTGGCCCACGAGCGGGCGGCGTCCGCGTCCCGGTCCCGCAGCGCGGCCAGGATCGCCCGGTGTTCCCGCAGGGTGCGGCCCACCGCGTCCTCCTGGGTCAGTCCGCGCCACACCCTCGCCCGGGTGGTCGGCCCCGACAGACCGTCCAGCAGGGAGCAGAGCACCGAGTTGCCGCAGGACCTGACGATGCCGCGGTGGAACTCCAGATCGCAGGCGACCAGCTCCTCCACGGACGGGTTCCCGCCCAGCGCGTCCAGCTGGGCGCTCAGCGCGTCCAGCTGCTCGTCCTCGATGCGCAGCGCGGCCATCGCCGTCGCCGCGGGCTCCAGGATGCGGCGGACCGCGAGGAACTCCAGGACCGTGTCGTCGCGGTGGAAGTCCACCACGAAGCTGAGCGCCTCCAGCAGGAGCTGCGGGTCGAGACTGGTGACGTAGGTGCCGTCCCCCTGGCGGACGTCGAGGATCCGGATCAGCGACAGCGCGCGCACCGCCTCGCGCAGCGAGTTGCGCGACAGGCCCAGCTCGGCCGCGAGCTCGCTCTCCTTGGGAAGCCGGTCCCCGGGGGCCAGAGCACCCGAGACGATCATCCCCTTGATCTTCTCGATCGCTTCGTCGGTGACGGCCATGGAGGGCCTCCTCGTGCAAGACATCCGATGTATGGCCTCATTATGCGTCCGTGGCCACCCAGGGCGTGTCCCGCGCCTCCCCGCGCCGTCCTACAGCTTCCGCGCCTGCTCCACGAGGAGGCGGTGCAGGTCGCGGGCCGCCCGGGGCAGCGAGCCCGAACGCCGCCGCTGGAGCATCAGGAGGACGGCGGCGCCCTCGTCCTCCAGCGGACGCCAGACGATCGTCCCGCCGCGCTCCAGCGGGTCGCCGACGATGCTGAAGTCGGGGAGCACGGTCGCGCCGAGTCCCTCCGCCACCATCAGCTTGCCCATCTCCGCGCCGTCCGTGGAGTAGGAGAACGCGGGCGTCCGGCCGTCCAGCAGCCGGTGCATGTACCGGTGCATCACATAGCCGGCCCGCATCACGACGAGCGGCCCGGCGAGCAGATCGTCCACCCGCACGGTCTCCCTGGCCGCGAGCGGGCTGTCCGGGCGCATGCACACCACGGCGCGCCCGCGCAGCAGCTCCGTCGACCGGAAGTCCGGCGGCACGTCGTCGCCCTCCAGGCAGTTGACGAGGCCCAGGTCGAAGCCGCCCTCCAGGAGGGAGCGGTGGATGTCGTCCTGCTGCGCCCCGACGACCTCCACCTGCGTCATGGGATGTGTCTCACGGAACGCGCGCACCGCCGGGACGAGCAGCGGGACCGTCGCGGCGTTCACCGTCCCGAGACGGACCATCCGGCTGGTGCGGTGCTGCTGGCCCGCCGCCTCGCGCAGCCGGTCCACCGCGTCGATCACACCGATGATGTGCGGGAGCAGCTCCCGCCCCTCGTCGCTGATCTTCGCTCCGGAGCGCCTGCGGTCGAGCAGGTCCACGCCCAGCTCGCGTTCGAGGTTGCGCACGGTCTCGCTCAGCGCGGGCTGTGAGAGATGGAGCTCCTCCGCGGCCCTGCGCAGTGATCCCAGACGGGTCACCGCCTCGATGTACTCGAGCTGTTCCACACGCACGTCCACGCACCCCCGGGACCGGGAACGGCCCAGGGACCGGGCCGGATGAAAGGGAAACCCTATCAACGCTTCGTGAATGCCTACTCGACCGCCGACGCCCGCCACGACTAACCTGACCGGCATGAAGGACCGACGGAATCTCACGCGGCGACGTCACATCGACCTCGCCCGCGTCGCCAGTTCCTTCTGTTGTCGCGCGTTCTGACCGCCGTCACGGAGTCCGAGGCACCCCTCCTCCGCGCCCGCACGCACGCACCTTCCTGAGCAGGACCGGCCCGTCCTTCCCCCGGGCCCGCTCCCACCCCTGATCCGCCGTCGTCCGTACCCGCCCGGCTCCGCCGCGCGCCGCCGTGCCCCGGCATGCCGTCGCACGCGCCCCGCGCCGGACGCGGGGGCCGCCCCGCCATGCCCTCATCCCCACCACCGGGAGTCCTCATGTCCCTTCCCCGCTCCGCCGATCCCGTGAGCTTCGCCTACTGGGTGCCCAACGTCAGCGGTGGCCTCGTCACCAGCCGCATCGAGCAGCGCACCGACTGGGGCTACGACTACAACCGCGAACTGGCCGTCCTCGCCGAGAACAACGGCTTCGACTACGCCCTCAGCCAGGTCCGCTACATGGCGAGCTACGGCGCCGAGTACCAGCACGAGTCGACCTCCTTCAGCCTGGCCCTGCTGCTGGCCACCGAGCGGCTCAAGGTCATCGCCGCCGTCCACCCCGGCCTGTGGCACCCGGGCGTCCTGGCCAAGCTCGGGGCGACCGCCGACCACCTGTCCAAGGGGCGGTTCGCCGTCAACGTCGTCAGCGGCTGGTTCAAGGACGAGTTCACCGCGCTCGGCGAGCCCTGGCTCGAACACGACGAGCGCTACCGCCGCTCCGAGGAGTTCATCCGGGCCCTGCGCGCCGTCTGGACCGAGGACCACGCCGAACTCGCCGGGGACTTCTACCGGATCCGGGACTTCTCGCTCAAGCCCAAGCCCCTCAGCACCGCCACCCGCCCGCACCCGGAGATCTTCCAGGGCGGCAACTCCAGCGCCGCCCGGGCCATGGCGGGCCGGGTGTCCGACTGGTACTTCAGCAACGGCAAGGACTTCGACGGGGTCACCGAACAGATAGCCGACGTCGCCGCCTCGGCCGCCGCGGCCGGACGCCCCGCTCCGAAATTCGGCCTCAACGGCTTCCTGATCGCCCGCGACACCGAGGCCGAGGCCCGGGAGACGCTCCGCGAGATCGTCGCCCGTGCCGACTCCGAGGCCGTCGAGGGCTTCGGCGCCGCCGTCAGGCAGGCCGGACGGTCCACCGCCGACGGCAAGGGCATGTGGCAGGACTCGTCCTTCGAGGACCTCGTCCAGTACAACGACGGATTCCGCACCGGCCTGATCGGCACCCCTGAGCAGATCGCCGAGCGGATCGTCGCGTACAAGCGGCTCGGCGTCGACCTCTTCCTCCTCGGCTTCCTCCACTACCTCGAAGAGGTCGAGTACTTCGGCACGAAGGTCCTCCCGATCGTCCGGGAACTCGAAGCCGCCCAGCCGGCCCCCGAGCCCGCCCGCGCCTGACCTCCCGGCACGTCCGAACCGCGCGGGGCACGCCGCCCGCAGCGCCTCACGAGAAGAGGGCCCATGGCCACCGTCCTGTCCGTCTCGGGAAGTCCCTCCGCCACCTCACGCACCGCCCGGCTGCTGCGCCATCTCGACGCACAGCTCTCCGGCCGGGGCCACACCGTCATACCGCTCGACGCCCGGACCCTGCCCGCCGAAGCCCTGCTCCGCGCCGACTTCGGGCATCCGGCGGTGGTGGGCGCCACCGAACTGTTCGCGCGGGCCGACGGGGTCGTCATCGGTACGCCGATCTACAAGGCCGCGTACTCCGGACTGCTCAAGTCCCTGCTCGACCTGCTGCCGCAGTACGCCCTCGCGGGCAAGACCGTCCTGCCGCTCGCCACCGGCGGCACCACCGCCCACGTCCTGGCCATCGACTACGCGCTGAGGCCCGTGCTCAGCTCGCTGGGCGCGTCCCACATCACCCAGGGGTGGTTCGTCCTCGACCGAAACATCAGCGTCGCCGGCGACGGAGTGCTCACCGTCGCCCCGGCGGACGCCGAGGCGCTCACCGCGACCGTCGACCGGTTCGCGACCGCGCTGGAGAGCACCGAGCGGGTGGCCGTCCATGGCTGAGATCATCCGCGACGACGCGCAGGCGCTGAAGAAGGCCACCGAACTCGCCGCGGAGTTCCGCACGGGCGCCTCCCGGCGCGACAGGGAACGGCTGCTGCCCCGGGAGGAGCTGGAGAAGCTCTCGGCGTCGGGACTGCTCGCCGTCACCGTCCCCGCCGCCCACGGAGGCGCCGACGTCAGGGCCCTCACCCTGGCCCGTGTCTTCCGGGTGCTCGCCTCCGCCGACGCCAGCCTCGCGCAGATCCCGCAGAGCCACTTCGCCTACGTCAACGTGATCCGCCGACAGGGCACCGCCGCACAGCAGGACTTCTTCTACGGTGAACTGCTGGCCGGCAAGCGCTTCGGCAACGCCCAGTCGGAGGCGGGGACCCGGCACGTGCAGGACCTCCGCACCCGGCTGGAGCCGCAGCCCGACGGCTCGTACGTCCTGACCGGGGTCAAGAACTACGCGACCGGCGCGCTCTTCGCCGACTGGATCCCCGTGCTCGCCCTCGGCGCCGAGGACAAGCCGTACGTCGCCTTCGTCGAGGCGGGCGCGCCCGGAGTCACCGTGATCGACGACTGGGACGGCATGGGCCAGCGCACCACCGCCAGTGGCACGGTGCGCCTGGACGGCGTACGGGTGGCCGCCGACCGGGTGTTCGCTCACCACCTCACCTTCGAGGGCCCTCAGCTGCACGGCGCCCACGCCCAGCTGCTGCACGCCGCCATCGACGCGGGCATCGCCGCCGGAGCCCTGGCCGAGGCCGCCGAGTTCGTCAGGACGAAGAGCCGTCCCTGGTTCGAGAGCGGATTCGAGACCGCGGCCGAGGACCCCCTGCTCGTCCAGCGGTTCGGCGAACTCGACCTGAGGGTACGGGCGTCCGACGCGCTCCTGGACACCGCGGCTCGCGCCGTGGACACCGCGAGGGCCACCCTCACCGACGAGACCGCGGCAGACGCGTCCCTCGCCGTCGCCGCCGCGAAGGCCTACGCGGCGGACGCGGCCGTCGAGGTCGCGGGGGCGCTCTTCGAGGTCGCGGGCACCCGCTCCGCGCTCGACTCGCTCAACCTCCACCGGCACTGGCGCGACGCCCGCACCCACACACTCCACGACCCGGTCCGCTGGAAGATCCAGCACCTCGGCCGCCACGCCCTGCAAGGAACCCGCCCGCCCCGCCACGGCCTGCTGTGACACACCCGATCGGAGAACACCGGTGACCCTCACCTTCCACTGGTTCCTGCCCACCAACGGCGACAGCCGCCATGTCGTGGGAGGCGGCCACGGCACCCCCGTCACCGCGGCCGGCGGCGACCGGCCCCCCACGGTCGGCTACCTCGCCCAGATCGCCCGCGCCGCCGAGGACCTCGGCTTCGAGGGCGCGCTGACACCCACCGGTGCCTGGTGCGAGGACGCCTGGCTCACCACGGCCATGGTGAGCCAGCACACCGAGCGGCTGAAGTTCCTCGTCGCCTTCCGGCCCGGCTTCGTCTCGCCCACGCTCGCCGCGCAGATGGCCTCCACCTACCAGCGCCAGACCGGAGGGCGGCTGCTGCTCAACGTGGTCACCGGAGGCGAGAGCCATGAGCAGCGCGCCTACGGGGACTTCCTCGGCAAGGACGCGCGCTACGCCCGCACCGGCGAATTCCTGGAGATCGTCCGCGGCCTCTGGGACGGCAAGACCGTGAACCTCGACGGCGAACACCTCACCGTCGAGGAGGCCCGGCTCGCCCGGCTCCCCGACCCGGTTCCCCAGGTGTACTTCGGCGGCTCGTCGCCGGCGGCGGGCGAGGTCGCGGCCCGCCACGCCGACGTCTATCTCACCTGGGGCGAACCCCCCGCCCAGGTCGCCGAGAAGATCGCCTGGGTGCGCGGGCTCGCGGAGCGCCAGGGCCGCACCCCGCGCTTCGGCATCCGGCTCCACGTCATCGCCCGGGACACCTCCGAGCAGGCATGGGCCGAAGCACGCCGGCTCCTCACGGGCTTCGACCCCGCCACCGTGCGCGCGGTCCAGGAGGGCCTGGCCCGCAGCGAGTCCGAGGGGCAGAAGAGGATGCTCGCCCTGCACGGCGGCGGGCGCGACGGCCTGGAGATCCACCCGAACCTCTGGGCCGGCATCGGCCTGGTCCGGGGCGGCGCGGGCACCGCGCTGGTCGGCAGCCACGACGAGATCGCCGAGCGGGTGGAGGAGTACCACCGCCTCGGCATCGACGAGTTCGTCCTCTCCGGCTATCCGCACCTGGAGGAGGCGTACTGGTTCGGCGAGGGCGTCCTGCCCCGGCTCGCCGCCCGGGGGCTGTGGAACCACCCGGGCGGTCCGGCCGACCCCGGAACCGCCCAGGTGCCCTTCGCCGAGGCCCCGCCCCGGCGCTGACCCGGGAGGTCAGCCGCCGGCCGGGGGCCCCGGCGGGTCCCAGAGCGTGGAGGGCGCCTCGCGTCGTACGACGGGGGCGACCTCCTCGGCGAACCGCTGGAGCGTCTCCAGCTGTTCGCCCTGCGACAGGCCGAACCCGTCCACGGTGACGGACTGGAGATCGTGCCCGTACACCTCGTGGTAGCCCAGGATCTTGTCGATGATCTGCTGCGGGGAGCCGATGAGCTGGGGCCCGTCGGCCATCGCGTCCTCGATGGTGCGGAACGGCGTGTTGTAGCCGGCCCTGCCTTCGAGGTGCGGCCTGAAGGACTGGGCGACCTTGGCCTCGTACAGCTCCTTGTAGCGTTCGACGGCCCGCCGCGGGGTGTCCGCGATCAGCAGGCCGCCGGACCCGGCCGCGACCCGCGCCTCCGCCGGGTCGTGTCCGTAGGCCTCGAACCGCTCCCGGTAGTGGGCGATCAGCCGGGCGTACGCCTCACGGGGCTGGATCGCGTTGGCCGTGAACAGCGGGTCGCCGTGCCTGGCCGCCAGTTCCGGGGAGTTGAGACTGGTCGCCGAGCCGTGCCAGACGCGCGGCGGACCGGCGTACGGGCGGGGCACCGTCGTCACGTTCTTCAGCGGCGGACGGAACTCCCCCTCCCAGTCCACCCCTTCCTCGGTCCACAGCCGCCGCAGCAGCTCGTACTTCTCCTTCTGCAGATCCCACTGCCGCTCCTCGTCCAGCCCGAACAGGCTGAAGTGGCCGGCCTCGGCGCCCTTCCCCACGACCAGCTCGATCCGGCCGCCCGCGATCTGGTCGAGCGTCGCGAAGTCCTCCGCCACCCGCACCGGATCGAGGATCGCGACGACCGTGACCCCGGTCAGCAGCCGGATGGTGGAGGTCCGCGCGGCGAGCGCGCCGAGCACCACGCCCGGGCTCGACGAGAGGAACGGCCCGGCATGCCGTTCCCCGATCGCGTACGCGTCGAAGCCGAGCCGCTCCGCCGCCTCACCGGTCTCGATCACCTCGGTGAACCGCTGCGCCGCCGACGGGAGTTCGCCGGTCAGAGGATGCGGGGCATGCCCGATGAGGGAGAGTACGGAGAACTTCAAGGCGGTACTTCCTTCCGTCGCGGGCGGATCAGGCGGCGGCGAGGCCGAGGTGGCCGCGCAGGGTGCGGGCGGTGTACCCGGTGCGGAAGAGCCCGCGCTTCTGGAGGACGGGCACCAGCCCGGTGGCGATCGCCTCCAGGTCGTCGGGGATCACCGCGGGGCGCAGCCGGAAGCCGTCCGCGCCGCCGTCGACGAACCACTCCTGCAGAAGGTCCGCCAGACCCTCCGGGGTGCCGGTGAACACGAGGGCGTCCGAGGTGAAGGGGGCGCCCGCGGTCTCCTCCAGGGTTGCCGCACGCGCGTCGGCCGCCTCCTGGCTCCCGCCCAGCACCACATCGACGTCCGCGAAGACGCGGAGCGCGCTCGCCGGGCGTCCCGCCTCCTCCCTCAGGATCCCGACCTCCTCGCGGATGGAGACCAGGTCCGCGGTGTCCGCCGGGGTCACGAACACGACGTCCCCGTGGGCGGCCGCCAGCCGGTAGGGGATGGTGGCGTGGGCGAGCAGGGCCACCGGCGGCCTGCCGTGCCCGGCGGGCAGGACCTCGTCCAGCGCCGCGACGGCCTCGGTGAGGAAGTCGCCCGCCTCGCCGAAGAGTCCGGCCAGCAGCCGGTCGCCCTCGGGAGTGCCCAGCAGCGCCACGAGCCGGGCGTGCTCCGCGTCGCTCGTCGTGGCCCGGGGACGCACCCCGGCCCGTCCCGCGCTCAGATGGTCGAGCGTCGCTATCCGGGTCGCCCACGCCGTGGGGTCACCCGTCGTCGGCCCCAGCGGCACGAGCCCGATCCGTTCGGTGGCCTGTGCGGCGTGGGCGAGCAGCAGGGCGGAGTCCAGCCTCCCGGGGCCGTCCTCGACCGTGATGAAGTCGAGCAGTCCCGTCTCGGCGACGCGCACCAGCCGGGCGTACTCCTCGGGCGTGAAGGCCCTGACAGGCGCGGCCGGGTGCGAGCCGCCGCCGTTCAGTGCCACTGACAGATGGAATCCCTGGTGTTCGGCCATCTCTCCACTGTCCCCGCGTCACATTGCACCCGTATGGCGGCCGCATGGCACGTCCTGGGGACCGACGGCCGCAGGGGCGGCCTCCCCGACCGGGAGACCGCCCCTGCGCAACCGCCACCGTCAGCGCCCTTCGCCGAGCATCTCCTCGACCCGGGTCCGGATGCCGTCCGTCGCGAGCCCGCGGATCGTCAGCGTCGTCCGGCGGCGCAGCACGTCGTCCGCCGTCTCGGCCCACTCGCGGTCGCGGGCGTACGCCACCTGCGCCCAGATCTCCGGGGCGTCGGGGTGGACGCGCTCGGCCAGCGCCGGGTTCTCGTTCGCGAGGCGCGCGACGTCGAAGGCGAGCGAGCCGTAGTGGGTGGCGAGGTGCCGTGCCGTGTCGGCTGCCATCCTCGGCCCGGGCGTACCGCCGTCGACCAGCAGCCGGTGCGCGACGGCGTTCGGGCTGGCGATACCGGGCAGCGGCATCTTCCTGGGCAGCCGGGCCATCGGCTCCATGTCCTCGGCGAGGGGGTGCCCGGGCAGTTCGGCCAGCTTGTTCATCACCGTACGGCCGATGTGGCGGAATGTCGTCCACTTGCCGCCCGCGACCGACAGCATCCCGCCGCGTCCCTCGGTCACGACCGTCTCGCGCTTGGCCTTGGAGGTGTTCCCGGGACCGCCCGGCAGCACCCGGAGCCCCGCGAAGGAGTAGGTGATCAGATCGCGGGACAGCTGCTGGTCGCGTACGGAGAACGCCGCCTCGTCCAGGATCTGCGCCGTGTCCTTCTCGGTGACCGCGACGTCGGCCGGGTCGCCCTCGTACTCCTCGTCGGTCGTGCCGAGCAGCAGCATGTCCTCCCAGGGCAGGGCGAACGTGATGCGGTACTTGTCGATCGGCGTCGCCAGCGCGGCCTTCCACGGGCGGGTGCGCTTGAGCACGAGGTGCGCGCCCTTGGACAGACGTATGGAGGGCGCCGCGTTCGGGTCCTCCAGCTTCCGCAGGTGGTCCACCCACGGGCCGGTGGCGTTCAGTACCAGACGGGCGTCGACGCCGAACTCACTGCCGTCCTGACGGTCCTCCAGCTCGGCGCCGGTGACCCGCCCCTTGGTGAACCGCAGGCCGGTCACGGCGGCGTGGTTGAGGACGACGGCACCCGCGTCCACCGCCGCGCGGACGGTCATCAGCGCCATCCGGGCGTCGTTCATCTGGTCGTCGCCGTAGACCGCGACGGCCTTCAGGCCGTCCGTGCGCAGCTCCGGAACATCGCGCTGCGCCCGGGCCGGGCTGATCACATGGCCGACGCCGTCACCGAACGCGGACAGCGCCGAGTAGGCGAAGACGCCCGCGCCGAGCTTGGCCGCGCCGTGCGGGCCGCCCTTGTAGACGGGCAGGTAGAAGGTGAGCGGGTTGGCCAGGTGCGGGGCGACCTGGCGGGACACCGCGCGCCGCTCGAAGTGGTTCTCCGCGACCAGCTTCACCGCGCCGGTCTGGAGGTAGCGCAGACCGCCGTGGAGCAGCTTGGAGGAGGCGGAGGAGGTGGCGCCGGCGAAGTCACCGGCGTCCACCAGGGCCACCCGCAGTCCGGACTGCGCGGCGTGCCAGGCGGTGGAGATGCCCAGGATGCCGCCACCGATCACCAGGAGGTCGTACGTCGCCTTGGAAAGCCGCTCCCGGGTCTCGGCACGGCTCGGGAGGGAGCCGGAGGCCGGATGCGTCCCGAGGGCGGGGACGCTCTGCAGGGTGGTCATGTCGGTTGCTCCTCAGCTTTCTTCGTCCTCGATCCAGCTCATGGTCCGTTCGACGGCCTTGAGCCAGCTCTTGTACTCGCGGTCACGCGTGGCCGCGTCCATGCGGGGTGTCCACTCGGCGGCACGGCGCCAGTTGGCGCGCAGCGCGTCGGTGTCCGGCCAGAAGCCGACGGCGAGACCGGCGGCGTAGGCGGCGCCGAGGCAGGTGGTCTCGGCGACCATGGGGCGCACCACGGGCGCGTCCAGGAAGTCGGAGAGGGTCTGCATCAGCAGGTTGTTGGAGGTCATTCCGCCGTCGACCTTGAGCGCGGTCAGCTCGACGCCGGAGTCCTTGGTCATGGCGTCGCTGATCTCGCGGGTCTGCCAGGCGGTCGCCTCCAGCACGGCACGGGCGATGTGCGCCTTGGTGACGTAACGGGTGAGACCGGCGATGACGCCGCGGGCGTCGGGACGCCAGTACGGGGCGAACAGGCCGGAGAACGCGGGCACGAAGTACGCGCCGCCGTTGTCCTCGACGGAGGAGGCGAGCGTCTCGATCTCGGCCGCGGACTTGATCAGGCCCATCTGGTCGCGCATCCACTGGACGAGCGAGCCGGTGACGGCGATCGACCCCTCCAGGGCGTACACCGGCTTCTGTTCGCCGATGCGGTAGCCGACGGTGGTCAGCAGGCCGTTGTAGGAGTTCACCGGTGTGTGACCGGTGTTGATCAGCATGAAGGTGCCGGTGCCGTACGTGGACTTGGCCTCGCCCGCCGCGAAGCACGTCTGGCCGAACAGGGCGGCCTGCTGGTCACCGAGCGCGGAGGCGACCGGGACACCGTCCAGCACCCCGCCCTTGGCGGTGCCGTAGACCTCGGCGGAGGACCGGATCTCCGGCAGCACGGCGGAGGGGATGTCGATCGAGCTGAGGATCTTGTCGTCCCACTGCATCGTGTGCAGGTTCATCAGCAGCGTGCGCGAGGCGTTGGTGACGTCGGTGACGTGGACGCCGCCCTCGGTGCCGCCGGTCAGGTTCCAGATGACCCAGGAGTCCATGGTGCCGAAGAGGATGTCGCCCCGCTCGGCGCGCTCGCGCAGCCCCTCGACGTTGTCGAGCAGCCAGCGGACCTTGGGCCCGGCGAAGTAGGAGGCGAGCGGCAGCCCGGTCTCCCGGCGGAAGCGGTCCTGGCCGACGTTGCGGCCGAGCTCCTTGCAGAGCGCGTCGGTCCGCGTGTCCTGCCAGACCAGGGCGTTGTGGACCGGCTCACCGGTGTTCCTGTCCCAGAGCAGGGTGGTCTCGCGCTGGTTGGTGATGCCGATCGCCTTGACGTCGGCGGCGGTGATGCCCGCCTTGACGATCGCCCCCGCGACGACCTCCTGGACGTTCTCCCAGATCTCCTTGGCGTCGTGCTCGACCCAGCCCGGCTTGGGGAAGATCTGCTCGTGTTCCTTCTGGTCGACGGAGACGATCCGGCCGTCCTTGTCGAAGACGATGCAGCGGCTGGACGTGGTGCCCTGGTCGATGGCCGCGATGAACGGGCCGGTGGTGTGTGCGTCGGTCACGGTTGGCTCCCGGAAGTCCGTGTGGTGTGGAGGGTCTGGCTCAGGCGAAGGCGAGGTTGTAGAGACCGCCCGCGAGTGCGGCCCCGATGAGCGGTCCTACCACCGGTACCCATGCGTAGCCCCAGTCCGAACCGCCCTTGTTCGGAAGCGGCAGCAGCGCGTGCACGATCCGGGGTCCCAGGTCGCGCACCGGGTTGATGGCGTAACCGGTCGGGCCGCCGAGCGAGAGGCCGATACCGACGACCACCAGCGAGGTGATCAG
Organism: Streptomyces sp. NPDC002125; assembly: GCF_053593715.1. Classification (NCBI taxonomy): domain Bacteria; kingdom Bacillati; phylum Actinomycetota; class Actinomycetes; order Kitasatosporales; family Streptomycetaceae; genus Streptomyces; species Streptomyces sp. NPDC002125. The sequence continues at coordinate 8,203 of NZ_JBSFDD010000014.1, read as the reverse complement.
GGCGCCGAGCACGCCGAGACCGTTGCCCTCGTCGTTGAGGCCCTGGGTGAGGATCGCCAGGACGAGTACGAACGTGGCGATGATCTCCGTGAGGACGTTCTGCACCCCGTTCCGGATCTCCGGGCCGGTGGTGAAGATGCCCAGTACGGGGCCTGCCTTCGGCGCGGCGCTCTGGTCGACCAGGCCCTCCTCCGCCGGCTGGTCCTTCACGATCCCGGGATCGGTGAGGTGCGCGTGGAACTGTCCGTAGTAGACGGCCCAGACGAGCACGGCGCCGATCATCGCGCCGAACAGTTCGGAGACGAGGTAGAGGGGCACATCGCTCCAGGCGGTGCCGCCCTGGATCGCCAGGCCGATCGTGACCGCCGGGTTGAGGTGGGCACCGGATACACCGGAGGCGATGTAGGCGCCCGTCAGCACGGCGAAACCCCACCCGAAGGTGATGGCGAGCCAGCCGGCGTTCTGCGCCTTGGAGCGCTTGAGCGTGACGGCGGCACAGACACCGCCGCCGAGCAGGATGAGTATGGCGGTACCGATGGTCTCGCCGATGAAGATGTCGGAGCTGGACACCCGCGACTCCTTTGTCCTTCGTCCAGGGGAAGGCGAAACACCGGGTCCCTCCGGTGGATCGCGCCCCAGATGGGTACCTCTCAGGAGAGGACAGCCCACCTGTAGGGCTTGACCGGCCCTCGGCACTGCCACACCCTAACGCGTATTGCCGTTAGGTGTTCGGCAATGCCGACCGGTGAGCGGCAATGTTTCTCCCCGGCGGGGGGTGCGTCAAGGGGTGTGTGACGTGCGACTCGATCGTTACGGACGCGGAGGGGTGTGCCCCGAAGCCTCAGAAGCGCCCGGCGCCGAGATCACGGGAGACCGCCCGCGCGCAGTCCCGGACGGCCGCGACCAGCTCGGGGCGCAGCTCTCCGCCGGCGCAGACGCGCTCCACGGCACCGGTCACCGCCACGGCGCCGACCGGCATCCTGCGCCGGTCGTGGATGGGCGCCGCCACGGCGGCCACGCCCTCCCAGGTCTCCTCGACGTCGGCCGCCCAGCCCTGGGCCCGGATCAGGTCGAGCAGTGACTCGAACTCGGTCTCGTCCGTGACGGTGCGCGGCGTGAAGGACCGCCGCTCCACCTCCGTGACCTCGCTGTGCGCGACCGGGTCGTAGGCGGAGAGCACCTTGCCCAGGGCCGTGGAGTGCAGCGGCTGCATGGCGCCCACCTCCAGCACCTGGCGGCTGTCGTCCGGCCGGAAGACGTGGTGGACGACCAGCACGCCGTGCTGGTGCAGCACGCCCAGGTGGACGCTCTCGCCGCTGGAGCGGGCCAGGTCGTCGGTCCACACCAGCGCGCGGGCCCGCAGCTCGTGCACGTCGAGGTAGCTGTTGCCCAGGCGCAGCAGCTCCGCGCCCAGCTGGTAGCGGCCGGACGCCGCGTCCTGCTCGACGAAGCCCTCGTGCTGGAGGGTGCGCAGGATGCCGTGCGCGGTACCTTTGGCCAGACCCAGCGAGGACGCGATGTCGGACAGGCCGAGCCGGCGCTCGCCGCCCGCCAGCAGACGCAGCATCGCCGCTGCCCGCTCGAGCGACTGGATGTTCTTCGCCATCGCGCCGTACTCCTCCACCTCGGTTCGACAATGCTGAACACTATCGGTCGATGCCGACCTCTGTCCGGTGGCGCGAAGATTATGCGTCACACCCGTGAGTGGGCCCGTTCCCCGCACAGCATGCAGTCCGCCCCGTGGGACGCGACGACCGCCCCGGTCGCCTCCCGGCTACGCTGGCCGCGTGCCCCCTCCGCAGAAGGGCGCAAAGCCGACAGCCGTCGCATCCCAGGGAGAACATCCATGGCCTCGTCGCCGACCCCCTCAGCTGACAGCCGGACCCGAGCCGCAGCGCTCCGTGAGGCGCTCGCCACCCGGGTGGTGGTGGCCGACGGTGCGATGGGCACCATGCTCCAGGCCCAGGACCCCACCCTCGAGGACTTCGAGAACCTCGAAGGGTGCAACGAGGTCCTGAACGTCACCCGCCCCGACATCGTCCGCTCGGTGCACGAGGAGTACTTCGCGGTCGGCGTCGACTGCGTCGAGACGAACACCTTCGGAGCCAACGCCTCCGCCCTGGGCGAGTACGACATCCCCGGCCGGATCCACGAGCTCTCCGAGTCCGGCGCGCGCATCGCCCGCGAGGTCGCCGACCGCTTCACCGAGTCCACCGGTCAGCAGCGCTGGGTCCTCGGCTCCATCGGTCCCGGCACCAAGCTGCCCACGCTGGGCCACGCCCCGTACACCGTGCTGCGCGACGGCTTCCAGCAGAACGCCGAAGGCCTCATCGCGGGCGGCGCCGACGCGCTGATCATCGAGACCACGCAGGACCTCCTCCAGACCAAGGCGGCGGTGCTGGGCGCGCGCCGGGCGCTGGAGGCCATGGGCAGCGACCTCCTGGTGCTGTGCTCGCTGGCCTTCGAGACGACCGGCACCATGCTGCTCGGCTCCGAGATCGGCGCCGCGCTGACCGCGCTCGAACCGCTCGGCGTCGACATGATCGGCCTGAACTGCTCGACCGGCCCCGCCGAGATGAGCGAGCACCTCCGCTACCTCACGCGCCACTCCCGTATCCCGCTGCTCTGCATGCCGAACGCCGGGCTTCCCGTGCTCACCAAGGACGGCGCGCACTTCCCGCTCGACGCCGAGGGGCTGGCCGACGCCCAGGAGACCTTCGTCCAGGAGTACGGCCTCTCCCTCGTCGGCGGCTGCTGCGGTACGACGCCCGAGCACCTGCGCCAGGTCGTGGAGCGTGTCCGCGGCACCGTGCCGGGGATCCGCGACCCGCGCCCCGAGCCGGGCGCCGCCTCGCTCTACCAGACCGTCCCGTTCCGCCAGGACACCTCGTACCTCGCGATCGGCGAGCGTACGAACGCCAACGGCTCCAAGAAGTTCCGCGAGGCCATGCTCGACGCCCGCTGGGACGACTGCGTGGAGATGGCCCGCGACCAGATCCGCGAGGGCGCGCACATGCTCGACCTCTGCGTCGACTACGTGGGCCGCGACGGCGTCGCCGACATGGAGGAGCTGGCCGGCCGCTTCGCCACCGCCTCCACCCTGCCGATCGTCCTGGACTCCACCGAGGTGCCCGTCCTGCGCGCCGGTCTGGAGAAGCTCGGCGGCCGGGCCGTGCTGAACTCCGTCAACTACGAGGACGGCGACGGCCCCGAGTCCCGCTTCGCGAAGGTCGCCGCCCTGGCCTCCGAGCACGGCGCCGCGCTCATCGCGCTGACCATCGACGAGGAGGGCCAGGCCCGCACCGTCGAGCACAAGGTCGCCATCGCCGAGCGGCTCATCGACGACCTCACCACCAACTGGGGCATCCACGAGTCGGACATCCTCATCGACTGTCTGACCTTCACCATCTGCACCGGGCAGGAGGAGTCCCGCAAGGACGGCATCGCCACGATCGGAGCCATCCGCGAGCTGAAGCGGCGCCGCCCCGGCGTGCAGACCACCCTGGGCCTGTCCAACATCTCCTTCGGCCTGAACCCGGCCGCCCGCGTCGTGCTGAACTCCGTGTTCCTCGACGAGTGCGTCAAGGCGGGACTGGACTCCGCGATCGTGCACGCCTCCAAGATCCTTCCGATCGCCCGGCTGGAGGAGGAGCAGGTCAAGGTCGCCCTCGACCTGATCCACGACCGCCGCGAAGAGGGCTACGACCCCCTGCAGAAGCTCATGGAGCTCTTCGAGGGCGTCAACATGAAGTCGATGAAGCAGGGCAAGGCCGAGGAACTCCTGGCCCTGCCGCTCGACGAGCGGCTCCAGCGCCGCATCATCGACGGCGAGAAGAACGGCCTGGAGGCCGACCTCGACGAGGCCCTGCGGACCCAGCCGGCCCTCGACATCGTCAACAACACCCTGCTCGAAGGCATGAAGGTCGTCGGAGAGCTGTTCGGCTCCGGCCAGATGCAGCTGCCCTTCGTGCTCCAGTCCGCCGAGGTCATGAAGAGCGCGGTGGCCTACCTCGAACCGCACATGGAGAAGACCGACGACGACGGCAAGGGCACGATCGTCCTCGCCACCGTGCGCGGCGACGTCCACGACATCGGCAAGAACCTGGTCGACATCATCCTGTCGAACAACGGGTTCAACGTGGTCAACCTGGGCATCAAGCAGCCCGTCTCCGCGATCCTGGAGGCCGCCGAGGAGCACCGCGCCGACGTCATCGGCATGTCCGGCCTCCTGGTGAAGTCCACCGTCATCATGAAGGAGAACCTGGAGGAGCTGAACCAGCGCAAGCTGGCGGCCGAGTACCCGGTGATCCTGGGCGGCGCCGCCCTCACCCGTGCCTACGTCGAGCAGGACCTGCACGAGATCTACGAGGGCGAGGTCCGCTACGCCCGCGACGCGTTCGAGGGGCTGCGGCTGATGGACGCCCTCATCGCCGTCAAGCGGGGCGTCCCGGGCGCCAGCCTCCCCGAGCTGAAGCAGCGCCGCGTCCCCAAGCGCGACACCGCGGTGCTGGAGGTCGCGGAGCCGGAGGAGGGCGTGCGCTCCGACGTCTCCGTCACCAACCCGGTCCCCGAGCCGCCGTTCTGGGGCACCCGCGTCGTCAAGGGCATCCAGCTCAAGGAGTACGCGTCCTGGCTGGACGAGGGCGCCCTCTTCAAGGGCCAGTGGGGCCTCAAGCAGGCGCGCGCCGGTGACGGACCGACGTACGAGGAGCTCGTGGAGCGGGAGGGCCGTCCCCACCTGCGCGGCTGGCTCGACAAGCTCCACACCGAGAACCTGCTGGAGGCCGCCGTCGTCTACGGCTACTTCCCGTGCGTCTCCAAGGGCGACGACCTGATCCTGCTGCACGAGGACGGCTCGGAGCGCACCCGCTTCACCTTCCCGCGCCAGCGCCGAGGCCGCCGGCTCTGCCTCGCGGACTTCTTCCGTCCCGAGGAGTCGGGGGAGACGGACGTGATCGGCCTCCAGGTCGTCACCGTCGGCTCGAAGATCGGCGGGGCAACCGCCGGGCTCTTCGAGTCGAACTCCTACCGCGACTACCTGGAGCTGCACGGCCTGTCCGTGCAGCTGGCCGAGGCCCTCGCCGAGTACTGGCACGCACGGGTCCGCAGCGAGCTCGGCTTCGCCGGGGAGGACCCCTCCGACGTCGAGGACATGTTCGCGCTGAAGTACCGCGGCGCGCGCTTCTCCCTCGGCTACGGGGCCTGCCCCGACCTGGAGGACCGGGCGAAGATCGCCGAGCTCCTGGAGCCCGAGCGGATCGGCGTGAAGCTCTCCGAGGAGTTCCAGCTGCACCCCGAGCAGTCCACGGACGCGATCGTCATCCACCACCCCGAGGCGAAGTACTTCAACGCACGGTAGGACGGAGTTCAACGCGCGGTAAGCGGCACTCCGCGCGCCGTGCGCGGGCGAGTCGTAGAATGGTCGGTCCAGTGCAGGCCGGTCGCCGTTCCCACCGGGAAGGCGGCCGGCCTTCTCGTCCCTCTTGGAGGTGTGCCGGATGACCAGTACGGTCCCCGCGTCCCTGACCCGTACGGCCGAAGGGTCGACGCTGCAAGCAGTCCTGCTCGACATGGACGGCACCCTGGTCGACACCGAGGGATTCTGGTGGGACGTGGAGGTCGAGGTCTTCGCGGACCTCGGTCACCGGCTGGACGAGGCATGGCGTGACGTGGTCGTCGGCGGCCCGATGACCCGGAGCGCGGGTTACCTCATCGAGGTCACCGGCGCGGCCATCTCCCTGGAGAAGCTCACCGTGCTCCTCAACGACCGCTTCGAGGCGCGCATCGGGGACGGGGTGCCGCTGATGCCGGGCGCCGCCCGGCTGCTCGCCGAGCTGGCGGCGCACGACGTGCCCACGGCCCTCGTCTCCGCCTCCCACCGGCGCATCATCGACCGGGTGCTGGACTCGGTCGGCCGCCACCACTTCGCGCTCACGGTCGCGGGCGACGAGGTGACCCGCACGAAGCCCCATCCCGAGCCCTACCTCGTCGCGGCTGCGGGTTTCGGCGCGGAGCCCTGGCGCTGCGCGGTCGTCGAGGACACCGCGACGGGCGTCGCCGCGGCGGAGGCTGCGGGCTGCCGCGTCGTCGCCGTCCCCTCGGTCGCGCCCATCGCCCCCGCCCCGGGGAGAGCGGTCGTGCCCTCCCTGGAGCACGTGGACCTCGCCTTCCTGCGCGGCCTCGTCTCCGCCGAGTGAGCGTCGGCCGATCGTGCCGTACAACAGGTCCATGTCAATGCGTACGCCCGAACGCGGACGTGATGTTCGTCACTCCACGTGACATTCGGGCCTGCTGAAGATCGGCGCGACTGTCCGTTTTGGGCTCCCATACGTCCCACTTGGTGGACTCGTGCACGAAACATTCCTGGACACTGCATGGACAACCCGTCATCGGTGATCACCCAGTGGATACGCCCCTGACCGGCACCGGTCAAGGCCCCCCGCAGCGCCTATTAACCTCGGTTTTCTCACGTGCCAGGACCGAGGGAGAACGTCCAGATGAACCGCAAGACGCTGGTGTTGCCGGCCGTAGTCGGCCTGCTCGCGCCCGTGCTCGCCGCCTGTGGCGGGTCGGATGACGGGGGCGATGCCATCGTTGTCGGGACGACGGACCAGTTCATCGCCTCGGCCGACAACCCGGCCCCGCTCGACCCCGCGATCGGATACGAAGCGGGCGTCTGGAACGTGCTGCGCCAGACCGTGCAGACCCTGACCCACATTCCGCGCGGCGGCGGCGAACCGGTCCCCGAGGCGGCCGAGAGCTGCGCCTTCACGGACACGGAGAACGAGAGCTACCGCTGCACGCTGCGCGAGGGGCTCACCTTCGCCGACGGCACGCCGGTCACTCCGGACGACGTGAAGTACTCCATCCAGCGCGTCCTGGACATCAAGGACGAGAGCGGCCCGGTCGGCCTGCTCGCCAACATCGACACGATCGAGACCAAGGGCGAGGACCAGGTCGTCTTCCACCTGAAGACCCCGGACGCGACCTTCCCCTACAAGCTCGCCACGCCGTCCGCCGGCATCGTCCAGCAGGACAAGTACCCGGCGAGGTCGGCCCGCAAGGGCTTCCAGGTGGACGGGTCGGGCCCGTACACCATGAAGCCTGAGGTCGAGGGCGACCAGGTCGTCAAGGTGGTCTTCACCAAGAACCCGAAGTACAAGGGCGATCTGAAGGTCAGCAACGAGAAGGTCGAGCTGGACCTCTTCCCCGACGCCGCGGCGATGGGCAAGGCGCTCGACGACAAGAAGATCGACATGATGACGCGCACCATGTCGCCCGAGCAGGCCCAGGGCATGCTGGAGACGCCGAAGGACGGCATCAAGCTCACCGAGATGCCCGGCCTCGCCATCAGCTACCTCGCGTTCAACACCGAGGACCCCGCGGTGAAGGACAAGGCCGTACGCCAGGCCATGGCCCAGGTCATCGACCGCGGGGCCATCGCCAGCAAGGTCTACGGCAGCACCGCAGACCCGCTCTACTCGCTGATCCCGTCCGGCATCACCAGCCACTCCAACTCGTTCTTCAACAAGTACGGCGAGCCGAGCGTGGGCCAGGCCTCCGAGATCCTGGAGAAGGCCGACATCAGCACTCCGGTGAAGTTCACCCTGCACTACACGACGGACCACTACGGCCCCGCGACCAAGGCCGAGTTCGAGGCGCTGGCCAAGCAGCTCAACGCCACGCGGCTCTTCGACGTCGACGTCGAGGGCACCCCGTGGGCCAAGTACCGCCCCGCGCAGAAGAACGGCGACTACGCGGTCTACGGCATGGGCTGGTTCCCCGACTTCCCGGACGCGGACAACTACACCGCGCCGTTCCTCGACGAGAACAACTTCCTCAACTCGCCGTACGAGTCGGAGCTCGCGCAGAAGACGCTGATCCCCCAGTCCCGCCGCGAGGCCGACCGCAGCGCCGCCAGCCCGGTCTTCGAGAAGCTCCAGGAGATCGTCGCCGACGACGTCCCCGTCCTCCCGATCTGGCAGGGCAAGCAGTACGTCGCCTCGCTCGACGGACTGACCGGTGTGGAATGGGCCGTCAACTCCTCGGCCGACCTCCAGCTCTGGGAGCTGGGCCAGGGCGACGCCTGACCCGGCATCTGACGAGAACCGGCGAGGGCCGGGGCCGATCCGACGTAGCCGTGGCCGCAGGTGCAGGGCACGAGCAGGGTGAGGGCGTCGCGGTAGTCGGCGTCGGCGGTGAT